>JBLINY010000072.1:0-23430 GCA_047638695.1 Acidimicrobiales bacterium | reverse complement strand
ACAGAAAGTGCCTCCTGTGGTTGTGGGCTTGTTGACGTAAGACATCAACAGATTCCCAGCTCAGGAGGCCTTTTTGGTGGACGCGCCCCTCACCAGCCAATACTCAAACGGTGGATCGAGGCTAAGTTTTACGGCTGATTTCCACATGGACTGAAGAAAGAGTTTCAGGAATATCGGAAGACGAGGTGTCGGCGGATGTTCCAGATAAGTCGTGCCTAGCGGCCAGTTCTCCCGGTGTTGCTCGGCCGCCTGGCTTGCGTGGGGGCGCGGCGAATAGCGTGTTGCTATGAAAACAGCGCGACTCGACGACGGTGAGCTTCAGATCGTGGACCGGCCAACGCCGGAGCCACGGTATGAAGAGGCTGTCGTGCGTCTTACTGCGGCCGGTGTGTGCCACTCCGACCTCCACCTGATGAAGGGCGACTGGGCCGGGGTGCCCCGCTCAGGCCCCTTTGGCCACGAAGGCGTCGGTGTTGTCGAAGCGTTGGGACCCGGCGCCGACCGCTATGTGAACATCGGTGATCGGGTCATCCTCGGGCTGGGTGGAAGCGGTGGCGGCTACTGGTGCGGCGCGTGCGATCACTGTCTCGGTGGCCGGCCTCGACTCTGTAGCCAATCGAAGGGCATCCTCGGTACCTATTCCGAGGAAATGCGGGTCTACGCCAAGTCTTTGGTGGTGCTGCCCGACTCCGTCGTCGATAACGAGGTACCGCTTGCGTGCGGCGGTCTCACTGCATACGGCGCGGTCAAGAAGCTGAACCAATATGGCGTGGTGCCCGGTTCTGCGGTGGCGATACTCGGGGCGGCCGGCGGTCTTGGCCACTATGCGGTGCAGATAGCCAAACACTGGGGCTACAAGGTGGTCGGGGTCGACGTCGGGCCCGAGCGGATCGAGTTCGTCCGCTCGCTCGGCGTCGATCTGGCTGTCGATGTCAACGACGCAAAGGAAGCAACTCGGGCTGCGTTTCCTGGCGGTGTTCACGCCAGCCTCGTCTTCTCACCGCGACTTGCTGGCTACGGCCTGGGCATGGACTTGTTGCGTCGAGGTGGCATGTTCGTCGCGGTTGGTATTCCGGCCGACAGCGAGGGGGCTTTCGAGATCAGCCCTTGGCAATTGTTCGGGAAGGATCCACTCATCATGTTCTCAGCCGTTGGCACCGTTCAGGACATGCGCGAGCTTGTACAACTTGCGGCCGACGGACATGTCAAGACACACGTCTCGCGGACCGGCGCACTGTCAGAGCTCCCGGAAATTTTAGAGGAACTGGAGGCTGGCGCCTACACCGGCCGGGCCGTCATCACCGACCTCGCCGGCTGACGTTGATGACTCGCAAGGCGCCTTTCCCGGCGCCTTGCGAACAACATCCACAGACGTTGCCAACTGGCCCGGAGCAAGGCGATACGGGCCGGGCCACCGGGCAGCTTCTTGGCCAGGGGGCTCGATGGGTCTACGGCATTCCAGACATCAACAACCGTTCGGGCTCATCGCCGACGAGTCTCCCCATAAAGGAGAGCCAAGCGGAAGTTCCAAGAGGCCACCGGTTTCTCCGCTGAATCCGCTGCAGAGGGCTCGCGTCCGAAACTAGGAGAGTAGACGGCCGACGTTGCGGTCGACGGCGGCGGTGTAGGTGCGGACTGCCATCGTTTCCAGTGCTTGTTGTATTGCCGGGTCGTCGGGTGCCAGATGGGCGAGGTTGTTGGCGAATTGTCCCATCCACCACAGCAGGTGTTCGTCGTAGCTTCGACGGAACCATTCGTGGTCGACCACAACGCCTGCAGCTTCGAGGCCGGCGAGGTACCGGTCGATCAGGTTATTCTCGATGTTGCGGCGCAGCTCGGTGCTAAGCCCGGTGGCGCAGAAGCACGAGAGGTCCATGGCACCCGAGCCCCGCAGAGCGGTTTGCCAGTCGATCATGGTGACCCGGGGGCCGTCGAACAGCAGATTGTCGAGCCGATAGTCGGCATGGACGATCGTGAGCGGCTCGGACGCCGTTCGTCGAGACCAGGTCCCCAGTGTGGGGGCAAAGGCGGTGACCCAGTCGACAGCCTCAGCTGGAAGCACCGCCTTGTATCGGTCGATAAACCGGGGAATGTTGGCGGCCCAGGACCCTTCGAGCATGGCAAAGCCTTCGCCTTCGACGCCGGGCATCCACGGGAAGACAGTTGGCGATTCCCACCAGGCAGCGTGGAAGCCGGCGAGGGCATCGACGGCGGCGCCAGCCTGTTCAGTAGACGCACCGTCCTCGGAGCCAATCGTGTCACTCGGGCAGTCCTCCATTATCACGACCCACCGATCGGTTCGCTCGTCACCGGCGGTGTGGTAGCACACTGGAACCCTGGCACCGAGGGCCAGCGGGGCCACCTGTTGGTAGAACGCAACCTCCCGCGGCCAGGCCCGAAGCATGCTGCCAACGCGATGCCCGCCGGGGTCCGAAGCCGGCAACTTTACGATCACCGATGTCGGTCCCGTGCCGACCGCGTACTTGATGTGGATACGGGCCAGATCGCCAAGTAGACCGGCGGCAGCGCCGAGCGGTTCAACCACGATGGTGTCGGGGTGCCCGTCGACGATCCTTCCCTCAATGAAAGCATCTCGAAGCCAGGCGACCGTCAGTTGGTCAATCGAACCAGGAATGAACACCGGATCAGTTTGCTCGCCCTGACTGACACGTGCCCGTCCAAGCAGTCGATGCGCCTGTCAGGAATTGGGGCGACGAGCTAGTTCTCGAACGATGCCGGACCACCAAGAGATGCCGATGAGGGCGTTGGTGGTAGCAGCTAGGCCCCGCTCGCATGCGTCCTCGGCCGGCTCGGTCTGCCCAACGTGGTCGAGGGCGAGAGTGCTCACAATTCCGCCAACAGCCAGTAGGCCTAACGTGCGCACGCGACCGGTCGCGAGCAGATAGACGCCGAGGAACACAAGTGCTGATGGACCGGCGACTAGGGGAATCTGGCGTGCCACCGGCTTATCGCCCGTGGCACGCCAGTAGCGCACCTTCCATTGACCGAACCGGTGGTACTGCGAGGCGATTTGGCGCAGCGTTCCTCGCGGGATGTAGCCAACAGGCAGCCCGGCCTCAAACCAGACGTCGCCAAGGTTGCTCATCCGACGGTTGAGCTCGAAGTCCTGATTGGTGGGGAACGACTGGTTCCAACCGCCGGCCTCGACGAGCTGTTGGCGGCGGAAGGCTCCGAGATAGACGGTGTCTGCTGTGCCGCTCTGAGCGCCACCTCGCCGGTAGCGCGAGCCGCCCATTGCATAGGCGTTGTTCAGGGCTCGGGCGATCGATCTTGCTGACAACGAATTGTCTCGACTGATCGCTACCTGGCTACCGCCGACAACGGCCACGCTGGTGTCGTGCTCGAGGCGTCCGACGACGGTGCGTAGGTAGTCGGGCGGAATGGCCGACCTGGCGTCGACGCGAACGATGATGTCGCCCCGAGCCCACTCGAGAGCGCGATTCAGATTGGACGGCGTCGAGCCGCCGGGATTCTGTACGACGGCCCATCGCTTGAAGCCTGCGTAGGTGAGGAGTTTGGTGGCAACTGCTGTCGTGTCATCGGCCGAGTCGCCGTCAACAACGACGACTTCGACCTGGTTGAGTGGAAACGACTGGCCGATTACCGCATGGATTGCTCGGCCAACGTCGTCGCTCTCGTTGCGGGCCGGTATGACAACCGAGACGACGAGCGTGGTTCTGGCGAGCATCGAGGGTCTTGTGAGGGCCATGGCTCAGAGCGAGAACGTCGGTGTCTGATGATGAGGCGCTGGCGAGAGGCCAAGCAGAATCAGTACCGCCGGTGCGAACTCGAAAGCGTCCACTGGATCGGTGGGGAGCGAGGCAGTTGGGCTGTTCGCGCATAACAGGCCGCCGAGTGGGTCGTGGGTGCCGGTGCGGTGTTCCTTGACGGCGATGACTTCGCCTCCCAACTCATGGGCCCGGCGAACCCTGCCGAGGTAGTCGACCTTGCCATCTGACGAAGCGGGCAGATGGTACGAGACGGTGACCACGTGGCCCGAGCGGTCGGCGCTGACGCCGGGCTCGTTGACGTGGAGCTCGTCGAGCTCTTGATGGGCCTGAAGGGCGGCGCTCTCGTTCTCGAAGGCGGCGGCGACTTGTGGAACCATCGCGGTGCGAATCTCGTGCGGGTGTCGAACGCTGAGCGAGCGAAAGAACTCGCCCGGTTCGCGAACCACGAAGACATCGGTCGCGGTCTCAATCTGTGGCTCGCCTCCGACCTGACCCATCGATGACACCATCACCAACGTGCGGTCTGTTGTCCGGCAAAGGCGGAGCATGCGGCCGACGAATCGATCGAGCGAATCCATAGCTGCCGGTAACTCGTTGATGTGCGCTTCTCGCCACTCTGCCGAGTACAGCTCGTCGGTCCAGTCTTCGGGGAACGAGGCGAACCAGTAGCGATGCATGGCGGCGGCCACATGATTAGTGAAGAAGACGGTCAGATCGGGATCGTGGTGCTTGAGCTGCCGTTCGAAGACGTCAGCCATCAGGTCGAAGTGGGCTGTGCGAAGCCGTTCGCCCGACTGCCGCCCGGCCGCGACCAACGCGGCCGTCGAGGCAAGACGGGCGATGGTGTCGGGTCGGAGACGCGCCCGCGCCGCGGCGACGGCGCCGTGAGCGTACGAGCCGATGGGGCTACGAGCAGTGACGGCTCGGGCATTGGCGTTGGTCATTTGGACGCTGAACTCGTGGAGAGGTTGCAGCGAGGAAGGCAAAGTTTCGGTCCCCGACGAAAAGACCTCGGGGACACAGAACTTCAGGCCCGGAAGATTCTTGATGTCGTCCATCGGCGAGGCGTGCAGCGATCCGACGACGCCGACCGATCGAGTTTCGACAGCCTGCTTCCAGTACAGGGGAAACTCGGCCGGTTTGGGATCGGCGTACCAGAAGATCCCGTGTTTCTGGAAAGGCACTCCGGTGCTGACCGAGGCCCATGACTGGGAGGGATAGAGGTACTTGTCACCGAGATCTTCAGCCAATCGCGTCTGCCCGGCATGCTCGCCCAACACCTCGGCGATGGCGGAGTCTGGACGCCGATCGGCGTACCAACGATAGATGGCCAGCGGAATTTCGTTGGTCTCGAGAACGACGACACGACGCACACTCCCCTTATCGGCAGAGCCGCGGCCTTTCGTTAGCGCTGCGTTCCTCAATGGTGTGGCTGTGTGGTGTGGCTGTGCGGTGCGGGTGTGACTCGGCAACAATCGACGGATGCTTCTCGATCTCCCTCTGGAGCGCTGGACCCTTGTCGACGCCGTGCGGGCCCAGGCGGCTGCGCAACCTGATGGCCCGTACTTGTCGTTCGGTCCAGGTGGGGGCGATGACCTGACCTTTGGTGATCTGGACCGGGCCTCGGACTCGGTGGCGACGGCCTTGGCTGATCTCGGTGTTAACGAGGGCGACCGAGTGCTCGGGTTGCTCACCAATAGTCGAGCATTCGTCGTACTGATGATCGCCACCCACAAACGGCAAGCGGTGTTCGTCCCTGTGAATACCGAGCTGAAGGGAGCCTTCCTCGAGCATCAGGTGCGTAACAGCGAACCCACCGTGGTCGCCGTCGATGCCGAACTGTTGCCACTTTTCGAACGGGTCGACACCTCAGGGGTCCCAATCAGCACCACCATCGTCGTGGAAAGTGCGGAGGTCGGCGACGGTGCTTCAGTGCCAGCGTCGTTGGGTGACACCAAGCGACTGAGCTATGCCAACGTCGAGGCCACCGACGTTCGAGCTGAGGCCTGTCTTACTCCGCAGCCCAACGATGTATGCACGATCATGTACACGTCGGGAACCACCGGGCCGTCAAAGGGCGTGTTGATGCCACAGGCCCACTGCTACCTGTTCGCGGTGGGGACCATCAAGGTGATGGAACTGACTGCGGCCGATCGGTACTTCGTCTGTATGCCCATGTTTCACGCCAACGGTCTGTTCATGCAGATTTTCCCGACTTTGGTAGCGGGTGCTTCGGCCCACGTGGTGAAGCGATTCAGCGTCAGTTCGTGGCTTGATGACGTGAGCAGTCAAAAGGCCACCGTTACAAATGCGCTCGGCGTTATGCCCGAATTCATCTATCGGTCGCCCGCAGACGACCGAGACCTGAAGACGGATCTTCGCCGCATCATGGCCATTCCGGTGGCATCCGAGTGGGCCAATGCGCTCGAAGATCGCTTTGCCGTAAAACTGGTGCAGGGCTTCGGGATGACGGAGATCAACATGGTCGCCTACAGCGACCCCGCTGAACCGGTCGAGGCTGGCTGTGCCGGCTACATCCTCGATGAGCATTTTGAGGTAATCGTCGCCGACCCTGTGACCGACATGCCGTTAGCAGTCAGTGAGGTCGGCGAGATCATGGTGCGCCCGCGCACAGCGTTCTGTTTCAACGTCGGCTACTTCAAGATGCCAGAGAAGTCGGTGGAGGCATGGAGGAACCTGTGGTTTCACACCGGCGATGCTGGCCGCTTCGACGAGAAGGGTCGTCTTCACTTCATCGATCGCATCAACGATCGCATTCGGCGTCGCGGCGAGAACGTCTCGTCATACGAGGTCGAGCAGGTGCTGAACGACCACCCGGCGATCGTCGAGAGCGCTGCGGTCGGTATCAAGGTCGAGGGTGCCGGGGGCGAGGAAGAGATCAAGGCCGTTCTTGCCGTCGCCGCCGGTGATCGACCCGACCCGGTTGAGTTTCTCGACTGGTGCACCGAGCGGATGCCTCGTTACACCGTGCCTCGCTATCTCCAGTTCGTTTCGGAACTCGACAAGACGGCCTCGGGCAAGATCCGGAAGCAGGCCTTGCGGGACGAAGGCGTGTCGGACGAGGTTTGGGACCGCGAGTCGGTCGGGTACGTGGTGCGTCGTTCGTCATGATGACCTAACTCAGTTCGTCCTCAATCTTCAGCCGGTTTTTGTCGATACCGCGGTGATGGCTTATTCGACCACCGCAGCGGGCGCTGATCGAAGCACCCGAACGTCGTCAACGGCGACGGACCGGCGCGAGCAAGAAGCTGGCTACGTCTTGGCCACAGCAGCACTTTTGCTGGTTCCCCTCATGGTGTTTGTGGCCTTCGCCGTGGACGTCGGAGCTTGGTATTCCGAGGCGAGCAAAGTGCAGCGAGCCGCTGACGCCGCCGCACTGGCTGCGATCGTCGAGATGCCCGACCCCACCAGCACCGTGACGGCCGCCCGTGCCGCAGCTACTGCCAACGGCTATGAGCACGGCGTCAATGCCCAGGTACTCGTGACCCAGATCTCATCTCAGACGGTCAGCGTTGAGATCACGGCCTTCTCGCCGTCTTACTTCGGGGTTGTGGTTGGCAACGACGGAATCGATATCACCCGCTTCGCCGAAGCCGAGTTCAACCTTCCGGTCCCTATGGGTTCGCCCTACAGTTCGATCGGTGCCGGCACGTTGTCGCCAAACGGAGTTCCGGTGTCGAATGTGTGGGCCGGCATGATGGCGTTCTGCGTGAATCCGACCTGGGGCGACATCAAGTCGTTCGCCCAGATCGGCAGCAGGTGTACCGAGACCGGTACGCCGGCAGCATCGGCGTACCCCATCGTTCTGCCCGCGAACCAAAGCCCGACCCATGATCGTGATGGCTATCTCTGGGTGGTCGAGGTCCCGCCCGGCCAGGCCGGCGGTGTTGAGGTGCAGATATACGACGCCGGGCACTGCCGCGCCGCCTACGACGCCGGCACGACGGCCACGCCACAACCGAGCAACGATGCCAACGACACCGTCTGTATGCGTTTCACCCTCTACGAAGCTGATGGAACGGTGTTGAACGATAACGACAATCCGGTGTTTCAGGTTTGGGATGCGGGAGTTGAAGAAGGATGCGGGGCTTGGACACATCATCCGAACTTCGTGATCCCGAGCACGATGCCGGGCCGCTGGTTGCTCCGAACACAGGTGCTAGACAACTCTGACTGGAATGGTCAGGACTACTTCGGGATCAATCTCAACCGCACAGCCGTGCCCGGCGTTGCCTGCTCATCGGTCTCAGCTTTTCCCAACTACGAGGCGAATTGCCCTGTGGTCTATGCCCGCAATCTGACGCCGGTTCGTACTGCGTCCTTTGGCGCTACCGCCGAGCTCTTCTTGGCCGAGGTTGACCCGATCCACAGCGGCAAGACGCTGAAGGTTACGTTCTGGGACCCAGGTGAAGGCATGGAGTCCATTCAGATCTTGGATCCGCAGCTGAACGAGGTCCCGTTCGTCTGGACTGCCACGGGCGGGTTCCCGACGCCGACTACAGCCGCGCCGTGTGCAGCCGGTCCTCACTGTTTGGTTGTTGACCCCCGAACGCCCGCTTCGACGGTCGCCTGGTCACTGCCGAGATCAATCTAGGTGCTTTGCCCTGGGCCAGTTACCCCCACTACTGGTTCAGGGTTCGCTACACCAAGGATGCTGCGTCTACCAGCGTTGACTGGACTACTTGGGGCGTCGAAGTTGTTGGGGATCCTGTCCGACTAACCGAGTAGGTGGAGGTAGTGACGAAGGTCACAGGACCTCAGCTTCTGCTGAATATTGATTAGGGTCCGGCCAGAGGTAACGGGGGGGTATCGATGGCGCTGACCAGTTCATCTGCGGCAGGAATGGGTCTCTATTGGCGGACGAAGAGAACAGGTGGCGAGCCACCGCTACGGGCCCGCGCTGATCGATTCGGGGGCGTGGACCCTCGACGTCGATGAGTATCTGAGGCGTCGCAACGTTGCTCGCGGTGGTTTTGGCGACAAATGGGTCGAGCGTTGGTAACGACCATCCGGCCCTGGCGGATACGAACGGTGCCCGGTGCGGCGCCTTGGAGGAGAGTGTCGAGCGCTTCTTGGCCGTTGCGGTTCCCGGATCGGTTGCCGCGCTCGACCGGCTGCGACATGTGGATTCGAGATCGTTTTCGTCTCTGACATGCATCTCCCGGAATCGGTGCTGCGGCCCACTCTCGAACAGCTCGGTCTTCTGGCGAGCGATGAACGCCTCCTTGTTTCGTGCGATGTTTTTCACGGCCTTTCTAATGTCGATCCGCGAAGCGTGCGAGCGTGAAGGAATTACCCACATCACCTTCTGCGGCCGCGATGGGGAACTCCCGTTGCGAATGGCCAGAGCGCTGCCCGCCGACCACATGGCAGGAGCTGTTGGCTCGTTCAGGCGCACGACCCGAGGATGTTCCACCGGGTAGCCGACTCGCTCGTTGCGATCCGCACCACCCGCTGCCGCTTTTCTTTGATGGACGATTACATCGACCTCCTCAAGTCGCCGACCTGTTTGTCGATCATCGAGCGCGAATCTGAGAAGCGTCTCCCGTTACTAAGCGACTACCTCCGCAGCCTCGACCTCGGAGCAGGAGGGCTGACGGTTGTAGATGTTGGCTGGCGGGGCCACCAGGCCGGGCTTCTCGATACCTCCGTCCGCGATGCGACGGGTGCCAAGCACGTTCACTTCCATTTTGGTGGCTACGACGTCGACCCCAGCATCGACCTCGAGATCGACATGCGACGGTTCGCATTCGACGACCGCTTCCAGCCGCTTCCGTTTCAGGGTGTCGCCAATTGCGTTGAACTATTTGTCGGATCGGGCGCTGCCCGGGCTCGTGGATACGAGCGTGGTGAAGATGGGCAAGCCGTCACGTGCCGATTAGGGAGCGACTTGCTGAACTCGGCTGCAATGGTGGCGAGCTGGGTGGTGCCGTCGCTGATTTGTTCACGATGTTCTGGAGTTCACCCGATCGGCATGAAGCCGTTGCCACCGAAGCGTTGGCCTTCGAACCGGCGCTCACAGGCGATGTGGTTTGGTCGGTGGCTACTTCAATGAAGGCTTTCTTCGCTGCCCGCGACTATTGCTAGCTCGCACCCCACGCGAAGGGCTGCTATCCAGAGAGCGTTCCATCCCTTACAACAGTCCAATCGGACGGGAGATAGCGCTGTGGACATCGATCTGATGACAGGCGGCTCGACTTGGGAAGAGTCAGCCGATCTGGCCCGCAAACTCGAGCACGCAGGATTCTCCGGCATGCTCTATACCGAGACCAGCCAGGTGCCGTGGATGCAGATTGCGGCCGCGGCCATGGCCGCACCCGAGCTCTTCTTCACCACAGGTATAGCGGTCGCCTTCCCACGCAGCCCGATGGTTTCTGCCGCTGTGGCCTATGAGATCAACGGCAACACCGGCGGCCGATTCCGGCTGGGTCTGGGTAGTCAGGTGAAGGCCCATGTCACCCGGCGCTACTCATCAGAATTCGATAAGCCCGCCGCTCGACTGCGCGACTACGTGCTGGCCGTGAGGGCGTGTTTCCGAGCCTTCAACCGGGATGAGAAGCTGGCCCACGAGGGTGAGTTCTACAACTTGAGCCTGCTGCCAACCGACTGGGCACCGAAACCCCACGAGCATCCAATGAAGGTCGACATTTCTGCCGTTGGCCCGCTCATGATGAAGGTCGCGGGTGAGGTCGCAGACGGGGTACACGTCCACCCGTTGCACTCGATGCCCTACATCGAGAACCGCCTCTTGCCTGGCGTAGCCGAAGGCGCGGCGAAGGCCGGTCGAGACACCTCCGAGATCGACCTGATCATTCCGGTGTTCGCCTGTCCCGGCGACACTCCCGAAGATCGGGCGTCGTACGTGGCACGGGCCAAGCGTCAGATCGGCTTCTACGGAAGCACGCCGAACTACGCGTTTCAGTTCGATGATCTCGGTTTCGAGGGAACCACGAGCAAGATCCGGGAGAAGATGAAGGCTGGCGACATCGACGGCATCGCCGATGTCATCACCGACGAGATGTTGGAGATGTTCGCAGTGGTGGCACCATGGGACGAGATGGCCGATCGACTCATCGAGCGGTACTCGGGCACGGCGGCACGAGTTGTGATGTATCTCGGCGAGCCCGAGATGCGTCGTGACGCCGACCATCTCGGCAAGTGGGGCGAAATCGCAACGGCAGTGAAGGCTGGATGATGACCGAAACCAAGCAAGATCGAGTTGCCCTTGTCACCGGTGGCGGAAGCGGTATCGGTCGTCAGATATGCCTGGCCCTTGCAGCTGACGGCCGAAAGGTGGCAGCGGCCGACATCCAGACCGACGGTGCCGCTGAGACAGCAGCGCAGATCGTCGCGGCTGGCGGCACCGCCATCGCAGTGACCATGGACATCACGAGCAGTGACTCAGTGCAGGACGGTCGCCTGCAAGTGATCGACGAGCTCGGTCCGATCGAAATTCTTGTGAACTGCGCCGGCTGGGATGTGCTCATGCCGTTCCTCGACACCGACGAGGAGTTCTGGGAAAAAGTCATCGACATCAACTACAAGGGCGCGCTGCGTACCGCCCATGCCTGTTTGCCCGGGATGGTCGAGGGCGGTTGGGGGCGTGTTGTGAACATTGGCTCAGACGCCGCCCGTGTCGGTTCGTCACTCGAGGCCGTTTACTCCGGAGCCAAGGGCGGGGTGATCTCTTTCACCAAGACCCTCGCCCGCGAGATGGCCCGCAAGGGCGTGACGGCCAACGTCGTATGCCCGGGCCCTACGGACACGCCGCTGCTCGAAGGCATCGTTGCGGCCAGCGACGATGGCGAGAAAGTGATTGGGGCAATGGCACGAGCGGTCCCGATGAAACGTGTTGGTCAGCCGCAAGAGGTGGCGTCGGCCGTTGCCTACTTCGCTAGTGAAGACGCGGGGTTCATCACCGGCCAAACGTTGTCGGTCAGCGGTGGCCTCACGATGTCCTAGCGTTACTGATCGTTAGGCTCGCTGCGTGCACATGATGTGGCCTCGGGATCACGAGGCATATAAGGACGCCAAGATCGAGAAGCAGGCGGCAAAACGCGTCTGGCAGTTTGCGCAGCCCTATCGGCGCATGGTCACCGGATTCCTTGTGGCCGTGGTGCTGCAAGCACTCCTTGGTTTGGTGCCACCCCTGCTGTTCGGTCGCATCATCGACAACGCCATTCCGAATGAAGATCGAAGGCTGCTCGCCATCTTCGCCATCTTCATCGTGGGCGCCGCGTTTCTTGAGGGCGTGGTGTCGTTGTTCGAACGGTTCTGGTCGTCACGAATCGGCGAGGGAGTCATCTTCGACCTACGGACCGCGCTCTTCGACCATGTGCAGCGACTACCGATCGCCTTCTTCACCCGAACTCAAACCGGGACGCTTACGAACCGTCTCAACAACGATGTCATCGGCGCTCAGCGGGCGCTGACCACCACGCTGGGCACGGTCGTTTCGAACGTCATCACGCTGACCACCACGCTGGTTGCCATGCTTGTGATCGAATGGCGCCTCACTGTTCTGGCTCTGATCCTCACGCCGTTCTTTGTTGCCCCTTACCGCCGCATCGGACGCATCCAGCAGGGAATCACGCGCGACGGTATGAACCTCAATGCGTCGATGAATGCCACCATGACCGAGCGGTTCAACGTGTCGGGTGCGCTGCTGGCGAAGCTGTTCGGCCGTCAGGATGATGAGGTGAAGCTGTTCTCGGACCGGGCTCGAGAGGTTCGTGATATTGGTATTCGTTCAGCGATCTTCACCCGTGGGTTCATGATTGCCCTCACGCTGCTGGGATCGGTGGGAACAGCTCTGGTCTACGGCCTGGGTGGGCTCTTCGCTATAAACGGCAGCTTCAGTGTGGGTCAGCTGGCAGCTATGGGTCTGTTGGTCGGCCGGGTCTATTCGCCGCTCACGAGCCTCACCAACGCCCGCATCGATGTGCTCACTGCCCTCGTCAGCTTCGACCGAGTCTTCGAAGTGCTCGACTCGGAGATTCCACTGGCCGACAGCCCAGACGCCGTGCCCTATGAGAACCCGAAGGGTCGAATCGAGTTCGATCACGTCCAGTTCCGGTACCCGCTGTCGAACGAAACCATCATCGAGTCGCTCGAGACACCGAGCTCACCGATCTCCGACGAGAACGAAGCGCCGGTCATCAAGGACCTCTCAGTTGTCATCGAACCGGGTCAACTGGTGGCCCTCGTTGGGCCCTCCGGGGCGGGCAAGACAACGATCACGAATTTGGTGCCGCGTCTCTACGACGTGACCGGCGGTGCCATTCGGGTCGACGGCCATGACGTTCGCGATCTCAAGCAAGAGTCATTGCGGGCCGCCATCGGTGTGGTGGTACAAGACCCCCACCTGTTCCATGAGTCGATCGCTGACAACCTGCGTTTCGCCAGGCCGGATGCCAGCGACGAAGAAATGATCGAGGCGTGTCAGGCGGCGCAGATCCATCAGACCATCGCCAAACTTCCGAGCGGGTACGACACCGTGGTCGGCGAGCGTGGTCATCGCTTTTCCGGGGGCGAAAAGCAGCGGCTCTCGATTGCGCGGATGTTGCTGAAGAATCCATCGATTGTGATCCTCGACGAAGCGACAAGTCACCTTGACTCCGAGAATGAGGCCCTCGTGCAGGAGGCCCTAGCGAAGGCGCTCGCCGGTCGCACCGCGCTGGTGATCGCCCACCGACTTTCGACCATCACGCAGGCCGATCAGATCTTGGTTCTGGAGGAGGGTGTGTTGGTCCAGCAGGGAACTCACGCCGAATTACTCAACTCCGGAGGTCTCTATCGAGATCTCTACACAACGCTCGTACGTGAAGACTGAGAGCTGGCAACGACTGCGAGCCCACAAAGACTGAAAGCCCACAACGACTGAGGTTGCTAGGCGTTCTTCACCAGCAAGCCGCCGTCGACAGGCAAGATTGCGCCCGTCATGAACTGGCTTGCCGGCAGGCAGAAGTTGAGGGTTCCGTGAGCAACCTCTTCGGGGATGCCGTAACGACCCAGGGCAGTGCGGCGTTTGGCGTACACCGTCCGTTGTTCTTCCGGAATACTGTCGGTAAGTCCGGTGAGGATGGGTCCGGGGCAGATGCAGTTGACGGTGATGCCTTCGCGTCCGAGGTCGACGGCGAGACCTTTGGTCAAACCAACGACGCCGTGTTTGGCAGCCACGTACGGGCTGTTGTGTTTGGTTGCGCCGAACCCTTCGGTCGATGCGATGTTGACAATCCGCGGACAATCGGATCGGCGAAGGTGGGGGAGCGCAGCCCGAATCATTCGGGTGTGAGCGGTAAGCAGCACGTCGATCGATGTGGCCCAATTGTCCTCGAACTCGGGGCTGTCGACCTCGGTGAACAGCGCTATGCCCGCGTTGTTCACCAACATGTCGAGTCGGCCGTAGGTGTCGACTACCTCGCCCACAACTGCTTCGGCCCGCGAAGCATCGGTGACATCGAGGGTCCAGCCCTTGGCGATGTTTCCGGCCGAGGTGATCTCGTTGACGACTGTCTCAACACCGTCGGACGTGAGATCGGTGACTGCAACTTTTGCTCCTTCGTCAGAGAAGAGATGGGCCGTCGCCCGGCCCATGCCCGATGCGGCGCCCGTGATCAGCGCCACCTTTCCCTCGACGGATCGACTGAGCTGTGAGTTTCGTGCCATAACGGCAGCTTCGCAGAAGGCCCCGCCGCTGGCGATTGCGGCCAACGCGGGCAATCATGACGACCGTGTCGAGCGAACTCCCGGATCTCACTGCAACCGAACAACGAGCGCTTTTGGCCTCAGGCCAGACATCGGCTCGTGAGTTACTCGATGCCCACCTAGCTCGGATTGAGAAGGTGAACCCGGTTGTGAACGCCATTGTCGCCCTCGATCCAGAAGTGGGGCGGCGTCGTGCTCTGGCTGTGGACGAAGCCAGGGCACGGGGTGACGAGGTCGGTCCGCTCGCTGGCTTGGTCACGGCGCACAAGGATCTGGCTGAGACCGCAGACTTCCCGACGACCTTCGGCAGCCCGGTCTTCGCCGACAATCGGCCGAAGGCCGACAGTCTGCTGGTTTCGCGGATGAAGGCCGCGGGAGCGATGGCGGTTGGCAAGACCAATACGCCTGAGTTCGGACGTGGTAGCCACACCTTCAACCCTGTGTATGGAACGACCCTCAATCCCTACGATCTCACGCGCACCTGCGGCGGCTCGTCGGGTGGAGCGGCTGTTTCATTGGCCACTGGGATGGTTGCCATCGCCGATGGCAGCGATATAGGTGGGTCGCTTCGCAACCCGGCAGGTTGGAACAACGTGGTGGGCTTCCGAGCCTCACCCGGCGTGGTGCCCGCGGTCGGACCCGGCCCGCCTCACCCGCGGCTCGCTACCGAGGGGGCCATGGGAAGAACCGTCGACGACCTGGCTCTGCTTCTCGGGGTCCTGTCAGAGCAAACGCCACAAGACCCCGTCTCGCGAGGTCTCGACCTGCCGGCATCGATCGATCCGATTGACCGACCATTGCGAGTGGCTTGGAGCCCGACCCTTGGCGGGCTTCCCGTCGAGTCAGAGGTCTTGGCAGTGCTGGAGACAGTGCCACCTGTGCTCGAGCAGCTCGGTTGGGAAGTGGTTGAAGCCCAGCCCGATTTTTCCGGAGCTCAGGAAGCTTTCGCCACCCTACGAGGGTGGATGAATGCCACCGGTCAGGCAGTCCGACTTGGCTCGCGTATGACGCAACTCAAGGAGACCATCCAGAACGAAGCAGCTGTTGGCGCCCAGGTGACGGCACAAGAAGTAGCCGATGCTCTTAACCATGTTCGTGTGGTGTGGGGTCGGGGCGCAACCTTCTTCGAGTCTTACGACTTGTTGCTTGGACCGGTTAGTCAAGTGGCGCCGTTCCCGATAGAGGTCGAGTACCCCACCTCGGTGGCTGGTCAGGAGATGGGTAGCTACATCGAGTGGATGATGTCGTGCTGCTACGTAACGGTGATGGGCTCGCCCGCCCTCTCTCTACCGGCTGGGTTTACCGCCGGTGGTCTTCCGACCGGGGTGCAGATTATTGGTGGCCATTGGCAAGACCTCACGGTGTTGCGAGCAGCGAAAACTCTGGAGATGGCGACCGGTCATGGCCTCGTGCGTCCGCCGCTGCTCGGCCTGGCCGACTAGTGGTGGTCGCTGTCGGAGGACTCGGGCTCGATGTACACGTTCAACGCTGGCTCGATGTACATCGGCTGGGCGTAGGGAACCTCTGACCGAACCCGGCGCTCGATCTCATTGATGGCCTCGGCCAACTGTTCGACCGTCAAGCCATCCTCGAAGTCGATCTTGGCCGCCACCAAGAGCTCTTCTGGCCCCAGGTGCTGGGTGCGAAGGTGGATGAGCTTGCTGACGCTGGGCGAGGTGTCGATGGCATGGATGATCTTGACCATGTCGCGTTGGTCGGCGCCCTCGCCGATCAGGAGGCTGCGCATTTCGACGATCAGCAGAATGGCAATGAAGAACAACAGGATGCCGATGGCGAGCGTGCCAATGCCGTCCCAGACCGGGGCGTTGCCCCAATGGGCAATCGACACGGCAACAAAGGCGAAGATCAGGCCGACCTGGGCGCCGAAGTCTTCGAGCAACACCACCGGAAGTTCGGGAGTTCGCGAGCGGCGAATGAACTGCCACCATGAGAGGTCGCCCTTTAGTGGCCGTGATTCCTTGATGGCCATGGAGAAGCTGTACGCCTCAACCACGATGCCGAACCCCAGAACGCCCAATGCGATGCCGACGTTGCTGATCTCGTGTGGGTGGCGGATCTTTTCGATGCCTTCGTAGATGGCGAATCCAGCGCCGAGAGCGAAGAGGACGAGAGCTACGACGAAGCTCCAGAAGTACCGCTCTCTTCCGTAGCCGAACTGATGCTCGTCGTCAGCATCCTGTCGAGCTGCCTTGCCACCCCAGAGCAGCAGCCCTTGATTGCCGCTGTCAGCGAACGAGTGAATCGACTCGGCCAGCATGGATGACGAACCGGTTACGAAGAACGCTCCAAGTTTGGCGACTCCGATTACCGAGTTGCCGACCAGAGCGGCGACCACTGCTTTTGAACTTCCACCTGCCATACAAACCCCATGAGAAAACGCGTGCGCGAACCCGAAGGATAATACGGGAGGCAGAAGGGCAGGTGCGCTTGGCATGATGGCCTGGTGAATGTTCATCTGATTGATGGCACGTACGAGCTGTTCCGCCAGTTCTTTGGTCGACCCGGCCACCTCAACGGGGCTGGTGAGGAGGTTGGCGCGACTCGAGCCGTACTGCGAGGAATGCTGGCCCTGCTCGACGATGGGGTGACTCATATGGGTGTTGCCACCGACCACGTCGTCGAGTCGTTCCGCAACGAGATGTACGACGGTTACAAGACGGGCGCGGCAATGGAGCCCACCATCTTGTCGCAGTTCCATCCGTTCGAGGATGGGCTGCGAGCCCTGGGTCTCGTGACCTTCGCCATGGTCGAGTACGAGGCCGACGATGCCATGGCATCGGCAGCAGCGGTCGCCGCCGCTGACGATCGTGTTGACCAGGTGCTGATCTGCACACCCGACAAGGATCTGGCCCAATGCGTGCGGGCCGGAAAGGTCCTTCAGTTCGATCGGCGACAAGAAAAGGTCTTCGACGTTCAGGACGTCGTCGACAAATTTGGGGTGCTCCCCGAGTCGATTCCTGACTGGCTCGGGCTTGTTGGCGACTCAGCCGATGGGTTTCCCGGGCTCCCGGGTTGGGGGGCAAAGTCTGCGGCCGCCGTCCTGCACCGCTACGGCCATATCGAGGACATCCCGCTTGCTGCCGGGCAATGGGACATCAGCGTGCGGAGCGGCGCCAAGTTGGCAAAAACCCTTGCCGACCATCTCGACGATGCGCTCCTCTTTCGCACCCTGGCTACGCTGGCGCTCGACGCCCCGACGATCGATTCGGTTGATGAGCTTCGATGGACGGGTCCGACAGCCGATCTTGCCGCGGTCGCTCAACGGCTGGATGCGCCGGATCTCGTCACGAAGGCCGCAGCCCTAGCTGCCAGCCGATGATCCGGACGTACCTTCCAGCCGACGCGGCCGAGGTCTTGACGTTGAACGCCGACAACGTGCCCGAGGTCGGAGACATGGATGCTTCGAAGCTTGCGTTGTTCGAATCCATGGCGCCCTTCTTTCGCGTCGTCGAGGTTGATGGAAAGGTCGTTGGTGCCCTCGTCGGCCTGACCGAAGAGTCGACCGCCTATGGAAGCCCTAACTACGCCTGGTTCAGCGAGCGCCACGACAACTTCGCGTACATCGACCGGGTCATGCTGGCTGAAACCACCCGTGGGCAAGGATGGGGCCCCGCGCTTTACGACCAGTTCGCCGAATGGGCCACCTCATCTGATCGTCACCTGCTGTGTGCTGAAGTCAACACGGTGCCTGACAACCCACGGTCGATCCGGTTCCACGAGTTGTACGGATTTGTCGAGATGGCGCGTTGTAATCCCTACGGCCCGGACGAAGAAGTAGCTATGTTCGAAAAGTGGCTCTGACTTCACCTGCAGCACTAGGCGCCTAGCTCAGTCGTCGGCTTGTCGGGCCCGACTTGGAGCTACCCGTGGTGGCTCGTTTGGCTGTTTGGGGTAGACGGGCGGCCAGGGCGCATCCATCATGCCTGCCTCCATGTCGGCGGCCGACAGAGCGAGCAGCGGCCCGAGGTCCTGAGGATCGTCATTGATCTCGGCCCACGGGTCACCTAGCTGTTCGAGTCGTGCCGGCACATTGCTGATCGTCAGTTCGTCCGGCTGGACCGCGGCCAATTCGTCCCAAAAGAATGGGGTCGAAACCTGGGCCCCCACCCTGGCACGGGCCGACCATGCACCGAACACGGTCTTGTGGGGAGCGTTCTGGTTGAAGTCAATGAAGACCCTCGCTCCGCGCTCCTCTTTCCACCATGCTGCGGTGAGTTCGGCTGGGTGCCGGCGTTCGAGTTCGCGGGCCAGAGCTACCGCTCCCGCTCGCACCTCGTAACTGTCCCACTGGGGCAGAAGCCGACAGTAGATATGTAGGCCGCGGCTACCGGTCGTCTTGATGAATGAGCGGATGCCAAGCTCGTCCAGCAGCACCTTGACCTGTTTGGCCCCGGCGCGAATGGCGTCGAAGTCGATGCCGGGCGAAGGGTCGAGGTCGATCCTGAGTTCGTCGGTGTGGTCGGCGTCCGCCGCCAGATAGGGCCAGGGGTGAAAACCGAGGCATCCCAAGTTCACAGCCCACGTGATGTGGGCCAGATCGGCTGCGACCAAGGCATTCGATGTCGTGCCGCTTGGGGTGCTCACGATCGCGGTTTGCAGCCAATCGGGAGCCCCCTTTGGTACTCGCTTCTGGAAGAACGACTTGCCCGACGCTCCGTCAGGGAATCGCTGCATCAGTGTCGGTCGACCTCCCATTGTTCGCAAGAGCGGCTCGGCCACGGCCTGGTAGTAGTCGATCAGGTCGAGTTTGGTGTCGCCGCGTTTGGAGAAGAAGACCTTGTCAGGACTCGATACCTTTACCTGCTGTCCGGCCACATCGATGCTCAGTTCGTCTGCCATCGAAGATCAGCCGTCGCCCAGCGCCACGCTCAGCGGCGACGGTTCGGGCTCGTCCAACTGGTCGAACGTGCACTGATGTGGTTCTTTGTCCGGTCGATCCCGCAACACCTTGGTGACCTCGCGGAATCGGCCGTTGAGGGTCGACCCATACTTGACCTCAACCACTCGCTCAATGCGAAGCGGCACCCACGAGTGATCCTTCTTTGCACTCCATCGATTCTGCGCCCCTGGCATCCGGCCGTCGGCATGAGTCTGAGCTTCGGCCCAACTCTTCCACGGGTGATTCTCGAGGGCTCCGTCGGTAAGCGGCTGGAGCTCGTCGACCAGCTCGGCGCGGCGCTTTGCCGTGAAGCTGGCGGCAACCCCCACATGCTGCAGGGTCCCGTCGGCGTCATGGAGCCCAAGCAGAAGCGACCCGACACCTTGGCCGTCTTTGTGCCATCGGAAACCGGCGACTACGGCATCGGCGGAGCGGATGTGCTTTACCTTCAGCTGGGTTCGCTTGTTCTCGACGTAGGGGTCGCCGAGCGGCTTGGCGATGAGGCCATCGAGGCCTGCCCCTTCGAACACCTGAAACCAAACCGCTGCGATCTCGGGGTCGGTAGTTGTTTGGGTCAGGTAAATAGGAGGCCGACGGTCGGTCAAGACATCGGCCAGCAGCTCTCGGCGTTCCGAAAATGGGCGAGACCGAAGATCGTCGTCGCCCAGTGCAAGCAGGTCGAAGGCAACGAACGACGCCGGCGTTTGTTCGGCCAGTATCTGGACCCGACGGTCGGCCGGGTGAATCCGCTGCTGAAGGGCTTCGAAGTCGAGGTGATCATCGGTTGCGACGATGAGTTCACCGTCAACGACGCACCGTTGGGGAAACGATGCCCGAACCGGCTCAAGCATCTCGGGAAAGTACCGAGTCAGCGGCTTCTCGTTGCGTGAGCCGAGCACCACTTCGTCACCGTCGCGAAAGATGATGCACCGAAACCCGTCCCATTTCGGTTCGAACATGAGGTCGTCACGTTCGGGGATTCCCACCACCGCTTTGGCCAGCATGGGCTTGATCGGTGGTGAGAAAGGAAGGGTCACCTCGACAGTTCAGTCAACGAATCGGGTGGTTGGCAACCATCCTGCACGTCATCGAACGGAACAGGAGCACCCCACACCTCTCGCAACGGGACCACACCAGCCCACTCCGGACCGCCGAAGTCGACCTCGTCATCGATCGGGCCGCCGGTGCGAATTTTGGCTGACATCTCGGTGAGCGGCACCCCGATCACCATCGTCGCCTTCAGTTCCTTGTCGGTGGCGTCGCGGCGGCTGTCCCAGTTTTCGGCGACGTGATCGGTGATGATCTTCAGCGCAGCGACCTTCTCGGCCTCATCGGTGATGAGGCGCGCTTCGCCTCGAATCACCACCGAGCGATAATTCATCGAGTTGTGAAAAGTAGAGCGGGCGATAACCAGACCATCAACGAGGGTGATTGTTACGCACACGTCGGTCGTGCCGCCCGCCCGCAACATGGCGTTGGCAGCCGAGCCGTGCAAAAGAATCTCGTCGTCGGTTCGGCCGTAGGCCATAGGCAACACGATGATGCCATGGCCGGTCATGGCGCCCATGTGGGCCACGATGCCGGCATCGACGACTTGCAACATCTCGTCCTGCTCGTAAACGGCGCGGATGGGGCCTCGTTTCAGCGTGACTCGTTCGCTTGCCGGGTTCGTCATCAGTCGCGTGCTTTCTGTGTCAGTTCGGCGTCGAGCCACTTGGGGTCAACGACAGCGTCATAGTGGAACATTGCGTCGAGCAGGGCCGATGGGTCCGAGTGGTCGATCAGCAGCGATCGATTCGTGTCCTTCAGCAGACGATCGGTCACACATCGATCGAAGAACGACAACAAGCCGTCGTAGAAGCCATCGATGTTCAGGAGACCGATCGGTTTGGCGTGCATGCCCAGCTGGGCCCAGGTGAGAACCTCGGCCATTTCTTCGAGGGTTCCGAATCCGCCCGGTAGGGCGATGAAACCATCGCTGAGGCGGAACATTTCCGCTTTGCGGTCGTGCATCGAGTCGACCTCGATCAACTCCGAAATGCCAATGTGGCCGACCTCGAGGGGAAACAGTCCGGTGGGAAGAACCCCGGTCACTCGTCCGCCGCCAGCCATGATGCGGTCGGCGATCCTGCCCATGAGGCCGACTGCGCCGCCGCCGTATACCAGCTCGATGCCGTGCTCGACCAACAGATCGGCCAAGGCATCAGTGGCCTCGAGAATCCGCTGGTTCGAGCCAGGGGACGAGGCGCAGTAGACGCAGACACGGGTCAGCTGGTTCACGGACATGAGGCTTACAACCCTACGACAGAACAGGACATCTGGCCGTTGGTTTTTTGCTCCAGTTGAGTGCCGATAGCATCGCTGGGTGACCGATCACCCCCAAGCCGACCGACTGGCCGACCTTCGTGACCGCAAGAAGCAAGCGCTAAGCGCTGGATCTCAGCGATCTATCGATCGGCAGCATGAAAAAGGCAAAATGCTGGCCCGGGAGCGGCTCGACTACTTCCTCGATGAGGGGTCGTTCCATGAGCTCGACATGCTGGCCCGCACCCGAGCCCCCGAGGCGACCGAGCGGCCCTATACCGACGGCGTTATCACCGGCTGGGGCACCGTCGATGGCCGGAAGGTCTTCGTATTCAGCCAGGACTTCACCATCATGGGTGGCTCGCTCGGCGAGGTTTTCGCCGAGAAGATCCAAAAGGTCATGGATCTCGCTCTGTCCGTTGGTGCTCCGTTTGTTGGCCTGAACGACGGTGCCGGCGCTCGCATCCCTGAGGGCGTCGTAAGCCTCGATAGTTATGGCGGCATCTTCTACCGAAATGTCCAGGCTTCCGGTGTGATTCCACAAATCAGCGTCGTTATGGGCCCCTGTGCCGGCGGGGCTGTGTACAGCCCGGCCATGACCGACTTCATCTTCATGGTGCGCGAGACCTCTCACATGTTCATCACTGGTCCTGACGTTGTGAAAACGGTGACCGGCGAAGAAGTGACGCTCGAAGAGCTCGGTGGCGCTGGCAGCCACGCATCGAAGTCCGGCGTTGCCACCTTCGTTGCCAATGACGAGAAAGCCGTCCTCGATGACGTGAAGTACCTGCTTTCGTTCCTGCCGGCCAACAACCTCGAAACGCCGCCAGCGGTCGAGAACGACGACCCATCCGATCGTCTCGTGCCAGAGCTCGACACGATCATGCCCGATAGTTCCAATCAGCCCTACGACATGAAGAAGATCATCACCGCTGTGGTCGATGACGGCGACTTCCTGGAGTACCACGCCAGCTGGGCCGGCTCGATCGTCTGCGGCTTCGCCCGCCTTGGCGGTAAGCCTGTCGGCATCGTCGCCAACCAGCCGATGGTGCTGGCCGGCGTCCTCGACATCGAAAGTTCGTCGAAGGCAGCTCGTTTCGTGCGAACCTGCGACGCCTTCAACATGCCGCTCATCACCTTCGTCGATGTTCCCGGCTTCCTGCCCGGCGTCGACCAGGAGTACGGCGGCATCATCCGTCATGGCGCCAAACTTCTCTACGCCTACTGCGAGGCCACCGTGCCACGGATGCAGGTGATCACCCGGAAGGCATACGGCGGCGCGTATGTGGTGATGGATTCGAAGGGTGTTGGCTGCGACCTGTCGTTCGCCTGGCCCTCCGCTGAACTGGCTGTGATGGGCCCCGAAGGCGCGACCGACATCGTTTATCGCCGTGAGATCCAATCGGCTGCCGATCCCGTCGGCCGCCGGGCCGAACTCATCGATGACTACAGGGAGCGCTTCGCCAATCCTTGGGTCGCGGCCGAGCGCGGCTACATCGACGACGTCATCGAGCCGTCCCAAACCCGTCAGAAGCTCATTGCCGGACTTGAGATGCTGGGATCCAAGAAGGAAACCCTGCCGCAGCGCAAGCACGGCAACGTCCCGCTCTGACATTGTGACCGGCGTTGCCGGTCAGCTTCGCCATCTGGCTGTCGTCGGTTGAGCTTCCTCGTCCCTCGGCAGCCTCTCGGTTCTGTTCTGACATTGTGACCGGCGTTGCCGGTCAGCTTCGCCATCTGGCTGTC
>JBLINY010000071.1:0-23540 GCA_047638695.1 Acidimicrobiales bacterium | reverse complement strand
TGTCTACGGCGATGCCAGAGGGGCGGTCTGCGCTCCGAGAACGGCCAGCAGGTCAGCGGGCGCTAGCTCGATCTCGAGACCTCGGCGTCCGCCGCTCACCCGTATGACGTCCAGGATCTCGGCAATCTCGTCGACAAATGTCGGCAGACGTTTTCGTTGCCCGAACGGCGAGATGCCTCCGACCACGTAGCCGGTTGTGCGCTCGGCCAGCTTGGGGTCGGCCATCGCCGCCTTTTTCCCGCCCGCCGCTCGGGCGAGTGCCCTGAGGTCGAGGGTGCCGGTCACCGGCACGAGACCAACCACAAGACCGATGCCGGCCACGTTGGCCAGCAACGTCTTGAAAACAGTCTCTGGGTCGATACCGAGTGCCTCAGCGGCTTCGGTTCCGTAGCTTGCAGAAGCCGAGTCGTGCTCGTACAAAAGGGTGCGGTGAGCAATACCGAGACGCACGAGTTGGTCGAGTGCGGGTGTCACCCGGCTATCATGCCTTCTGACAACTACAAGCCGGGGAGCTCGAGTCAGTCGGGCTGAGAGGGCAGCTGCGTTCGTAAGAACAGCGCTGACGACCCGAGAACCTGCACTGGATAATTCCAGCGAAGGAAGGCCCAGATGAAGAAGCCCCTCTCGTTCCTCTTTGCTATCGGAGTAGCCGCCGCGTCATGCGGCTCCGATTCTGCCTCGAGCGGGGGTGATACCAATGGCGGCGCTGATAGCAGCGAGGCAGCAACATTCGCCACGATCAGCCCCGACGACGTAGCGGCTGCTGACAGCTCGGGTCTCACGGTCACCCTCGTCACCCACGAGTCGTTCACCGTCACCGAGGGAATTTTCGATTCGTTCACTGAAGAAACGGGAATCACCGTCGAGCTGATCTCGTCAGGCGATGCTGGCGAAGTGGTGTCGCGAGCAGTTCTGACCGCGGGTGAACCTGAGGGCGACGTGCTTTTCGGCATCGACAACACGTTCCTTCAGCGAGGACTCGATGCCGACATCTTCATGGCTTACGAGTCGGTTCACCTCAATGCCGTTCCCGCTGATCTCAAGCTTGATGATGCCCATCGAGTTACACCGATAGATGTCGGCGACGTCTGTGTGAACTACTGGACTGATGCCCTGCCGGGCGAGGCCCCCCTCACGATGGATGATCTCAAGAAGCCCGAGAATGCGGCCTCGTTCGTGACCGAGAACCCCGAGACGTCATCACCCGGGTTCGCCTTTCTGCTTGCGACCATTGCGACCTACGGCGACGACTGGGAGGCCTATTGGGAAGATCTGGCCGCCGGGGGCATCACGATCGAGGCTGGTTGGAGCGAGGCCTACTACGAGCAGTTCGCTGCGGGTGGCGGCGACAAGAGCATCGTGACCAGTTACGCCACCAGCCCGGTGGCTGAAGTGCTGTTTGCCGACCCGGCTGTTGATGTCGCTCCGACGGGCGTTCTCGTCGACAGTTGCTTCCGTCAGATCGAGTTCGCTGGTGTCCTGGCCGGAACCGAACAGCCTGAAGAGGCCGCCAAGTTGGTCGACTTCCTACTGTCGCCGACCTTCCAAGCCGATGTCCCGCTCAACATGTTCGTTGCTCCGGCCAACGGCGATGTTGAGTTGCCGCCGGAGTTCGTCGAGCATGGCGTGGTGGTCGACAATCCGCTGACCCTTGACCCAGCCGACATCGAAGCCAATCGTCTGCACTGGACCGAACGTTGGAACGAAATCGTGTTCGGCTGATGACCAAGGGCCGTTGGTTCGGCCCGTCGCGGCTTGGCGGGGTTTTCGTCCTGCTTTTCCTTGCGGTGATGGTCCTGTGGCCACTCGTGGCTGTGGTTCGTCGCAGTCTGGTCGGTGTCGGCCCTGATCGGCTTGTCGAGATTGTGAGCCGGGGGTCGGTTCGTTCGGTGTTGGTCTTCACGACCAGCCAAGCCGTCCTTTCGGTGATCATTACCCTGCTCGTTGGGCTCCCCATTGCTCACGCCCTTGCCCGTTACGACTTCCGCGGCCGTCGCTCCGTTCGGGCCCTCGCCGTTGTGCCCTTTGTGCTGCCAACCGTGGTTGTGGCGACCGCCTTTGACGCCCTCTTCGACCGGCTGGGAGTTTCTCTCGACAACTCGCTCGCCGCCATCATTGCCGCCCACGTCTTCTTCAACGTTGCCGTGGTGGTTCGGATTGTGGGTGGCTTCTGGTCTCGCCTTGATCGGCGCCAGGTTGCGGCGGCCCGGGTGTTGGGAGCGGGTCCTGTGCGAGCGTTTCGCGAGATCACGCTTCGCCAACTCGTACCGGTGCTGAGTGGTGCCGCGGTGCTGGTCTTCCTGTTCTCCTTCACCAGCTATGGCGTCATCCTCATCCTGGGTGGTGCCGACCAGGCGACGATCGAGACCGAGATCAGGCGCTACGCCATCTTTCGCCAGGAGTTCGATGTGGCTGCTGTTCTGGCCATGATCCAGGTGGTCGTGGTGTCGACGCTGGCGCTGTTGAGTGCCCGGTTTCAGCGCAAACACAGTGCCGTTGCCGCCGTTCGCCGACCGACTCCAGCCTTGGCGCTCGACTCGCTCGTGCGTCGGGTTCATCTTGGTCTCGTGATGCTTCTGGTCATCGTGGTGATCGTCCTTCCGATCCTGGCCCTGGTCGAGAGGTCGCTCGTGCTCGGTGACGGTAGCTATGGCTTGAATCACTACCGGGCTCTCACCACCCGAGCTCAGGTGTTGCCGACCAGTCCTGCTCGGGCGCTCGCCAACACTCTTGGGTTCGCCTTCGCCGCAGCCTTCGTGGCTTCGGTCGTTGGCGTCGTTGCGGCGAAGGCCGTGGTGGCAGGTGGGCGGCTGGGGCGGCTGCTCGAGTTCGTCACCCTGATCCCTCTTGGTGTTTCGGCTGTCACCCTCGGTTTTGGCTACCTGTTGGCCTTCACGGTGCTTGATCTGCGCCGCTCGATATGGCTGATACCTATAGCTCATGCCGTTATTGGTTTGCCGTTCGTCTTGGCTTCGGTAGTTCCTGCCATGCGGTCGATCGATGATCGCCTCAGACAGGCGGCGGCGTCGCTTGGGGCCTCGCCTTCGGCCGTTCGCCGCCAGGTTGAGTGGCCACTGGTACGCCGACCGGTGCTGTCGGGGGCCGGATTCGCCATGGCGGTGAGCATCGGTGAGTTCGGTGCCACTTCGTTTCTTTCTCGCAGCTCTGCCGGGTTCACAGCCCCGATGGCGGTCTTCCGCTTGTTGGGAAGACCGGGCACATCGCTGAGGGGGCAAGCGTTGGCGTTGTCGGTAATCATCGGCTTGCTCGTTGCCGTGCTCGCCGCCCTTCTGGAGCGCACTCGTGGCGATGAGGTGACGTTGCTGTGAGTTTTCTGTCGTTGAAAGCGGTGTCGGTCAAATATCAGTCTGACGACGGCGACGTCGCCGCCCTTCAAATGCTCGACCTGGACGTGGATGCCGGTGAGATCGTGGCCGTTGTCGGCCCAAGCGGTTGCGGCAAGAGCACACTGCTGCGAGCCATCGCCGGCCTTGAGCCTCTGACGTCAGGATCAATCCACCTTTCCGACCGTGACCTTCATGCAGTGCCGACACACCAACGCGATCTGGGCTTGATGTTTCAAGACCATGCGTTGTTCCCGCACCTAACCGTTGCCGGCAACATTGGCTTCGGACTCAAGATGCGGGGCCGAGCGGTTGGCGAGTCGAGGGCCCGAGTTGCCGAGTTGCTCGAGCTCGTCGGCCTCCCTGACTTCGCCGATCGAACGATCGATCAGTTGTCGGGTGGCGAAGCACAGCGGGTCGCCCTGGCTCGGGCGTTGGCCCCGTCACCTTCGTTGTTGATGTTGGATGAACCGTTGGGCTCGCTCGACCGAGTGTTGCGTGAACAACTCACCGCCGACTTGCGTCGTCTGGTCACTGGGCTTGGAGTCACGGCTCTGCATGTCACCCATGATCAGGCTGAAGCTTTTGCTTTGGCCGATCGAGTCGCCGTGGTCGAGGCCGGTCGCCTTCGACAGGTCGGTACTCCGAACGAGCTTTGGCATCGCCCGGCATCGCGTTTCGTCGCCGGCTTTCTGGGCCACCCGAACCTCTGGGTTCGCGATGAGGGTGAGATCGTGGTGCCGGTTCCAGCTCTCGCGCTTGTCAGGGCTAGCGGCGAACAAGGTTCTTACGTTGAATCCGACCGGCGTGGCACCGTCGAGCTGGTCGAGTTTCGGGAGGGTCGGTTCCGCATCACCGCTGTTTCCGACGATCATTACCCCGGCGAGCCTCTGGTTTTCGAAGCGGTCCAACCGCTCGCAGTTGGCGACCCCGTCAGTCTCTCGGTCGACCCCGGCCGAATATGGTGCCTGCCGGGGTAGCCAGCGGTCTCGCCCAACCAGGAGTTGTTCACCCGTAACCTGCCCCGATGACGATGGTCGACACGAGAGATCTGAGTATCGGCCGACCCCCGCTGTGGTTCATCTATTCGGTGACGATCGCTGGGATTCTCTCGAACTCGGTGATCACGCCGAATATCCCTGATGTGTTGGCCGATCTTGGCCAGTCGACGTCGCGTGCCGGCATCTTGGTAGCAGCCAGTCCGTTGCCCGGCATCGTGATGGCGCCCATTGTTGGGGTACTGGCCGACCGGTTTGGCCGACGTCGGGTTCTGCTCCCTTGCCTTGTCGCCTTCGGTATCGCTGCTGTTCTTGCCTCCGTGGCGCCGACCTTCGAATTGTTGCTCGGTGCGCGGTTTCTGCAAGGAGTTGGGGGCGCCGGTCTGATCAACCTTGCCGTTGTCCTGATTGGCGATCATTGGGAAGGCATCGAACGCACCAAGCTCATCGGACGAAACTCAGCGGTTCTCACCATCTGTCTCGCTCTCGTGCCCTCTATCAGCGGTGTCGTTGCCGAGGTGAGCAGCTGGCGCTATTCGCTCGCCATCGGCACGCTGGCCCTGCCCATCGCGTTTGTTGGGTGGCGAGTACTGCCCGACATCAGGCCCGGTGGCACTCGTTCGGTCGGAGATCAGCTGCGAGGCGCAGCCAGCGTGTTGCGCCAACCCGAGGTGGTCACCATCCTGGCCTCAGGCGTGCTGTTGTTCACCGTCATCTTCGGAGTGTTCCTCACCGCGTTACCCGTACATCTCGAAGACGAGTTCGGACTGAGTGCGGGGCCGCGTGGACTCGTGTTGTCGAGCTTCTCTGTGGGTGCCAGCTTTGCTGCTTTCAACCTTGGGTGGATTCGAAGCAAGGTCGGCGCTCGCCCCCTGCTGGTTTCCTCGTGTCTGCTGATAGCCCTGTCAGCTGCCGCCATCGGGCTGGCGCCCACGATTGCCCTGGTCGTGTTGGCGTCGCTCTTCTACGGCCTAGGTGATGGCTCGGCCATTCCGGCATTGCAGGATTTGATGACATCGGCTGCTCCGGCCGAACAGCGGGCATCGGCCATTGCCGCCTGGGTGTCAGGTGTTCGGCTCGGTCAGACGATCGGTCCTATTGGTGCGGCGGCGCTGTTCGCCGCCACGTCGACCCAGACCACCATGTTGGTTGGCGCCGGCATTTTCGGCCTGCTGGCGTTGCTCATGATGGTGGCCCCCCTCACTGGAGCATCGGCCGAGGAGTCGTAGCCGGCCGAACGACTAGGTCACGAAGTTCCAGCCGTCGCCATCTGCCTTCAGATGACCGGCTCCCGGTCCGGCGAAGTGGGTGCCAATTACCAGCGTCTTGTCTGCTTCCCAGCGGGCGAAGCTCGAACGACGGGTGGCGATGGCTTCGGCCGAATCGGTGTCGGCGCTCGATGAAAGGTCGGGCTTTGGGAACTGCACCGGGTGGTGGATCATGTCGCCCGTGATGACGGCCGTCTGGCCGCCCGAGTTGATGCGGATGCTGTTGTGCCCCGGGGTATGGCCGTGGGTGGCTTCAACGCTGATCTCGGAGGTGAGCTGGTGATCGTCATCGACCAGTTTCGAGAGGCCGGCAGCAACGATGGGGGCGACGGAGTCGACCATCACTTCGCCGTAGATGTCGGGTTGGTCGTTGGCTGTCCAGTGTTCGTACTCGACCCGGCCAAAGAGATAGTCGGCATTGGGGAACGTTGGAACCCACTGGCCATCGACCAGGGTTGTGTTCCAGCCGACGTGATCGACGTGAAGATGGGTGCACACCACCTGGTTGATTGAGTCAGGGGCGAACCCGGCCGCGACCATGTCGTCCATGAAGGTCGTGTTCAGCTTGTCGAACAGGGGAGTGGGGCGGTCCTTTTCGTTGCCGACGCATGTGTCGACCACGATGCGCTGACCTTCTGACTCGATCACGAGGGCCTGGATCCGCAAGATGAGCTTGCCGGTATCGGGATCGACGAAGTGGGGCTTCAGCCAGCCGATCTCGTCGATCAGCTCGTCGGTGACGTCCGGCAGAAGCCAGGCGAACCTCCAGTGCTGGTCGAGTTCGATGATGCTGGTGACGGTGACGTCGCCAATGGTCCAGGTTGGTCCGAGGGGCATGGGGTCATCTTGCTCGCTGGGAACGACCTTCGCCAAGAAACGGGTGGAGCTCACGCTGTGAGGAGGTCGCTGCTTCGCCGGGGTTACTTACTAGGGTGAGGGGCCTTGTCCGCCAACTTATTCACCCCGACCGATCAGCACGATTTCTTTCTTCAGGCGGGTCGTTGGTTCACAGAGGCCGCCAAACTCGGCGTCGACTTCGACCTGCCAGACAAGCTGAGTCTCCCTGGCAATCGGCCAACGATTCTGGCTGGCAACCACCGAAGCCTCTTTGATCTGGTTGCCACGATGGCCATATTCACCAAGTTTGGTGTTTCGAGTCGGATCCAGGTGCGGGCCGATCTGATGGAGTCGGGGCCGGGCGCTGCGTTTCTTCGTCGTCTTGGCTGCATCCCAACCTCGTCGGCGAAGCGGGAGTCGGCCGAGAAGACATCGGTCGAGGCCGTCGGAAATGGGCAGTTGCTGTCGCTGATGCCGGAAGGCCGGCTGCACAAACCGTCAGACTGGGTTCGCGGTGTTGGTGCGCCTCGCTCGGGGATTTCGCGCATCGCGTTGGCCACCGACGCGGTCGTTGTTCCTGTCGCCTTCAGCGGCACTGAGAAGGTCTGGCCTCGTGGGAAGGCACCCAAGATCCAGTTTCCTCGGCCGAAGGTGATGATTCGGATTGGCCCGGCTATTGAGCTCACCAGCACCGATCACGACGAGAATGCGCGGATGGTCATGCGCGGCATCTCGGACGCGCTGGCCGAGATGGGCGATGTGCATGCGCTGGCCGACTGACCGTCAGCTCTCGAGCTAACGCTGTCACTGTTCTCGCCGATGGTTGTGACTGTCCGGTAACTACCTGTACGGTCATTGTCAGTATGTTACCTAAGAGTAACATGCGGTGGGATGCACCAACCTTGGACGATCGAAAGGCGCCAATGACTGACTTCACGCTTGAACTGAATGAAGACCAACTGCAACTGCAGAAGTGGATTCACGACTTCGCCGAGAATGAGATGCGGCCCCAGGCGGCCGAGTGGGACGAACGCGAGGAGTTCCCCTATCCGTTCGTGAAAGAGGCGGCCAAGATCGGTCTGTACGGCTGGGAGTTCATGGCCGAGATCATGATGAACGACCAGACCGGCTTGTCGACCCCGGTTGCTCTGGAGGAATTGTTCTGGGGTGACGCCGGACTCGGCATGTCGCTGATGGGAACCGGGCTGGCCGCTGCCGGCATCGCCGTGAGCGGAACCAGCGACCAGGTAATGGAGTGGGTGCCGCAGTGTTACGGCGATGCCGACAATGTTGCCCTTGGCGCCTTTTGCGCCAGCGAACCCGACGCCGGATCCGACGTTGGGGCCTACCGGTTGCGGGCCAAATACGAGGAAGCCACTGATGAATGGGTGCTGAACGGCACCAAGGCGTGGATCACCAACGGTGGAATCGCCGACATCCACGTGGTGGTGGCGGTGGTCGAGCCCGATTTCAAGTCGAAGGGTCACGCCAGCTTCGTTGTTCCGCCCAACACACCCGGCCTCTCGATGGGCCAGAAGTACAAGAAGCACGGCATCCGGGCATCGCACACCGCCGAGGTCGTGTTGGCCGACGTGCGTCTGCCCGGTCACTGCCTGCTGGGCGGCAAGGAGAAGCTCGACGAACGCTTGGCTCGGGTGAGGGAGGGCAAGCCGGGTAACTCTCAGGCTGCCATGCAGACGTTCGAAGCGACCCGCCCCGCCGTCGCGGCCCAAGCCCTTGGTGTGGCCCGGGCAGCGTATGAGTATTCACTCGAGTACGCCAAGGAGCGGCAGGCCTTTGGTCGAGCCATCATCGAGAATCAATCGATTGCCTTCATGTTGGCCGACATGGCTACCGAGATTGATGCCACTCGCCTGCTGGTGTGGCGGGCGGCCTCGCTAGGCAAGCAAAAGAAGTTTAAGAACGCAGAAGGGTCGATGGCCAAGCTGAAGGCCGGCCGAGTGGCCGTTCACTCCACGGAACGGGCCATTCAGATCCTCGGCGGCTATGGCTACACCCGTGAGTATCCGGTTGAACGCTGGCATCGTGACGCCAAGATCTTCGACATCTTCGAAGGAACCGAGCAGATTCAGCAGCTGGTGATCTCCCGAGCCATCTCCGGTGTGCGAATCCAGTAGCTCTAGCAGGGGAAACGTTCTTTCAGAACATTTCTGAAGTGCGACAGCGAAGAGTGAAACTCGAACGCTGAGAGCAGCCATCCCTACTTTTATCCCTACTTTTCTGAGCCAACTTCCGGTACGGTCGTGTCACGGCGACCATCCGGAAGCGGGGTGAAGGGGTCTGGGAAGTCCGAGTCTTCTCGGGCCGTGACCTCTCCGGGCAGCCCAAACAGGTGTCCAAAACGGTTCGAGGATCGAAGCGCGACGCAGAGCGTGAGGCAGCGAAGCTGACCCTCAAACCTCCGGCCCCGACCGAGTCGCAAAAGGTCAGCGAACTCCTCGACGAGTGGATCTTGGTGAAGTCGGCTGGCAGGGCTGCCGACACGCTGCGTGAATACATCTCTCGGGCGGACAAGATCAAAGAGGACCTGATCGGCGACAAGAAGGTCTCGAACCTCAAGGTGAGCGACATCGACCGCTGGGTCGCTCGATCTCGCGAGGCCGGTGTCGGCGAGGCGGCGATCCGCAACCGTCACTCGGTGTTGCGGGCTGCGTTGCAGCAGGCGGTTCGCTGGGAGTGGATCGCCGTGAACCCAGCCTCCAACGCTCCGATCAAAAGGCCCGAACGGATTCAGCGCCAAGCGATGACCGGTGCCGATGTGCGAGCCGTGATCGAAGCTGCAGCCGGGATCAACGAGTGGTGCCACCTGGCGATGCGCTTGGCTGCTGAGACCGGCGCGCGAAGAGCCGAGCTTGCGGCGCTGCGTTGGGACGCGTTGGTCGACGGACGGCTCGTGGTTGATCGGCAGGTGATCGTCGCCAAGCAAGATGACGATGGACCTCGGAAGCGGGTGGAGGCAACCAAGACCGGTAGCCGACGGGCGGTTGCGCTGTCGGCTCCGACACTCGATCTCGTGAGTTCAATGGCCGACAAGTGGGCCGACGTGACGATCTGGATGTTCAGTCCGGATCCTGAGCCGCCGAACCCTGACCGGATTGGTTGGTGGTGGAAGCGAGTGCGTGACGCTTCGGGCATCGACAAGAAGTGGCGCCTGCACGATCTGCGGCACTGGTCGGCAACGAGTGCGATTGCCAACGGTGCCGACGTGCGGACTGTGGCCAACCGTTTGGGTCACGCCGATGCCTCGATGACGCTCCGCGTGTATGCCCACGCCGTCGAGTCATCGGACACGGCGTTGGCCGCTCGGCTCGGGCAAGTCCTCGACGGCTGAGGCTTGGCCACAAGGCGATGGCTGCGTTCGGCGCGTCGGGCATTCGCTATTTCCAAGGAGGCCTCAGCGCTCGTGGCAAAGAGCGTGATTATGCGGTGGCCTTCTGAAGCCCCTACCCGACTTAGTTCGCCGGTTATGGCGTTGCCACGGGTTGTGGAAGCGGCGGACCGAATCGAGTTCGATGCCTCCGTGTGTGTCGAGAAGGTGTTGGAACATGCCGCCCCGTCCGACGGCGGAGAACTGCATCGGGTCGCCAACGAGCGCGACCCTCCAATGCTTCTGGTCGGCGAGGTGTGCGAGGTGGCTGGTCGAGACCATCCCTGCCTCATCGACGATCAGGGTAGAGCCGGGCGGGAGGTTGAAGCGTGCAGTAGGCCCATCGGGGTGTTGGTGTTCGTGGAGGACTTTGTCGATGGTGTCGGCTCGCACGCCGGTCTCGGTGCTGAGGACTTGGGCGGCTGCTGCGGACGGTGCGACACCAAACACCACACGCCCCTCCTCCTGCAGCTGAGCGACGGCGGGGGACAGGGCGGTGGTCTTCCCGGTCCCTGCAGGGCCGACGATCATCACGAGGTCGGCGTCACTAGCGACAGCTGCTGCAGCTTGTGCTTGAGGCCCCGACAACTCCACCACCGAACGTGATGGCGCATCAGTGTTCGGGATGCTTGGGACGTGCGAGCGGCGGTCGGCTCACGCGGCGAGTTCATCTTCTTGATCCAAGAGGAACGTCGTCGTCAATGCCCGGTCGATGGCGGGCTCGGAATACGGACGGCCGTCGCGGCGGACCGAGTCGCCATGGGGGATGGGTCGCGAGATGTCGACGCACTGCTCAGCGATCGTGCGCTGTGTCCAGGTCTCGAGGCTGTCAACGAAGCCAGCGGTGTTCTGGATGGTGTAGGTCGGGAGCTGTCGTGCGATCTCTCGTGAGAGTTCGGCTGGCCGCCACGACGACTGCGATTCCTCGAGTTCCTTCATCGCAGAGTTGGAAGCGATCTCCCAATCACGATCCGTCAACGAGCGCCCGGCGATCCGACCGATGGTGAACCGCTCCAACGCTCCCGGCTCGATCCCAAGCTCTTGGAGTTGTTGGGTCCAGTGGGTGTGGAGTTTGGCGGCGTTGACGTCTTTGGCTTTGGCTGGTCGTGAGTCGGTGACGGCTTCTCGTTCGAGCTGCCATCGTTCGCGTGGTGTGGGGTCTCGGTCGAAGGTGTCCACGAACCGGTCGATCTTCGCATCGAGTCGTTTGTCGATCGCAGCGGTCCTCGTCGAAAATTCAGCCAATACCCCCGCCGGAAAACGAGCAATGTCGGCGATGCCGTTCACGACGGGTTCGAATTCGACGCCGAGGCGTGCGGTGAGTTCGGTGCGCATGGTGGCGTGGTAGATCGCCGACGCCGTTCGCTGATCGAGTTTCAGGGTGCGGGCGTCGAGGGCGAGCCATCTGCCGTCGGGGGACAGGACCCGGTTGGGGACAACGATGTGGGTGTGGAGCTGTGGGTCGAGGGCGCGTGAGGTGTGCTGTCGGAACGTGGCGGCGACGATGCCTTCGACGTCGACGGTCGCAACCTCGCCTGCGATGCGGAACCGGGTGTGGGCAGTGTTCTGCACCCACTCGATGATGGCTTGGACGCCGGTGTCGTGTGATGCCAGAACGTCCGCACGCACTTGCGGGCTTCCGACGACGAACAGGACTGACATCGACTTCGGCACTGACGCGGTGATGTCGAACCCTCGAACAGAGTTCTCCCCGTACGCACGACCCAGCCGGAGGGAGGCGTCGTGGGGGCAGGCGCCGGCCATCAGGTTCAAGAACTCGTCGTCACCCACCACACCCGCCAGGCCCAACACCGCTGCGGCTTTGCCGTACCAGATGCCTCGGGGTTCATCCGCGTCGAGGTAGTAGTTCGGCAACGAGTCGACGTAGTAGGCGCCGGCGTCGGTCCCCTTGAGGGTGGTGACTCGAACCGTCATCGCCGACCGCCCGAACGGGTTTGGGAAGTTGCCCGGGAGAGCACAAGCGCAGCTGTGCACCCGTCTGTCCCTTGGGTAGTGGATCTTTCCCGAGGCATGCGCCGAGGGTGCGGTCGCATGTCGAGGACGTCTGTGAGAACGAACTCCATGCCATAGCTACGTGCATGCGACCACTCACTTTGTGACAGGAAGTCGCAAGAAACTGCGTCCACGTCGACTGCTTCAGCGCTGGTAGTTGGTTGGAACAGTCGATGCCGACGACGAGATATCGCTGCTCGGTTCCAACGTTTGGTAGCCCCGAGCCGTGGCTCAGCGGGGAACATTGAGAGTTGCGGTGGTGCGCGCTCCGCCCGGCGGACTTTGCGCCGGTGCATACTTGGCGGGTGAGCGAACGCACCGTCTCGATTCTGGAACGACCCGTCTATGGGATCGTCGAAGCCGCTGGCCTCCTGGGTCTGCGGCCTGATCGTGTGCGCGCCTGGTTGGATGGATACGAACGCACGGGACGGACGTACGAGCCGGTGATTCGTATCGAACCCACTGGTGAGGACATCGTGACGTGGGGCGAGTTCGTGGAACTTGGCTACCTGCGTGAGTACCGGCGGAATCGAGTCTCGATGCAGCGCCTGCGGCCGGTCGTCGATGTGCTTCGAGAAGAGTTTGAGACGCCGTATCCGCTGGCGACAGCAAGGCCGTTCATCTACGACAAAGAGCTCGTGCTCAAGGCACAGCAGGACGCCGGTCTTCCCGATGCGATCGGGATCGTCATCCGATCTGGGCAAGAGATCATGATGACTCCGGAGACGAACCGGTTCTTCAAGAAGGTGGACTTCGATCCGAGCGGTGACGCTCGACGGTTGTTGCCTGCAGGTCCGGCATCTCCGGTCGTCATCGATCCGCTTGTGCGATTTGGCCGGCCCTCTGTCGAGGGTGTGGCGACTGAGCGGCTTTGGGAGCTGTACGACGCTGGAGAGGATCTCGATGAGATCGCAGTTGCCTACGAGCTTGATTCCCATGCCGTGCGGTCAGCAGTTGCGTTCGAGGATCAGTACCGCTCACTGGCGGCGTAGCCGTCGTGGAGGAGAGCGCTCGCTTCTTCGTCGATGAGAACGATCTTGCTTTAGGAAAGGCGCTGGCAGAAGAACGCGAAGGTGTCGTCTTCCCAGGACATCCTGCGATCCCCGAGGTTCCTCGCCAAGCCCAAGACGATGAATGGCTCGAGACGATCGGTGAGCACGGGCTCGTTGTCATCACCCGAGACCAGCGCATCCGATACCGGCCCGTCGAGAAGAAGGCTTGGATCGACCACGCTGTTCGTGGGTTCGTTCTGACCGGGCGCAAGAGCCAGAGCACAGCTGAGAGCCGAGGAATCCTCGACGCCCACTGGAGGCGGATCGAAAGACTCATCGATGAGCGTTCGAAAGGTCCGTGGATGTACGCCGTGACCGATTCCGGGTTGCGAGAAATCGATCTAGACCGGACGTGAGCTTGCCAGATATCCCAGAATCAGATCGTCGTGGCCTGCGGGTGCTCAGCAAGTCCGCTCCCTCGGCAAGAATCACCACGAGGCATCACAACGGTTGTCGGGAGAGGCGTAATCCGTCCGCCATCAGGCTCAGAGGAATTCGTCCTCCACGCCGCGAATGCGTGCCACGCTGACCCGATGAGTTCAGAAACAATGCCGAACGCGACGAAGTCGAGCGGGTGGTTGCCGAGGTCAGAGTCGCATTCGAGGCTTTGCTCCAGGACGTCGATGAGTATCGGTCGTCTACGACGATCGCATCAGCCGTCCGCAAGAACGCATCCGACGGTGCATTCAGTCTGATAGTCGCTGAAGCCCTCGACTACGGAACGATGATTGATCGGGGTTCTGATCGGCGAAGAACTGATGCCGGACCCTTCGTGCCGATGGCGTCTTGGGTGGACGAAGCAGGCGAGGAGCACTGCGTTCCACCTCTTCCTGCAGATCAGCCAAACTTCGTGCACGACTGTTGGGCGATACTCGTCGTGGAGGAGGGGCTCCCTCCGATCGTGAGGGCTCGTCTCGCCGATTTGCTGTGGGTCGTCAAGTATCACGCAAGTGGCAAGCCGTGGTTTCGTGTCGCAAGCGAGGCGTACATCGCTTCTGTCGATCAGCGATGGGGGGACACCCTTGAGGTGCGCGATGGCCTATTTCGAGCTCGAGACTTGTCGCTTGAGACCAATCAGGCTGATCTGCGCGAGCAAGTTCACGAGCAGTTGTTCGGAATGCTTGATCGGTCGGTTACTAGTTCGGTTCGCGCTCCGGGACTGGAGATACCAATTTTGAAGGTCCTTGGTGCCGACGGCTCGACGTATGACCTCGCCTCGGCTCTGGCGGCTGCCAAGCGCAAGTATGCATCGGACCCCTGGTCGATGGAATCGCTTCTCGAATTTGAGGCACGTTCGTGCGAGGGCGGAGAGAGGGAGGCCATTCTTTCCCAAGCTGTTCGTGGATTCGAGCGGTTCGCCGCAGGCTCTGACGGCCTTCAGAGTGTTGCAATGCTGCAGAAGGCAGCGGAGCTTGCTGCGTTGCATGGGTTGGCAGATGATCGCGATCGAATTCGGGCGGTGATCGGGAGCCGCGACCCAAAGGAATTTCTCCAACCAATTCGAGTCGAGGCCTCTATCGATCGAAAGGCGATAGACGAAGTCATCCGCAATATCGTCGGAGAAGACAGTTTCGGGTCTTCAATGCGCCGATTGGGTTCTGGCCTTTCTACGGGAAAGATTGAGGATGCGCGGGGCTTCGTTGCCGAGCTTCGAGGTAGTCATCCGCGGTTGCCGCTATCGGGGAGGCTGCGCCTTCGAGGATGGCTGATCGAAGTTGTTCTCGGTCTTGGGCTCGGCGAATGAGTTCCCGGACGTATTCGCTGGTTGAGCCGTAGCCACCGTGGTTGACCTGGGTATCGACGAAGCTCTTGAGTTCGTCCGGGAGCGAGACGTTCATCGTGGTCATCGTCGAATCTTACGCCCGATGGCAAAGTTTGCCAAGAGCCTCGCTAGCGTTCCCCGGATGAGACGAATCTGTCCCTAGTTTTGTCCCTAGGAACTGGCTTGCACGGGCTGTCATTCAACATCATGGGATGGACGCCGGCTCCAAGGACTCCCTGGTCGGCGGCACGGAACGTCACTGGCTGGACGGTCGGGGAGGATCTTCGACATCTTCGAAGGCACCGAACAAATCCAGCAGCTGGTGATCTCCCGAGCCATTTCAGGAGTGCGGATTTAGTAGGTCCGCATTCTCTGGTTGCGTGCTCGTCCCAGGGACAGGCGGATTGGTTGAACGCGACAGCGGTTGTTGATGTTGCGCGGATGCGACGTTCTGGCGGACTGTCCAATTGCCGATGTTTTCGTTGACTGTCTGTACGGCGAGATCGCATCAAGGTAAGTTGACAACGTGGATCCGGTGATTCTCAACAGTGCACGCAAGCACGGGGTCCCCGATGAAGACATGCTCCACGCCTAGCGCAATCCAACTCGAGTGTTCGAGGTCGACGATCTAGTCATGCTGATCGGTGCCGCGACGAACGGGAACCTGCTCGAGATTGGTGTTGCTGTTGCCGAGGGCGTGGAGTTCATCGTTCATGCCATGTCTGCCCGACCGAAGTACCTGAGGTGACCGCCATGCCCCGATCGATCCAAGAGATCCTTGATCACGCCGACGAACTCGCTAAGAAGTTCGAGGACCACGAACCAGAAGCATCCGATGAACGTCCGGTCGAGGAATACATGCTCGAACGCGCCGCGCTTGCCCGGGCGCGCAGTGAACGGCAGGTAGCGGACGCGGTGATCGCCGCCCGTGCCGCCGGGGCCTCGTGGCAGAAGATCGGCAAGCTCCTCGGAACGTCGCCGCAAGCCGCGCAGCAGCGGTACTCCTCAGTCGTGGAGGCTGGCTGACGCCGCATCGTGAGTTGGCGATCTCTCCCTAGTTTTGTCCCTAGAAACTGGCCGCACGGCAGGTTATCCAGAGTCACGGGCTGGACGCCGAGTGCGAGTATTCCCTGGTCGGCGGCACGAAACGTCACTGGCTGGACGGCCAGGGAGGATCTTCGACATCTTCGAAGGAACCGAGCAGATCCAGCAGCTGGTCATCTCCCGAGCCATCTCTGGTGTGCGCATTCACTAGGTCGTCATGAACGGGGTTTGCTGACGAGCCCAGGGACATCCGAATTGGGCCGGCGCGACCTCCTCGAATGAATTCGTAGTGAGGGGTGCGTCCGGCAGTCGTTGCGACTCTGATATCATCTTTGATGTCATGTGGTCTGTCGAGTTGGAACCTGAGGTCGAGCCGTGGCTGGACGATCTGTCGGTGAAGGAGTTCGCTTTGGTGCTCGCTCATCTGGATCGTCTGGCTGAGCGGGGGAGCGGATTGCGGATGCCTGCGTCCCCGTTCACTCGGGGATGGTCTGGTCGAGTTGCGTTTCGATCTCGGTCGAACGGCCAGGCGCATCACGTATTTCTTCGGTTCGGATAGACGGATTGTGTTGTTGACAGTGTTCCGCAAGCAGCGGAACAACGAGCGGGTCGAGGTTCGGCGTGCTCGAAAAGCGATGGTGCGGTGCATTGCTGAAGGACACACCGCCGAGGAGGATTCATGACCCGCAAGACCCTGCAGCAGATGAAGACGGAGCGGCTCGCAAGCGTGGGGGTGGACGAGCGTGCCGAGTTCGACGAGACGTACGCGGCTGTTCGTCTGGCTTTGGAGTTCGGCGAGAAGGTGCGCGATGCGCGCGAAGCCGCCGGGCTCAGTCAGCGAGAACTTGCTGTCCGCATGGGGACGAGTCAGGCGGCGGTTGCCCGGCTCGAAGCCGGCGGTGTCGGGTCGACGCTCACGACGCTGCAGCGCGTGGCCGACGCGCTTGGTATGGCCATCAGTGTCGACCTGGAGCTGGCTGGTTGAGGGTTGCCGGCGACGTCTGCTGGGCGTCGGCTGTCCAACGAAGGTTTCCGGCGGGCACGGAAATCTGTCCCTAGTTTTGTCCCTAGAAACCAGTGGCACGGCATGCGATCCCGGGTCACGGGATGGACGCCGAATGCAAGTATTACCTGGTCGGCGGCACGGAACGTCACTGGCTGGACAGTCGGAGAGGACCTTCGACATCTTCGAAGGAACCGAGCAGATTCAGCAGCTGGTGATCAGTCGGGCGATCTCCGGCGTACGGATTCAGTAGCTCTACCAGGGAAAACATACCCTCAGATGATTTCTAGAGCTCGAGAACACAGAGTGAAACTCAAACGCTGAACGCGGCTATCCCTACTTTTATCCCTACTTTTCTGAGCCAACTTCACCTACGGTCATCTCATGGCGACCATTCGCAAGCGGGGCGAGCGGATCTGGGAGGTGCGGGTCTTCTCCGGTCGCGACCTGTCTGGGCAACCGAAACAGGTGTCCAAAAGGGTGCGCGGATCGAAGCGGGATGCCGAGCGTGAGGCAGCGAAGCTGACTCTGAATCCGCCGGCTCCGACCGGGTCGCAGAAGGTCTGCGATCTGCTGGATGAATGGATCCTGGTGAAGTCGGCCGGGTGGGCGGCGTACACGTTCCGCGAGTACATCTCTCGATCGAACAAGATCAAGGAGGATCTGATTGGTGACAAGAAGGTCTCGAAGCTGAAGGTGAGTGACATCGATCGGTGGGTGGCTCGCTCTCGTGAAGCCGGTGTTGGTGAGGCGGCGATTCGAAATCGTCACTCGGTGTTGCGGGCCGCGTTGCAGCAAGCGGTTCGCTGGGAGTGGATTGCGGTGAACCCGGCCTCGAACGCTCCGATCAAGCGACCCGAACGCATCCAGCGCCAAGCGATGACCGACGCTGGTATGCGAGCCGTGATCGAGGCTGCTGCTGGTATCAACGAGTGGTGCCATCTGGCGATGCGGCTGGCAGCGGAGACCGGCGCTCGACGAAGCGAGCTTGCTGCGCTGCGTTGGGATGCGTTGGTCGACGATCGGCTGGTGATTGATCGTCAGGTCATCGTGGCGAAGCGTGACGACGATGGACCTCGGAAGCGTGTCGAGGCAACGAAGACCGGAAGTCGGCGAGCAGTGGCGTTGTCGGCTCCAACCCTCGAGCTGGTGATGTCGATGGCCGACGAGTGGGCTGGTGTGACGACATGGATGTTCAGCCCCGACGTCGAGCCACCGAATCCGGATCGGATCGGCTGGTGGTGGAAAGCGCGTGCGGGATGCTTCAAGGATCGACAAGAAGTGGCGGCTGCACGATCTGCGACACTGGTCGGCGACGAGTGCCATAGCGAACGGCGCCGACGTGCGGACGGTGGCGAACCGTCTCGGGCACGCGGACCCTTCGATGACGCAGCGGGTCTATGCGCGCGCCGCCGAGTCAGCGGACACCGCGCTCGCAGCCCGACTGGGACAGGTTCTCGACGGCTGAGTTCAGCGGGCGCTGACTTGATCGACTCGATTTCTGCTGACTGATTGCTCGATGTGGGCCGGGTGGAACCGAACGAGCTGCCGATCTTGGGGCCGGGGCGGCCACAACACCGCTGATGACAGCGGATCCAACGCACCCAGGCTGCTTCGCTGACGCACCCTGCAACGTACCCTCGCTTCTGTGACCAGGAGAAACGGTATGTATTGACGCATCTGGATTGAGATGGGGTTGCGCAGGGACCCTGCGGTCCGTTTGGCAGCCGGACTCCGGTGTCCGGACTAGCATCGAGGAGCCCGAATCGCCGCATTGCTGTCGTCGTCCTCGGGGCCGCCAAACGGATAGTGAAGGCCCTCTCCTCCAGATGTGTCTCTATTTTTTCGTTGGTTGCAGGGTGCGTCTGGTTCCGGGGAGAGGTGGGTCGAAACGGACGCTGCGGTGTTTTTGGCCTGTTCTCCCGGTCGGTGTCGAAATGAGCGGGTTGCGGTCCGCTTCGGTGGCGTCCGCTAACGGCATACATCGCTCGCGAACGAGCCGAGCACGGCCGGCGGTACCGAGTGGGTTCAGCTACTTGGGCGTCATGAAGCGTGCCGTTCTCATGCCGGTGGCTGCGCTTCATGGGGTCTTGGCCAGCTGACCCGCTCACGGGCCGCACGAGCGCTCGCCAGCGCCGTTGGCTGCCGTTTGGCGATCCGGTTGCCATGGCCGACAGAGGTGGGTTCCGCTGCGCAGACTTGGTAGCGGCAGGTGTCCGGAAGGGTTACGTTTCGCGACAATTAGCTCTGAAGGATTGCGGTTGGAGATAAGTCGGCTCCCCGTCGGCACCTCCGCAGGGTCGGAGCCCGGTGTTCACGATCAACCGATGCATCCGCTAACGACGCTTGCGTTCAAGATGTCAGGTTTCGGTGTGTTCGGCGGTGAGAGGTTCGTCCGGCAAGACACGTACCTTGGCCCGTCGTTTGCGGCGAGCCGGGATGAGGGCCCGCATCTGTTCGAGGTTGCCGAAGCACAGCAGCCGATCGTTCCCTTCGAGCACGCGGGAGTTCCGCGGGTTGGGTATCACATTGGTGTCCCGGTGCAATGAGAGCACGGTGATGTCCTTTTCCCGTAGACCGGAGGCGTCGATAGTTTGCCCGACGTACTCCGAGTCGGTTCGGATGAGGAGTTCGGCGACCCCGTAGCCGGTGCTGACGGAGAGCCGTTGGCGGACGTCGAGTTCGGGGAAGGCGACCTGATTGTCGAGGTAGTCAATAATCGAACCGGCGACATCCAGGTCAGTCGCCGTTTCGATTCCTTCCAGACCGGGGGAGGAGTTGACCTCGATGATGAGAGGCCCGCTCTCGCCCTCGAGCATGTCGACGCCGGCGACACGGAGTCCCATGATCTGGGCGGCCCGAACACCCATCTGCTCTTACTCAGGGGTGATGTCGATCGATTCGGCGTGTCCACCGCTGTGGACATTGCTTCGAACCGCGTCGCCCTGGGCGATCCGACGCATCGCCGCTACGACTCGATCTCCTACGACCAGTGCTCGGATGTCTTTGCCTTTGCTTTCGGCCACGAATCGTTGGAGTAAGACGTTGGTGCCTGTCGTTTGGAGCGTTTCGATGATGGCTTCGGCAATCTTGGCGTCAGGGGCCAGGATGACTCCGATGCCCTGAGTCCCCTCGAGAAGCTTGATGATGATGGGAGCGCCACGGACCATCTTGATCGCGGGAAGAGCTGCCCGGCGAGCAGTCCGATCCAGATCCCGAGGTTGTGTGCCAACTCCGCGCAGACAAGCCAGGCGGCGTTGGCGTGGTAGTGACCGGGCGGGATGCGCTCGAGCCGGGGATCCTTCCTTGAGGTCGCGGATCGCGAGTTCGACCACAGCGTGCTCACGGTGGAAAGGGTCGGCGGCGACGACCATGTTGGTGTTTTTGTCGGAGGTAGGGATCGGGCCGGGGCGCAGCGAAGTCGAACCTAACGGAAACGGTGTCGACTCGCGCGTCGGGGCGCGCGCGTTGCATGTGAACGTAGCGTGCGACAACCCGACGATCGGCGGGCTCGCCTCGGACGAGACCTCGTCCGCAGAAAACTCTGCATCGCTATGAAGACCCGGGGTGCCGGGTGTCGTTCGAGCCGGATTGGCCAGGCGGCTACCGCAAGCCTTTCGAGCCGCTCGCACCAGGCGACATGGCCCGCGACACACCCGCTTTCCCACCAGCAGCGACCACCGTCCTCGCCACAATACGGCCTTGCTCGTGACGCATCACCGGACGCCAAGGCTATCGTCCGCTGGCCCCACGTTCCCGCCGTCCTGCCGAGCGCCCCGGAGCCCGCCATGCTGTGGTACATCCCCATCCTGATCTTTCTCGCCCGCATCTGCGACGTCTCCATCGGGACCTTGCGCACGGTCTTCGTTGTCTCGGGGTACCGCCGACTCTCGGTCGTGCTCGGTTTCTTCGAGGTGCTGATCTGGGTGCTCGCCGTCGGCGGCGTGATGCAAAACCTCTCCGAGCCGCTCGCCGTCGTTGGGTACGCGGGGGGCTACGCGACCGGCATCCTCGTCGGCATGACGGTTGAGGACAAGATGGCCTTCGGGCTGCGCATGATCCGCGTGATCAATCCGGACCCATCGGTCTGCGTCGCGACGCTGCTGCGGGATCGTGGCATCCGGGTTACTCGCATTGAGGGCTCGGGGCAGAAGGGGCCGGTTGAGGTCAGCTTCACGGTGGTTCGGCGCAAGCGGGTGCCCGAGGTCCGCGAGATCCTGGTCGAGCACGCCCCGGAGGCGTTCATCACGATCGAGCGGGTGGACCGGGCCGACGGGTCGGTGCCAGTGAACGGTCCCGAGCAGCCTGAGAGCCGGTTTACGAGGTCGTTCATGGACCGGCTGACGCCGGTGAGGCTGTGAAGACAGAAGACCGGTACGCGGAAGAGCGCGAAGATTCACCAGCGCGCCACAGAGCAAGCATTGAAGACTGAAAACGCCAAGGTCCACAGCCTCGATCTGTTGATGCTTTGTTTTCTAACTTGTCTCGGGCCTATCTCGGTGTGGTGAGTCATGTGGAGGTTATCAATGAACACCACCGGCAAGAAGTTGTCGCCGTTGATCGTGTCAGCGACAGCGACAGCGAGGTTGTAGGCCGATCGGTACCTGCGTTCCCTCACTGAGCAGGATCCTACGACGGGTTGGCCAGGGCGATGAAGGGCAGGTCTCGGTAGCGTTCGTCCCAGTCGAGACCGTAGCCGTAGATGAACTCGTCGCCGATCTCGAAGCCGTAGTAGTCGGCCTCAGTGCCGGGTGAACGCCGACTGGTTTTGTTTACGAGCGCAGCCGTGGCGACACTGCGGGGTTTGTCCGCTGCGACCAGCGCAGAAAGCTCGTTGAGTGTGCGTCCAGTGTCGATGATGTCATCCACGATCAAGACGTCGCGCCCTTTGATAGCGACGTCGAGTTCGCCTCGAAGGTTCAGGGACTCCCCCGGAGCGAAGCCGTCCACGTACGAAGAAGCGGTCAGATAAGTCAGCTCGATTTCGGTGCTCATCGCCCGGACGAGATCCGCGGCAAAGATAGCCGCTCCCTTCATCACCACGACCACGACCAACCCATCGTCGCCATAGTCGCGGTCGACGAGGCCCGCCAGCTCGCTGACCTTGTCAGCAATTGCGTCAGCGCTGAACAACACGGTGTGCTCGGTTGCCATCGACATCAGGTTTATCGCGCCATTCGTCAGGCGTCACGGGGTGCCCCCAAAGGCCGGCGCCGGGCACTCAAGAAGCGGATTGCGCGCTGCGCTGGCGGCCGGTTAGGAGGTGATCTGGGCGCTGCCATGGGGCGGGGTCGGCACCCATCAGCACGATCGCCATTCTGGTTATCTAGTCAGACTTGTTTCGCCGTGCGTGGCGTGTGCCGTTCTGAACATAAAGACGCCAGCAGCTCGCAGAAGCCGCTCCACGGCATCATCCGCGGACAGGCACAGAGGTCATTTCAATCACCGATATTGACCGTCGATATCGCGTCGAGATCGAGGTCGGGGTCGGGGATGTGCAGCTGATGGGTATCCCCCCGTCGGGGTGACCGTGATCGGCGGCGGAGATGTCGTCGATCTGGTCTATGACACCGGTATCCGCTGATGGCCACCGGCGGGTTGATGGGACGTTGGCCTCTGTTGATGGTGAGATCTTCGAGGTCAAGCTTTTCGTGGTCCCCGGGGGTGACGGGGAACCACACAGCAGTGCCGTTCGTCTCACCTTCCAAACGAGAGTTCCGCCTGTGGGCGGTGCTGGAGGAGTAGATGGTGATGTCGAGGATTGAGAAGCGGTGGTGTTGGCTGATCGGTGTGGTGGTCATGGTGGGATTGTTGGCCGCTGGGTGTGGGGACAGTGAGCCTATTGGGAGTTCTGATGTGACAACTACCTCGGAGGTCGATGACACCGCCGACGGGGATGGCGCTGAGGCGTCGGGGCAGTGTGCCGAGGATGCACCTGATTGTGATGACACCAGTGTGGTCGATGGGGATGCGGGTGCGGGTTCCGGTAGGTCCGAACCAGAAACCAGCGACGGTGGTAGTGAGGTGGACTCATCGTCGGGTATGACCGTCGACGGCGGGCTGACCGTGTCGGAGGCGCTGGGCACTGACGCCACCGGTGTGCTGGCGGTCAAGGGCCATCTCTACGACGAGGGCGCTGGTTCGGCCCTGCGCGAATCGTTGACCGGTGGCGGTGAGCGCTACATCTGCGGCGGTCCGCTGCTGCCAGTTGAGGGCCTCGACCTTGGACCGATCGGTGACGCAGTGATCATCCACGACGGGCTGACCTACACCGAAGACGAGATCACGGTTCTCGGCGAGCTTGTCGACGGGATCCTCGTTGTAGATGCCACGGCGAGTTGAGCGAGGTCACGATGACGGTTCGAACGCTAAGGGGGCTTGATGCGCTGGTTGGCTGTGCTGTTGGTCGTCGGGTTGATGGCCGTATCGTGTGGCGACAGCGGCGCCGATGCCGAGGCTGCTGACGGCGATGAGGCCGTTGCGTTGGCGGAGTCCGAGGGGCGGTCGTGGCGCATCGGCCGGAATGGTGAGGAGTTCTTCGCTATGGACGCCTCCCTGGTTGAGGGGAGGGTCACGTTCGAGGTGGATGACGGGATGGTCACCGCGGCCGGCGTCGAAACCGAAACCGGACCCGAAGGCACCGTTGCCGATGAAGGTGTGCTCGATGATCCGGGTCTTGCCGGACTTGAAGCCGACGCGGTTCAGCGGTTGGTCACGGTCGACAACACCTTCGCGACCAACGAGACCGGCAGTCACCACACGTCATCGACGAGTTCAAGATTTCGCCCGACCCGCTTCTCATCGACAAGATCCGCGACATCGTCGGGATCT
>JBLINY010000070.1:0-24494 GCA_047638695.1 Acidimicrobiales bacterium | reverse complement strand
GCTCCAGGTAGCGGCACGTTTGGCGGGTGGTCCAGCCGCCCTCGACCGCAGTGTCGACAAGGCCGAGCAACGCCGTCTTGGTGGCGGCATCAACTCGTCTTGGGATACCGCCGCTCAACCCCAAGGCCCTTTTCCCTCAGCGAGGGTCAGCCGGACTGCCATCTCCGCTAACGCAGTGCGGAGTCGTTCGGTCTCGGCTCGGGCCGCTTCGAGTTCGCAGTCACGTTGCTTCTCGCGGCGGCCCGGCCGTGACTGGGCCAACGCGTCGAGGGCACCTTGGCGGGCGACCCCACGGATCTTGCCGATCGTGGAACAATCCACCGCCGCCCGTTCGGCTGCCTCGCCGATCGTGACCTCCCCGCGAACGAGTTGCATCCAGATCTCATACTTCTCTTGCGGTGCCAGAAACCGCTTACGCTTCCTGCCAGGTTGGCTGCTCAACGATGCCTCCTCAGGCTCGATCGAGAACCCCTCCATGCTGGCTGATTCCTAACCGAACTGACGACATTAAGTCTGCATCAACACAAACACCACCGCGGCCCCGACGACGAGCACGCCGCCCACCACAGCGGCCACTACCACCACGACCGCGCCCACGACCACCGCCACGACGGCTCCCACGACCACCACCACGGCGCCGACGACGACGACCAGTACAACGACGGCGCCGAGCCCGTCGACCACCTCAACCTCGACTGCTTCCTCGAGTACAACGACGACGGCCCCGACAACGACAACCACGACCGCGCCGACAACAACAACAACGACGACGGTCTTCGTGCCGCCCAACGGATGACCGTGGGAGTACAGGCCGCGACGGACCGCGCCGGGGAAACCGCGCCCCTTCTTATGAAGCGCAACCAGCCTTCAAGGAAGCGCCGCCGTCGACAGCGCGGGTCGGTTCTGGTCGAGACAGCGCTCACGATGCCGGTGGTGTTTCTGCTCATTTTCGGATTGATCGAGACAAGCTTCATGCTGCAAGACCATCTTGCTCTCCGAGCTACGGCCCAGGACGCTGCGAGGACGGCCACGGTTCTGGGAGGTGACCTCGATGCTGACTTCCGCATCCTGGAAACAGCTCTCGAAACGGGTGCTCCACTGAAGGAAGGTGCGATCACCAAGATCGTGGTGTACCGGGCAACGACGGCGACCAGCCCCGTTCCGCCGGCATGTCCGATTGCATCGCAAGACTCGGTGACGACGCAATGCAACCTGTATATTCCGTCGGATTTCGCACGACCCAGCGCCGACTTCGGTTGCACCCCGCCGCTCAGTCCCGACCTCTCGTGGTGCCCCAACGAGCGGATCGCCGTGCAGTCACCAGCCAATGGCGGCCCGCCTGACTTCGTTGGCATCCATGTCGAGCTCCGACGCGACACGATCACCGGTTTGTTCGGAGATTCCCAGCAAATGTCAGCCACGTATGTTCTCCGAGTCGAGCCGAGGGACCTATGAACCGGTTCAGTCGATACCTTCGCTCAAGAGGGCACGAGCGTGGCGCTGCCATTGTCGAGACGGCTCTGATCACACCGCTCCTGTTGCTGCTTTCGCTCGGGGGAGCCGAGGTCGGCTTTCGCATCCGAGATCACCAGACGGTTACCAACGCGTCGCGAGCTGCTGCTCGTGTTATCTCGTCATCGGGCGACTCTCGTCTGGCCGACTACGACGCCCTATCGACGCTGCAGGCTGCGCTCGGTTCGTTCGACACCGCCGACGTCGTCCGCATCATCGTCTTCAAGCCCGAACCAGATGGCTCGCTTCCAGTTCTGTGCGAAGCATCGGCGGTCGCCGATCTGTGCACCCAGTACGACGGGTCAGATCTCAGCGTCCTGCCCGGGACTTTTGTCGGGACAACGAGTTGTACCGCCGGCTCGCCTGACGAGAACTGGTGTCCCCTGGATCGTGAACGGTCGGCGGCCATCGGGCCGGACTGGATTGGGGTGCGGGTAGAGGTGCAACACGAATCTTTCGCTCCCTATCTGGCGGATCGTCTGGTCGTGGCTCAGACCGTCATGCGGCTCGAGCCTAGGTTCCAGCCATGAGTTGGCTCGGCACCCTGATCCGCCGCCGAGCGATCGGCCGTGCAGAAGGGGGATATGCGCTCGCGCTCACCGCCTTGCTTCTGATTCCGCTCATGAGCATCGCCGCCATCGGCGTCGATGTCGGGGTCTGGTATCTCCAGGCACAGGAGAACCAACGGGTAGCCGACGCAGCTTCGCTGGCCGGTGTCGTGCTCCTGCCTGATCAGGCAGCAGCGCAGGCGGCGGCCTTCGAAGCTGTAGAGCGGAACGGTTTGCAGCCCGGAGTCGACAGCACCGTTGCCGTCGACGTGCTGAGCGACAGCGAACTAAAGGTCACGGTCTCGACGAAGTCGACGCTGAGCCTGTCGAATCTGTTTATCGACGAGTTTGTGATCACTCGCGCCGCTGTCGCCGAGTACAATCCACCCGTTGCCTTGGGCAGTCCACAGAATCAGTTGGGCAGCCCGGGTCTATGGCTTGCCGTATCGGGCCGATGCTCACTCCGCGAGAACGGAGACCTTCGGTCGGCTGAGTTCCTCGCTGGTTACCCCGGTGGGGCATATCCGCCAATGCCCTGCGCCGGCGGACCGAACCCTTCATACGAGACCTCGGGCTACCTCTATTCGATCACCGTAGCCACGCCGCCGGGAGCGCCGATCCAGATCGAGGCCTTTGACGCCTCGTATTCGCCCGACGGGAACGCGGCCGACCTCGAGTTGAGGCCTCCGAGCTCGTTCGACATTACCTTCACGCGGTACGACGCTGGTGGTTCTCCGTTCGACCTGACGCCGGTTCCCGTTCTCGCCACCACCGTGGTGGGCGACCGGGATCCCTTTCACACCGGTCGATGGCGCACGGTGGCAACCATTCCGGCACCGGTGCGGGGAACCTATTATCTGCGGGTGCAGGCAACGGGCGGTGGGAACGAGTCGTTTGGCTCCAATGGTTTCGGCCTGCGGGCTGCTCAGGGAGGCACGTTCACTTCGTGTACAACGCTGACCGCTCCGCTGACCTGCCCACAGGTGGCAGCGGTGAACGACCTTTCACCGTACGCCTCGCTCAGCAACGGGTCGAGCACGTTCTACTTGGCCGAAATAGCCGCCGAGCACGCGGGCAAGAGCATGGAGATCACGCTGTTCGATGTTGGCGAAGGGGCTGACTCGATCGAGATACTTGATCCCGATGGCAACCCGGTCACCTTTAACTGGACCACCGATTGCAGCATTGGATTGTTGCCGCTCGGGGGGTGTAGTGGCTCCACGGCTGGGCTCGACGTGAGCGGAAGCGGCCCTCAGATCTACCCTGACACCTACAGCACTTCCCGATACAACGATCGGGCGGTTGTGGCGACGGTTGCGCTTCCCGTCGACTACGCGACGGCCTATGTCGGCCGGTGGTGGCAGATTCGCTACACCTTCGGTGCAGACATCACCGATCGAACGACCTGGTCAATCAAAGTCATCGGCGATCCGGTGCGCCTCACTCGTTAGCCGTCGGAGGGGTCAGCGCAACATCCTGTTCTGGGACCGATACGCTTTCTCTCACTATGTACGCAGTTGTAGCCACCGGTGGCAAGCAGTACCGGGTCGAAGAGGGTCAGACGCTTCAGGTCGAGCGGCTCGGTGAGCCAGGCTCCGACGTCGAGCTGCGCCCTGTGCTCCTGGTCGACGGCGGCGATGTCCTTTCGACCCCGTCACAGCTGACGGGAGTTCAGGTCTCGGCCCGCATCGTGGAAGAAACACGCGGCAAAAAGATCGACGGCTTCACCTACAAAGCGAAGACCAATCAACGGCGCCGTTATGGCCACCGTCAGACGTTGGCAACCATCGAAATCACCGGAATCAAGCGAGGCTGAGATGTCAAAGACCAAAGGTGGCGGCTCCACCCGAAACGGCCGTGATTCTGAGAGCAAGCGCCTCGGTGTTAAGGTCTTCGACGGCACAGCGGTAAACGCTGGCTCGATCATCGTTCGACAGCGCGGCACGAAGTTCCATCCGGGACGCAATGTCTCCAAGGGTGGCGACGACACGCTGTTCGCCACTGCCGAGGGCAAGGTGAAGTTCGGCTTCCGTAAGGGCCGAAAGCTCGTCGACGTCCTCACGGACTAGTTTTTACCGGCGATTCCTGGATCTCGCCCACCCGCGGGTCTAGATGTGGCGCTGATCTAGATCAGGCGATCTCCTCACTAACTAAATAGAAGTGCGCTTTGTGCCGATGGACCCTTTATGAGGTTTCGGCGTCGAAGAGACGGACAGAAGGAAAGAGGAGCCTCGCTGATCGAGGCCGCCTTCGTGACGCCCGTTTTCATGCTGCTCATCTTCGGCGTCTTCGAGTTTGGGTTCCTTTTCCGTAACTACTTGACGCTGGCCAATGCCACGACCGAAGGCGCCCGGACGGCCAGCGTGGCGGGACGAAACGCAGATGCTGACTTCCTGGTGCTTCAGGCTGTTAACCACGGGATCTCTGCCTGGGGCCTTGATGACATGGAGTACATCGTCATCTTCAAGGCGACCGACCCTAGCGCCGCTGTACCAGCCGGCTGTGTCGGCCCCTCCGGTGTGTCGCAGCCAGGCGTGTGCAATCGCTATACGCCTTTTCACTTCAGCGAGAACTATCTCGATGCACTCGCTGCACCGACCGAGAACTGGGGTTGCTACACCTCGGGTGCAGCAACGGCCCCCGAGATCGCCGGTTCGCAAGACAGCCATGATCTCGACTGGTGTCCCCAGGACCGCAACGCTGCGCTTTCGGATCCGCCCGATTACATCGGTGTTCACATAGCGATGACGCACTCGTACATGACGGGTTTCATCGGTGACGAGATTGAGCTGACCAACACCAAGATCATTCGTATCGAACCGGAGCGGCACTGATGTACGCACTTCGACGACGACTCAGGAATCGTCGCAACGGCTCTGAGCGAGGGTCGGTACTTATCGAGCTGACCCTGGTCACGCCGCTGTTCATCATGATGGTGATGGGCATGCTCGAGCTGGGCGTGGCCTGGCGCGATTCGATCACGGTGACCCAAGCAAGCCGCCAGGGTGCCCGCGTTGGTTCCCACCTGGGTGATGCATCAGCCGGCACACTTGCGGCCACCACTCGACCAGAACAAGAGCTGCTGCTCTCGCTTCGCACGGTGCTGACACCAGAAGAGGGCCAGATCCAGTACGTCGTCGTCTACAACTCTGATGCGAACGGGGGCATGGTTGCTGCGTGTGATCCGCGTATACAGGCGACTCCGACTTCGGTGAATGGCCAGTGCAACGTGTACACCGGCGCCCAGCTCACCACCATCATCGCAAACGACTCACAGTGGAACTCGAAGGGGAACTGCACGGCGGGCCTCGCGGACACTGCGTGGTGCCCGACAATGCGGTCGAACTCCGACGAGTACCTCGGGGTCTACGTGCAGTTCGAACGTCCGAAGGTGACCGGCTTCTTTGGCACTGGTTCGTACGAACTGAAAGCAACAACCGTGATGAGGATCGAACCCGAGTACAGCTAGGAGCACAGCTGAATGTGGATCGAGGAGACAAGATGATCAAGAATCGCATCCGAAACGGTGAGTCGGGCTATGTGCTTGCGAGCTCCGCGCTCCTCCTCATCCCCCTCATGGTGTTCGCCGCCTTCGCCGTCGATGTCGGTGGGCTGGTACACCGAAGCCAGCCGGGTCCAGCGAGCGGCCGACTCCGCCGCTCTTGCCGCTGTAGTGCACATGCCGGATCTCGTTGCCGCCCAGGCGGCAGCCGAAGATGCAGCGCGTCGCAACGGTTATGACGTCGCCGATGCCGACGTCACCGTGCTCGCCACAGCCAACGGCGACCGCGGCATTCGTGTGGACGTCACGGCCACGGCCGAGGTGTTCTTTGGCAAGATCGTCCTGAGCGATGATCGGATCGGAATCACTCGCTTCAGCACTGCCGACTACGTGCTTGCCGTGCCCATGGGCAATCCGACGTCATCCATCGGAACAGCTGATCTCGATCTTCAAGGCACGAATAGCCCGGCCAACTACTGGCTGAATGCTCACGCCGACCTCTTTTCGGTGAACGCAGGTGACTTGCTGAACTCCAACACTCACAGCAACCCATTTTACACTCCGCGTGGGTACGTCTCTGTCATAAGTAAGCCTGCTGGTGTCCAAGTTGAGATTCAGATCATGCATTCCGGCAAGTGCAAGCGTCCGACGTCGCCGAGCCCTGCGACCTGGCCGAATAACCGAGGCGAGCAACACTCAACCCCAATGCTGTCACACTACGCACGATCAATTCGCTCGACCGGCTGGCGGTGTACATCGGTGAGAACCGGCCGGATGTGGCGGCGACCGTGTCCGCGGCCGAGTTCTACTTCGCCGAAGTCGATCCAGTTCATGCGGGCAAAGTGATGCGCATCGAACTGTGGGATCCAGGCGAGGGCTCGAGTCACCTGCAATTCCTTGACCCGCTCGGAAACGAGATGCCGTTTAGGTATACGGCCAGGAACTTGACCGATGTCTTCGATCCAGCGGCCGCTACCTGGACCACAACTGCCGCCGTGTGTCCTCAAGACCCGAGCGACACCTTCTGTATGCCGGCCGCCTATCCAAGTCGGTTTGTCACGATCGAGATCCCTCTGGCCAAGCCGGATGGTTCCGCTTACACGTGTAATGGATCCGATTGCTGGTGGAAAGTTCGCTACCACAGCACCGGAGATGTCGACGACACCACGACCTGGGCGGTCGAGATCATCGGCGACCCTGTTCGCCTCACCGAATAGCACGCTCCGAACGCCGTATCCTTGTTGAGGTGTCTAACTTCGTTGACGAATGCAATCTGTGTGCGCGCGCCGGAAACGGCGGCGCCGGTTGCGTGTCGACGCGACGCGAAGCCCACGTGCCCCTGGGTGGACCCGACGGCGGCGACGGGGGCGATGGTGGTCACGTTTGGCTCGAAGCCGATCGCAACGTGGCATCGCTGCTGGGGTTTCGGGACCATCCTCACCGGATAGCAGGCGACGGCGCCCATGGTTCTGGTGGCGGCCGACATGGCAAGGGCGCAGAAGAACTCGTTGTGAAGGTGCCCGAGGGCACGATCGTCCGTGATCACGAGACCTACGAAGAGTTGGTGCAACTGAACCGCCATGGCGACCGGTGGCGGGCGGCCGAGGCTGGGGCCGGGGGCCGAGGCAATGCCCGGTTCCTTTCGAATCGGCGGCGGGCGCCGACCTTCGCCGAGCAGGGCGAGCGGGGGATCGAGACGTGGTTCCGACTCGAGCTTCGCCTTTTCGCCGACGTTGCCCTTGTCGGGTTCCCTAACTCAGGGAAAAGCACGCTGATCTCGGTTGTCAGCGCTGCGAAGCCAAAAATCGCCGACTATCCGTTCACTACGCTCGAACCCAACCTCGGGGTCGTACGTCTCGATGCGAATACCGAGTTCGTCATGGCCGATATCCCGGGCCTCATCGAGGGCGCCAGCGAGGGCATCGGGCTGGGTCACCGCTTCCTGCGTCACGTCGAACGAGCTCGAGTCTTGCTCTACTTGCTCGACCTCTCGGCCGTCGACGGGTCATCGCCGGCCGAGCAGCTGCGCGTGCTTCGAGCCGAACTCGGTGCCTACCGGCCAGACCTTCTCGATCGTCCGAGCGTGGTCGTTGGCTCGAAGAGCGATGTGCTTGCGGCCGACGACTGGGGATCGGATGCCACCGTCGAATTCGAAATTTCCTCCGTCACCAACCAGGGGCTACAGCCGTTGATGTGGCGCGTTGCCGAGTTGGTCACCGAGGCAAGGGGAGGCGAGCAGGAACGAGAGGGCTTCGTCATCCACCGTCCCGAGGCTGTTGGCATCGAGATCGTTCGCGAAGACGATGCTGGCTATCGGGTAGTAGGCCGAGCGGCCGAGCGCGCCGTTGCCCTTTCCGACCTCACCGATCCGGGAGCTCTCGAGTACGCCCGGCACCAGCTCACCAAGTTGGGTGTCGACAAAGCCCTGCGGAAGGCGGGTGCCAGCGCTGGCGACACGGTGCGAATCGGAGACTTCGAGTTCGACTACGAAGAAGATCTGTGAGTTCACCCATTATTGTCGTGAAGATTGGTTCGTCGTCGGTGGTGGATGCCGATGGGGCGATCGATTCAACCAGTCTGGCCAAGCTTGCAGCCGAGGTGGCGATTTGCCGGGCGGAAGGTTCGCTGGTCGTTGTTGTAACAAGTGGAGCCATCGCAGCCGGGTTGCCGCAGTTGGGTATGAAGCGCGAGAACGTTCGTGATGAGGCAGTGCTTCGGGCCGCGTCCGCAGTCGGTCAGACCTCCCTGATGCGGGCTTTCGAGCTGGCCCTGGCCGATCAGCAGATGCTTGGGGGCCAGGTTCTGTTGGCGCCAACCGACTTCATGTTGCGTCGGCGCTACCTCAAGAGCCGAGGGACGCTTCAGGCTTTGCTCGATTTGGGTGTGGTCCCGATCGTGAACGAGAACGACGCTATTGCGGACGACGAGATTCGCTTCGGAGACAACGATCGCCTGGCTGCGCTGGTCGCCCATCTGGTTGAAGCCGAGAAACTGATTCTGCTTACCGACACCGCAGGTCTTTTCACCGCCGACCCTCGAGTCGACGAGGCTGCTTCGCTTATCGAAGAGATCGTCGAGATCGATCAGACTCTTGAAGCAGCTGCGGGCGGCGCGAGGTCGCAACAGAGTCGGGGCGGTATGGCCTCGAAGCTTGCAGCGGCCAAGATCGCAACCTGGTCCGGGGTCGAGACCGTTATCGCTTTTGCCGGTCGGCCCAATGTCGTGGTGGACGCTGTACGAGGCGTCGCTGGCGTCGGCACGGTCTTCCGGTCGAAGGAGCAGCGCCTTTCAGCCCGCAAGCTGTGGATCGGCTTTGCCGTTCCCGCGTCGGGTCGGATCATTGTCGACCCCGGGGCCCGTGGCGCCCTGGAGCGGCAACAACGGTCGCTGCTGTCAGCGGGAATCGTGGCGGTCGAGGGGACATTCGAGGCCGAGGATGCAGTTGAGATCAGCGATGCCAATGGCGAAGTGTTCGCCAAGGGCCGGGTGTCTTGGTCGAGCAGCGATGTTGCTGCCAATCTGGGCCGACGAACATCGGATCTGCCAGAACACCTCGCTCACGCGGTCGTACATCGAGACGACCTTGTGATCTTGCCGAGTGTGTAGGGCCGAACCTGTAGCGCCCGAGCTCTAGCGCCCAGGCCCGCGGTGCTAGGCCGACTCGCCTTCGGCTTGCACCGCGGGGGACTCCGCCGGTGCTGCTGCAGCGTTGAGCCCGAGCTGAGTACGAATCTCGCTGAGCCGACCCTGGGCTTCGACATTCATCGAGGCTTGTTCGACCTCGAGCATGCGGCCTTCGACCGATGCCGAGTTGAGTTCTGACATTCCCTTGGCCTTGGCATAGCGGCCCTCGACCTTGGCCCGGACTTCCTCGAACGATGGGATCTCGTCGCCGACCGTCTCTGACAGAGACGACATGGCGCCGTTGAGCTGCTCTTGCATCTTGGCCTGATCAAGTTGCGAGAGGAGCTGCTGGCGTTCAGCCAGCTTCTTCTGAAGTGCTGACGAGTTCTGATTCACAGCCGACTTGGCCTGATCAGCGGCCTGCGAAGCCTGTAGATGCAACGACTTGAGATCTTCGACCTCGACCTCGAGCGTAATCATCCGGTTGGCGAACGATTCGGCGGCCGAGGTGTACTCGACCATCTTGGTCTCGTTGTTTGCCTTCTGGGCCTCATCGGCCATGAGCACGGCCTGTTTGGCGTTGCCCGCCACTTTCTCGTACTCGACCATCGTGCGGTTGAGCCTGATCTCGGTCTGCTTCTGGTTGGCGATGACGTTCGCCGCCTGCTCCTTGAGCCGACGGTGCTGATCGTGGGCCTCTTGAATGGCCTGCTCCAGTTGGACCTTGGGGTCGGCCTTTTCGTTGAACGAGCCCGTGAGCTTCGCCGTCGTGTAACCCCACCAGCGTTTAATCAGCTTGAACATGAGGCAAGACTAACTGCCGCGGGGTGACGTCCGCGGCCGGAAGCCCTGGAACCGGAGCAGTCCGATGTACGTCACAAGAGCGGCGCCACCGATAACCATACCTTCGATCGGGGCGCCCAGCGGGAGCCATACTTGGATGCTCCATATGACGATGCCCGCTGCGAACGCGGCGGCAAAGATTGGAAGGGCCAAGCCACTTTTGGCCGAGGTTCCAATCTTCGTTTCGAGCGCCCGGCGAAGCAGTATCCACTCGACCCAGGCAGACACCAGGGCAGCTAGTCCAAGCCCAATTGGGCCGGCGCGTGTGATCGTCTTGTCGGTCCGGATGTCTTCGGAGAGAGGGTCCCACAGCGGCCACGATCCCAGGTCAGACCAGCCGGACATGACTCCGTCGATGACCGTGATGCGATCGGCTTGGAAAATGACCAGAACGGCGACGACGATGGTGACGACGACCCGGATCACGGCAATGCGGGCCGGTTTCGAGACTTCGCCGAGTGCGTACAGCGCGTTCTGGGTGACACGGGCCGACATAGCAGCGGGCAAAGCCAAGGCGTAGGCAGCGAGGGTCCACCCCAGCACGATCGAGTCATCCGACGAAATGGACGACCGGCCCAAGATCTCGTTTGGCCATTGGTACAGCGTTGCCGCGATGGCTCGACCGCCGAAGAACAGCACGGCGGCGCTGAGGCCTGCCGCCAGCGAGACTTTGCGTAGGCCGAGCTGAACTCGGCCGGCCACAACGCTGGCTTGATCGGAACGGCGCGACATTTCGGTGAGTTCCGCGGTGGCGACGCTGAACCCGAAGACGCTGATCGGCAACAGGTAGAGGGGGAGTGCGAGCGCAATCGTCGAGAGGGCACCGGCAGCCAGGAAGCTGGCCAAGAAACCATCGATGAGGCTCGAGATCTGTATGACACCGCGCGCTCCGACGGCAGGCCCGAAGCGGCGTAGCACTGTCGCCACTTCGCCTTCTCGGCGGAGGTGCGGGGTGGCTCCCTGGGTCAGCACCCGGACGCGAGGGATCATGACGCCGAGCTGGAGCACACTACCGACGACCACCGCTATCGCCAGCCACACCGCGATGGTGTCGGTCTCGGGGCCACCGTTGTTGGCAACCAGACCGATGATGGCGACCACACCCAACAGGATGATCTGGGCCAGATTCCATAGCGCTGGCGCTGCGTAGCCGAGGAAGTACTGACGATGAGAGTTGAGAACGGCGAGCGCCCACGCAGAGATGCCCAGAAACCCGATGCCAACGGCCGTGATTCTGGTGAGGCTGACCGCGAGATCGTGGGTTTCGCCGACGAGGCCGCGGGCGAAGATCGAGATGATCGGGTCGGCCAAGATGACGAGAACGGCGACGATCAGCAAGATGGCGCCACTAAGTAGCCCGAGCACACCGCCGGCGACCCGTCGGGCCTCGGACTCGTTCCGTTCTTCGATCAGCTTGGCGTAGACGGGCACGAACGATGCGCCGAGAGCTCCCTCGCCCAGCAGGTTCTGGATCACGTTCGGGATCCGCATGGCATATCGAAAAGCATCTCCGGCGCCAGAGATGCCAAAGGTGGCAGCGATCAATACCTCGCGAATCAACCCGAACACACGGCTGAACGCAATACCGGCCGCTACCTTCGAGGACCCACTGCGCTGACCGGTCACTCCAACCAATCGGTCACGTTCGACGCCCGTTCGCGCAGATCCGGATCATGAGACGCCACCCACCGGGACATCGGCGACGTCGGCCGCCTCGAGAGTGGTGAGTTGGTCGTCGGTTGGTTCGGCAACGTCGACCAATCGGCGGGCATGCCGGGCAACGGCGCCTTCGAAGAGGTTGCGTGCCAAGCGCCCGTTGCCGAAGCCATGACCTCGGCTGTGCGCTGCGAACCAGACAATGGCCGCTTCGGCTGCGGCAGGGGTGAGGGCGTACTGGCCCTTGGCGCAGATGAGCTCGAGAATGGCAAAGAGCTCGTCGTTGTCGTAGTCAGGGAACGCGATGGTCTTCGGGAAGCGGCTGCTGAAGCCGGGGTTGGCGCCAACGAGTTCGGCCATCTCCTTGGGGTACCCGGCCAGAATCACCACCATCGTGTCCCGGCGGTCCTCGACCTGTTTGACGATGGCGTCGATGGCCTCGCGCCCGAAGTCTTTCTCGCCGCCCCGAATGAGTGAGTAGGCCTCGTCGACCAACAGCACGCCACCATCGGCTTTATCGAATACCTCGCCGACTTTCACCGCGGTCTGGCCGACGAATCCAGCGACCAAGCCGCTGCGATCGACCTCGGTCAGATGACCTCGCTCGACGACGTCAAGACTTCGGTAGATGCGGGCCAACAACCGAGCGACTGTGGTCTTGCCGGTTCCAGGGTTGCCGCTGAACACCAGGTGCTTGGTGTTGTCGACCACCGGGAGATCGCGCTCGGCTCGCAGCTTCTGGATACGGAGGAGGGCACTGAGGAGTCGCACCTCTTCCTTCACTGCGTCGAGGCCAATCAGCTTGTCGAGCTCGGCCATGAGATCGACGAGCGGCTCCGCAGGCTCGTCGGGAGGCTCGGGTTCGGCTGAGTCGGTCGGTGTTGCACCACCCGCGGCTCCCGGCTGGTCGCTCTGCGCAGGGGTGGGTTTCGGGTTGGTGGTTGGCAGCGCAGCCAACATCAACTTCTGAAAGGCGACGATGGCGCGGAGCTCCGCGTCGGAGGGAAAGCGATCGACCGAGGCAACGGTGTGGGCGAGCGCCATTGCTTCGTCGTAGTAGAGGCGGGTTAGCCGGCTGCCGCGCTGCTCGTCGACCTGGGCGAAGGTCAGAAACATCTCGGACGGAAGGTTTAACCATGTCTTGCGTCCGGCGATGAGCAAGCTGTCGCGCAGATCAGCCGGGGTGGCGGCGCCAGGGAGGAGGTCGTGTCTTGAGAAGGCAGCGACGAGAGCCCAGAGCTCGTCATCGGAATGTCGGTCGTCGGTATCAACCAGGGCGCAGCTCAGGCTGAAGGCTTCGATCACGGCGTCATCGCGCAGCCGAGCGATGTCGACGTCGGTGCCCGACGCGGCGCTGGCGAGTGCTTCGCCTACTCGAGTTGCGAATCGTTCAACTGCGTCTGCGAGGCCTCGATCCATGACGCAGATGATCCTACCCACCGATGTGAGATCGAGAATTCACTCTCGTGGGGAGCGGCATTGTACGGTGTCTCTCCATGACGCACCGTTTCGAATCCGTCGACGACGTCCGTGAGGGCCTTCAAAGGGTTGAATATCTCTCCGACGAGTCGATCGCTGGCATCGTTTACCTGGCCGACCGGCTGGGTAAACCCATATTGGTCGAGGGACCGGCCGGTACTGGCAAGACCCAGCTGGCCAAGTCGGTCGCCGAGGCCACTGGGGCTCGGTTGATCCGTCTCCAGTGCTACGAAGGACTCGACGAGGCCAAGGCCCTGTACGAGTGGAACTACAAAAAGCAGTTGCTTCGCATCCAGGCCGAAGGCTCTACCGCCGACTGGGACGAAATGCAGGACGACATCTTCGGCAAGGATTTCCTGCTGGAGCGTCCGCTGCTCGAAGCCATCCGTGCCGAAGATCCGGTTGTGCTGCTGATCGATGAGGTCGACCGGGTTGAGGTCGAGACCGAGGCGCTTCTCCTTGAGCTGCTCTCCGACTATCAGGTTTCGATCCCCGAGCTAGGAACCCTCCAAGCCAAGCAGATTCCGCTGGTGTTCCTCACCTCGAACAGCACCCGAGAGTTGTCCGAGGCGCTGAAGCGTCGTTGCCTGTTTCTCCATATCGACTACCCGGAGATGGAGCGCGAGAAGCAGATCGTTCTCACCAAGGTTCCCGACATCACCGACAATCTGGCCGACCAGGTCACCCGCATCGTGCGTTCCATTCGTCAGATCGAACTCAAGAAGGCACCTTCGGTGTCCGAGACGATCGATTGGGCTCGCACCCTCATCCTGCTTGGCATCGAGAAGATTTCTGAGCAAGACGCGATCGATACCGCAAGTGTGTTGCTGAAGTACCGCAGCGACATCGACAAGGTGGTGAAGGAATTCAGCACCAACACTGCGGCCCACTTCGAGACAGCGGGTAGTTGATGACCGTCGTCGACGACACCTCGGCAAACGGGGAGACCGGCAATACCGACACGCTCTTCGAATTGCTTCAGGGCTTTGTGCAGGACCTTCGCGTTGCTGGACTCCCGGTGTCGTTGTCGGAGAACATTGATGCCGCAGATGCGGTGCGGCACATTCCGATCGAGGACCGCAACGCGTTCAAGTACGCGTTGGCAGGCACCCTGGTGAAGAACAACTCGCACTGGAAGACCTTCGAAACGCTGTTCGAGGTGTACTTCTCACTTCGGGGCAAGGAATACGCCCTTAGCGACGATCCCAACGATCCGTTCGCCAACATGGACTTCGACGAGTCCGAGGATGGCGACGAGGAGGGCGAAGGCGAGGGGAGTGGCCGCGGTGGTGGCCAAGGCCTTAGTCCTGAGGAGCTAGCCGAGCTGCTCTACCAGGCGCTGATGAAGGGCGATGAGGCCCTGATGCGGGCGTTGGCCAAGCAGGCTGTCAAACAGTTTGCAGGCATGGAGCCCGGGCGTCCGGTTGGTGGCACCTACTACCTCTATCGCACGCTGCGGAATCTCGATCTCGACGGGATGATGGAGCGTCTGATGGAACAGACGCGTCAAGAGGCGGCGGAAGAGATGACCAGCCTCGACGAACGGTTGGAGAAAGACGAGTTCGAGAACCGTATCGAGAAACTCCGCAAGGAGATCGAGGCCGAGATTCGTCGCCGTCTTGTCGCCGACCGAGGCGCCGAGGCTATGGCCAAGACGTTGCGCAAGCCGTTGCCCGAAGACGTCGACTTCATGCACGCCAGCCGCGAGGAAATGGCCAATCTACGAAAGGCCATTTATCCGCTTACCCGCAAGCTTGCGGTGCGGTTGGCACGCAAACGACGCAACAAGCGCAAGGGTCAGCTCGACTTCCGTCGCACGGTGCGCCACAGCCTGGAATATGGCGGCGTTCCGGCGCAGCTCGTCTTCAAATACCCGAGGCCGGCAAAGCCCGAGATCATGGTGATTGCCGACATTTCTGGTTCAGTGGCGGCCTTTGCCCGGTTCACGCTGCACCTCGTCTACGCCATCTCCGGCCAGTTCAGCAAGGTCCGAGCCTTCGTATTCATCGATGGCCTCGATGAGGTCACCAAGTACTTCGAGGGTGTCGATGACATCAGCGAAGCCGTGCATCGGGTGAACACCGAGGCCGATGTCGTGTGGGTCGACGGTCACAGTGACTATGGCCATGCGTTCGAGGTGTTCTGGGAGAACTACGGCCACGAAGTTGGTCCGAAGACGACCGTGCTGGTGTTGGGTGATGCCCGGAACAACTACCACGCCTCGCAGGCTTGGATCATGAAGGAAATCAGCCAGAAGGCTCGGAAGCTCTTCTGGCTCAATCCCGAACCCAAGGCCTACTGGAATACCGGTGACTCGATTGTGGGCGAATATGGTGCCCACTGTGAGGGCACGTTCGAGGTGCGCAACCTGCGTCAGCTCGAGAAGTTCGTCGACAACCTCGTCTGATCCGTCGACTGGCGTTCATAGTCCCTGCCGGGCTGCCCGGTCGAGGTCGGACTATGATCTGCCGGTCGCGCATCCAGGGCGGCGTAGAACGACGAATTCCGAGGTAATGCTGACCCTCGCCACACCAGCGCTGCGACGTGGCTATATTCGCGGAGTGGTGAGCCATCCTGAAGCTGTCGAAGAGCGTTTCGTCGGCGGCGATCAGGCCGCGCTGAAGCAGGTCTTCGACCAGCACGGCGCCCTGGTGATGGGTGTCGCCCGCCGACTTGTGGGCGACGATGCCGAGGATCTCACCCAGATCGTGTTCCTTGCGGCATGGAACAGTCGGTTGCGCTTCGATCCTCAAAAGGGAGTGCTTGCGTCGTGGCTGGTTGGTATCACTCGATTCAAAGCAATTGACCATCTTCGAGCCAAGGGTCGCCGTCCGCCGAGTGCCAACAGCCCAGCGCAAGATCAGTCGGTCGAGGCCGTCGTCGGCCAGATCACTGATCGGGTCATCCTCGAAGAGGCGCTTTCGACGCTGCCCGAGGGTCGCGGGGAGGTCATCCGATTGGCCTTCTTCTCAGACATGACCCACGCTGAGATCAGCGAGCAACTTTCGTTGCCGCTTGGCACGGTGAAGAGCCACGTCCGGCGTGGCTTGCAGACGCTGAGGGATGAACTGGAGGCAAGCAATGTCACAGCCTGACAAGCATGCTGCCGACGACGCCGAACTTCCGGAGTTCGGTGACCTGATCAATAACCTGCGGGCTGGCGCGACGGTCGAGCCGGAAACACCGCCGTCGTCGGTGTGGCAGAAAATCGAAGCGGCGACCCATCCGGTTTCGGATCTCGCTGAGGCTCGGGTCTCGGATCTCGCTGAGGCTCGGGTCTCGGATCTCGCTGACGCTCGCCGTCGGCGAGACTCGATTGCCAAGCGGGGAGCCATTCTTACCGCCGTTGCCGCCGCCTTGTTGTTGGTGGCCGTGCCGATCGGCTTGGCCATACGGGGGAGCGGCAACGATGTGCTGCTGGCCTCGGCCGAGCTCGAGGTGATTGGCCAGGGGGCTGTGGTTCCCGGTCAAGCCGACCTTGTTCAAGTAAATGACGACATTGCTCTCGAGCTCGAGGCGTTCGCCACGACGCAGGGCTCAGACTTCCTCGAACTCTGGTTGCTCAAATTCGATGCCGACGGTGGGTTGCTCGACGCAGTCTCGTTGGGAAGCATCGTTGGCTCTGGCCGCTACGACGTTCCCGATGACCTGGATTTGACCGGTTCGTGGAAAGTCGACATTTCGGTCGAGGTCGATGATGGCGACGACGAGCACGGGGGCAACTCGGTCTTACGTGGCGATCTCGCCTAGGAGCTCGGCTACTCGAAAGGCCAAGTCGACGCCCTGACGGCCGTTCAGCCGGGGATCGCACATGGTTTCGTATCGTTGGCTGAGGTCGCCGATGTCTTCGGAACCGCCGAGGCACTCGGTGACGTCATCGCCGGTTAGTTCGACATGGATGCCACCGGCCCAGGTGCCAACCTGGGCGTGTGCGGCGAAGAACCCGGTTACCTCGGCCAGGACGTCGTCGAAGTGTCGGGTCTTGTGCCCGCTGTCGGCGGTGTAGGTATTGCCGTGCATGGGGTCGCACACCCACACGACGGGATGACCGGCGTTGTTGACTGCCTCGAGAATGGGCGGCAGCTTGGCCTCGACATCGGAGGCCCCCATGCGGGTGATGAGAGTGAGCCGGCCAGGCTCGCGATCGGGGTTGAGGCCCTCACACAGGCCAAGGACGTCGGCCGGGGTGGCTCCGGGGCCGACCTTGCATCCGATTGGGTTGTTGATACCAGCAAAGAACTTTACGTGGGCACCATCGAGCTGGCGGGTGCGCTCACCAATCCAGACCATGTGGGCCGAGCAGTTATACCAATCGCCGGTAAGGCTGTCCTTGCGGGTGAGAGCTTCTTCGTACTGGAGGATGAGTGCCTCGTGAGAGGTGTAAAAATCGGCCTCGTGAATCTCGGGGTGGTTGGACGAGATGCCGGCCGCTTCCATGAACCGAAGAGCTCGATCGATCTCTTTGGCCAGCGAGGCATAACGCTGGCCCTCGGCCGAGGTGGCAACGAATTCTTGGTTCCACTCTTGGACGCGATGCAGGTCGGCGAAGCCGCCCTTGGTGAACGCTCGCAGAAGGTTCAGGGTTGACGCCGACTGGTTGTACGCCTGGATGAGGCGACGCGGGTCGGGCGTGCGATCGCTACTAGAAAAGGTGAGATCGTTCACCATGTGGCCCAGGAACGACGGCAGCTCGGTGCCATCGATGGTCTCGGTGGGGCTGGAACGGGGCTTTGCGAACTGGCCGGCGATCCGACCAACCTTCACCGCCGGAACACCCGATGAGTACGTGAGGATGACGGCCATCTGCAGGATCACCTTGAGGCGGTCGCGAATGGCATCGGCGCTGAAGCCGTCGAACGACTCGGCGCAGTCGCCAGCCTGCAGGAGGAAGGCTTTCCCTTCGCTGACCGCAGCGAGCTTCGATTTTAGATCGCGGGCTTCGCCTGCGAACACCAGCGGCGGGTAGCCGGCTAGCTCCTTTTCAACCTGCGCTAGATCACTAGCCTCTGGCCAGACGGGTTGATGCTTCGCCTCCAGGTTTCGCCAAGAGTCAGGTGTCCAAGTCACAGCCTGAAGTCTAGGGCTCTTCTCCCGATTGATGCCCGCGAATTATTGTGGTCTGGCGGTAACTGATTCCCGACTGACAGTTACTGAGAAACGCGAGTTGCGCACAAACGAGGCCTTGCCCAGAAATGAGAAGAGCCGGCCCATCGGGGCCGGCTCCTCTGAAGTTCTTCTTTTGTCGTTAGGCCGCGTCGAAGTCGGCCATGAGGTCGCCCGCTTGATCGCGAACGGCGCTGACGGCTCGCTTCACCAGCCGGCGTGCTGCCTCGGCCGTGACACCCAGCTCTTCGCCAACTTCACGGTAGCTGCGCTTGCGGCCATCGTTCAGGCCGAAGCGCTGCTCGACGGCATAGCGGGCTCGAGGATCGAGAACATCGAGAAGACCGGTGACCATGGACTCTTCGGCCCGTGCCATGACCTCGAACTCCGGGCCGGGGGTGGCGTCGGGGAGGAGGTCGACCAGCTCATTCGAATCATCGTCGCCGATGGTGCGGTCGAGGGAGGTCGGGGTGGTGAGGCGGTGAAGCCGTGCGTGCTCGTCGTCGAGTTCGTCTCCGTCGCCAGAAACCTGCCGAAGGGCTGCCCGAAGGCTGGCCGAGCGGTCGCCGGGGAGGCGGACCAGGCTGGCCTTCTGGTCGAGTGCACGTCCGATTGCCTGGCGAATCCAGAACGTGGCGTAGGTGCTGAACTTGAAGCCCTTGCGCCAATCGAACTTGTCGACCGCATGTTCTAGGCCGAGGTTGCCTTCTTGGATGAGGTCGAGCAGCTCCATCGACGGAGGAAGGGGGTAGCGGCGGGCGACGCTTACAACAAGCCGAAGGTTTGCTCGGATGAACCGATCCTTCGCCCGGGCTGCCTGGCGTGCGGAGCGACGGAACTCCGCCGAGCCTTCGCCCGCGTCGATTCGCTCTTGGGCGTCTCGGCCCTTTTCGATGATCTGGCTAAGTTCGCGTTCCTCGTCTGCGGTGAGCAGAGGGACGAGCCCGATTTCGTTGAGATATTGACCTACTGAATCACTCATGGCGCGCTTTTCGTTCGTTTGTGTGCGGGGAAGGTTTAGGGGCTAGAGGCGGGAAGGATGTGATCTGTGCCTTTGTCGGCACGAGCCGTCTTCGGTCTTTGCACGCCACGTTGGCGTTCTTGTACACCTGAACGGCGATCTTGATGGAACTGACAGTCTCTCACTACCGGCGGGAGAGCGGGAACTCGATTATTTAACGGGTCTCCGAACGCGGATTGCCGGTGGGGGGACATATGTCCAAATATCATTTCTAGTACAGGTCACTCCTTCCCGTCGAGTGACACCTGTCACGTTTAGGTTGTAAGCCTCGAATTTTCCTGTAGCGACGCCGACATGGATCGGCCCAGCGCGACCTCGCAAGGACGAGAACCCAACTTTGAACGGCGAGAACATCGAGGCACGAGGATTGGTCTCCTCGGGGGGACATTCGATCCGCCCCATCTTGGACACCTTCTAGTCGCCCATCAAATTCGACTGCTTTTGGGGCTCTACGAGGTGCGTTTGGTAGTTGCCAACGAGCCGTGGCAGAAGACAGCCGGCCGGGTAATCACTCCCGCACCGGTTCGCCTGGCCATGACGCGGGCCGCGATTAAGTGGGCCGAGGCGCAGGGTGTCGAGGGTTTGGCGGCTTCCGATATCGAGCTCGAGCTGGGTGGTTCGAGCTTTACAGCTGTGACGCTTGACCACCTCAACGCGACCGAACCAGACAACGATTGGTCGGTCATTGTCGGTTCCGATGCCGCTGCGGGTCTTTTGACGTGGCATGAGGCAGCGCGGCTGAAGCTGTTGGCCAACTTCGTTGTGGTCGATCGAGCAGGTGTCGACGCACCGCCACCACCGGAGGGGTTTTCGTATCAGCGGGTTGAAGCAAAGACGATCGATGTGTCGAGCTCGGCTGTTCGATCGATGGTCGCCAAGGGTCTGTCGCCCGTGTTGTTGGTGCCGCCACCCGTCATCGCCATAGTGAACGAGCAGGGGCTCTATCGTCCTGAGTCGTGATCAGGCCCGTCACTACGCTCGTTGAGCGCCCCCGCCGGGTCGGCGTGCCGTTCATTCTGGCCGAGGTACTTTTGGTCGTGGCGATTCCGGTGCTGGCCCTCTTTGGTGTCGATGCCCTGCTTGATAGCCGGGCCGGCATCTTTGTCGACGAACCGCAGGCGGGTGATCCGGGCTATCGGGCACTGGTCGATGCCAGTCCGGTCACGGCCGTCGTCGAGATCACCGACCAGCGCCTCACTGGCATTGCCCTGTTGGCTCAGCCTGGTGAACAGCAGCTTGGGGGATCGGCCCTGCTGGTGCCGGGCGAACTGCAACTCGAGGGCGTGCCCCTCGGATCACTAAGCGTTGCCGACGCCGTCGCAGCCCTCGAGAAGGGTTTGCGGCTCCGCATCACCAGGGTGGAGACCGTTGATGAAGCCCGCTGGGCTGCCCTTTTCTCCGACACGGTCTACACGATCGACAATCCGGATCCCGTTGTCTCAGCGGATGGGTCAACCGTGTTTGGGGTGGGAGCGCAGCCGATTGGTGGCGATGCGGTGGGGCTGCTGCTGGGTCTATCGGTGGCGGACGCTGACCCGCGATCGCTGTTGGTCCGTCGCCATCGAGTTTGGGAGTCGATTCTTGATGAGCCGCCCACATCGGCTGATCAAATCGCCGGGCTGATGACGGCGATCAGCGGTGGCCCCCATCGTGTGACCGAGTTGGCCATGTTGGCCACCCCCGATGACGAACTAGCCGGTGGCGTACGTCTCACCATCGATCCTGAGCAGGTTGAGGCCCAGATAAACGAGGCCGTGCCCTTCCCGAGCGGTGCTTTCCCAGGAGACCGTCTTCGAGTTCGGGTGATCGATCAGGTTGGCGATGGAGATCTGTTGGCCGTGGCAGCGGATCTTGGACGCTCCGGCTACGAGGTCGCCGAGATCGGTGCGGCCGCCTTCCCCGTTGACTCCGCCGATGCAGTGATGACGGTCCTGGTGCCGCTCGACGTCGACGACGAGCGGATAGCCCAGCTGGCCGCAGCATTGGGCGCCGCTACCATGGTGTCGAACGAGACCGACGCTGATGGCGTCGTGACCCTGCTCCTGGGAACACCTGTGGGCGGCTGAGCGAGCGAGACGAAACCCTGAGCATCACCTCCAAAACAACCGACGCCGAGCTCCGAGAGCATGTGGCTATGGCCGTTGTTGCTGCAGAGGACAAACTGGGCCAACGAACCGAAGCCTTTTTTGTCGGCGACATTCTGGGCATAACCGACTGGTTCGTCGTGACCTCGGGTGCCAACGGCCGGCAAGTCCGGGCCATTGTCGACAGCGTCGAGGAAGTTCTGACGACAAGCGGCGGCCCAAAGCCGATTCGCATCGAGGGCAAAGACTCGATGGAGTGGGTCCTGATGGACTTCGGCTCATTCATCGTGCACGTCTTCGACACCGAATCCCGCGAGTACTACGACCTCGAACGATTGTGGGCAGACGTGCCCCGGTTGGGTGATGTTGCGTGAGTGACGGCGTCCGGAGGGGCACGGCCCATCTGGCAGACGTGCCCCGGTTGGGTGATGTTGCGTGAGTGACGGCGTCCGGAGGGGCACGGCCCATCTGGCAGACGTGCCCCGGTTGGGTGATGTTGCGTGAGTGACGGCGTCCAGAGGGGTGACGTTGCGTGAGTGACGAGCCCGAGTGGCTCGTCACGAACCGGTTGCTTTGGGACGGATGGGCGGCGGCCCATGCCGAGGGCACCTTCTACGACCTTCAGGGCCTTATTGCCGGCCGTAAGGATCTTCGGCCATGGGAGTTGGCCGAGGTCGGAGCGGTAGCTGGCAAGGACCTGATTCATCTGCAGTGCCACCTCGGCACCGACACCATGGACTGGTCTCGGCGCGGCGCCACCGTGACAGCTCTCGACTTTTCGGCTCGGGCAATGCGAACCGTTCGAACGATGTCCAACTGGGCAGCCTCACCAATCACCGCCATCGAGGCCAATGTTTACGATGCCGTCGAGGCCGTCGATGGCCGCCAGTTCGACATCGTCTACACCGGCATGGGTTCGATCAACTGGCTGCCGAACCTCGACCGGTGGGCCCAGGTGGTTAGTGATCTCCTCCGACCCGACGGGTTTCTGTACCTATACGAGATCCACCCGCTGTGTGCCGCGATGAACGACGAGGGCACGGCGATCCAGGAAAACCTCACCGGTGCCGGCTTTGAACGGTTCGAGGAGGTCGGGTCCTACGGTGCCCCGCACGTCGAGTTCGAACACAACGTGGGGTTCGAGCGGTTACATAGCCTGAGCGAGCTATTCAGCGCCGTTATCGGCGCTGGGCTGACCATCGAGTTATTCCGCGAGTTCGACCTGACGGCGTCGCCGGCTCCGTTTCTCGAGAAACGTGACGACGGCCTGTACCGGCTACCCGACGGCGCACCAAGGTTTCCGCTCTCTTATTCGCTCCGGGCTCGCAAGCCCAGTGCCGACTGAGCTGGCTCGCCGAATGTCGTGAGCTGATGACCTCAGATGACGATGTTCACCATCTTGCCTGGGACCACGATGATCTTGCGGATGTCGTTGCCCTCGAGCAGTTCGGCGATGCGCGGATCGGCCAACGCCGCCTCTTTGGTTGTGTCCTCGTCGGCGTCGGCCGCCACGGTGACCCGCGAACGAACCTTGCCTTTGATCTGCACCGGGATCTCGATTGTGTCGTCGATCAGCATGCTCGGGTCGGCTTGCGGGAACTCGGCGTAAACGATTGAGGTGTCGTTGCCCATGCGATGCCACAGCTCTTCGGCCACGTGAGGCACGAGGGGAGCGATCAGGCGAACCAGCGGGTCGGCGACCTCGAGTGGGGTTGGACCGTCGAGTTTGGTCAGCTCGTTGTTGAGCTCGGTGATGCGAGCGATGGCGGTGTTGAAGCTGAGGTTGTTCATGTCGGCGCTGACCGCAGCGATTGTTCGATGAAGAACGCGCCGAAGTTCGTCCGAGGCTGGGGTGTCGGCGGCGACGAGTTCACCTGAGTCTTCATCGACCAAGTTGCGCCAGATGCGCTGCAGGAGGCGGTGGGAGCCAACGACCGACTTCGTCTCCCACGGGCGATCCTGGTCGATCGGGCCCATGAACATCTCGTAGAGGCGCAGGGTGTCGGCCCCGTAGCTTTCGTACATGTCATCGGGGGTCACCGAGTTCTTCAGCGACTTGCCCATCTTTCCGTACTGCCGCTGCACCGGGGCGCCGTCGAGGGTGTAGTTGCCGCCGCCTTCCTTGACCTCGGCTGCCTCGACGTACATGCCTCGCTCGTCGACGAAGGCGTAGGCCTGGATGTAGCCCTGGTTGATCAACCGTTTGAACGGTTCCGGCGTGCTGACGTGACCGAGGTCGTACAGCACCTTGTGCCAGAAGCGGGCATAGAGCAGATGCAGAACAGCGTGCTCGACGCCGCCCACATAGAGGTCGACGCCGCCCGTGGTCGGGTCGCCAGATGCGCTGCCCATCCAATACTTTTCGGACTCGCTGTTGGCAATGATGTCGTCGCTCAGCGGATCGATGTAGCGCAGGTAATACCAACAGGATCCGGCCCATTGCGGCATCGTGTTGAGGTCGCGTCGGTACGTCTGCTCTCCGTCGCCGAGGTCGACATCGACCGTCGTCCACTCGGTGGCACGCCCCAGCGGTGGCTCGGGCTCGGAGTCTTCGTGGAGCTCGCGCGGTGCCCAGTCGATGAGCTCGGGCAGGTTCACCGGCAGTTCGGTTTCGGGCAGTGCCCGGGCGTGTCCGGAGTCGTCGAAGACAATGGGGATTGGCTCGCCCCAGTAACGCTGGCGAGCGAACAGCCAGTCGCGCAGCTTGGTGGTGACCGTGCCCTCGCCACCGTCGGTACGTTCGAGGTGGGCGATCATGGTCGACTTGGCCTCGTCGATGGCCATGCCGTCGAGAAAGTCGCTGTTGATAGCCGGGCCGTCGCCGATGTAGGCGTTGCCCTCGAACCCGTCGGATGGCTGCACCGTGCGGATGATGTCGAGGTCGTAGGTCTCGGCGAATTCCCAGTCGCGTTCGTCCTGGCCGGGAACGGCCATGATGGCGCCGGTGCCGTAGCCCATCAGCACGTAGTCGGCGATGAAGATCGGCACCGGGGAACCGTTGACCGGCACGGTGGCGTAGGCGCCGGTGAACACACCTGTCTTGGTCTTGTTGTCTTGGCGTTCGAGATCGCTGAGCTGCGACGTGCGGTGGCGATAGGCGGCGATAGCGGCAGCTGGTGTTG
>JBLINY010000069.1:0-24759 GCA_047638695.1 Acidimicrobiales bacterium | reverse complement strand
CGCGCAACGCTCGGCGAGAGGTACAGAACCTCCAGGCAGAGTGTCCCTTCGACGCAGCCATTCATGTCGGCTACGGGTCCTATTGGCTGCCGAGCCCTGTCGTCGATTTCGGCATTCCGAGCGTCTGGGGGCCCGTGGGCGGCGCAACGACGACACCCCTCCGCATGCTGCCGCTCCTGGGCTGGAAAGGCCTGCTCGGCGAATTCGAGGGGCGCCTGGCTATTGGGCTCATGTCGAGGCTGCCGTCGACCCGCCGGGCGCGCGACCGAGCGACGATCCGACTGGCGGAGACGCCCGAAACCATCGCCAAGCTACCGATCTCGCTTCAGCCGGGCACGATGGTCGTCAACAGAGCGGCGCTGTCGCGAGTTCCGCAGGTTGAACCGCGCGAACGGGCCGACTATCTGCTGTTTCCCTCAGCGCTCCAAGGTCGGAAGGGTGCGCGTTTGGTTCTGAGAGCCTTGTCTGCGACACCCGCGTCGGTGCATCTTCGTTTCGTCTGCGACGGCTACGAAGAGCCGTGGTTGCGCAAAAAGACGAAGAAACTGGGTCTCGAGCAACGGGTTGACTTCCACGGTCGGATTCCCCGCGAGAAGATGTTCGAGATGATGAGCGAGGCAGCCGGAGTTGTTTTCGCCGGCCTTCGCGAAGAGGGAGGCTGCGGGCTGGCGGAGGCGATGCTGGTCGGAGCACCCGTCATCGTGCTGGCCTATTCGGGGGCGAAGGTGATTGCCCAGACCAACACTGATCCTGCCCGAGTCGCGCTCATCGCAGCGAGGAATCCTCGACAGGCGGCCGGTGACATGAGCCGAGCGATGGTTGCCTTCACGACTAGTCCATCAACTGTCCATGGCTCGACTCTTGATCAATCCGCGGTCGAGAAGGTGCTGTGCTCGGCCGTGATCAAGGCCATCGCCCACGACGCCGCTTCTGCTGCTGCGGATCCGCCCGTTGGACCCGGTCAGATCGATCTGGACGCGTCGAGCTCGGCCACCTTCTGACGCACGAGCGGGATGAGTTCCCGTCCATAGAGTTCGGCGTCGGGTAAGGGGTCATAGCCACGGATCAGCAGGCTGGTGGCTCCCAACTCGTAATATCGCACCAGCGCGTTGGCAACAGTCTCCGGACTGCCGACGAGGGCGGTCGAGTTGCCGGGCGCCCCGGTAGCGGTCGCCAATTTCGTCCACAGACAGCTGTCGTGCATGTCGCCGGCATCGGCGGCGGCAAGAAGACGCTGGCCCCCAACATTCTCGGGCAACCGCGCGCTTCGGCCGGCGAGTCGTTGTTCTACGTGTTCCAGGATCTCGTGCGCTCGCTCCCAAGCCAGCTCATCGGTGGGAGCAATGATGGGTCGGGTCGACAAAGAGAACGTCGGAGCGCGTCCATGTAACGACGCAGCCTCTCGCACCCGGACCATGAAGGCCGCCGTGTCGGCCAACGGTTCGCCCCACAACATGAAGACATCCAGGTGCGGAGCGAGCGCCTCGATGGCGGCATCAGAACCGCCACCTCCATAGATCGGGATGTGCGGCTGTTGGTAGCAACGGATGTCGCTGTGAGCCCGGTCGATGTCGTAGTACTCGCCGTGGTGATCGAAGGGCCCGTTCGACGTCCAGGTCTGACGGAGGATGTTGGCGTACTCGTCGGTGCGTCGGTAGCGCCCGGCGTGGTCGACGTAGTCGCCATCCTTTGCCTGGTCGTGGTCGCTGCCGCCGGCGATCAGGTGAACGGCCAGTCGTCCTTTGCTGAGTTGGTCAAGGGTGGCCATCTTGCGGGCAGCCACGGTGGGCGCCACGAACCCGGGCCGATGAGCCAAAAGGAACTGCAGACGGCCGGTCACCGAAGCGGCATGGGCACCAATGAGGAAGCCGTCTGGAGCATCAGCGAAATAGCCGATCAGGACGCGATCGAAGTCGGCCTCTTCGTGGATCCGTGCCGTCTCGGCCACGATGTCGGCGTCAAACGGGGGGCCAACGGCCTGAACGATCTCTGAGGCAACTCGGGGTGCGATCCACCCAATCATCTCGACTGGCATGGGGAAGTCCTATCGCCGGGGCTGGCTCAGCGCCATTTCGAGAGACCGTCGGCGCCCAGCTCGTCAAGGACCGGGCGCTTAGCCAGAGCCATCATGAGCGTTTCGGCCGGGCCGGCACTCTCTAAACCTGAGCAGAGCATTGTCGATCGAACCACTAAGCCTGCGCGGTGCTCCCTCCCTAGATGGGAGCGTCAGCGGGTGGCGACTGGCGCGACCTTCTCGGCAAGCTGTTCGATCGCCTCAGGCAACTTCTCGAGGTTGCCGGTGGGAGGGGCCACAATCAGCCGGTCGACGCCGAGCTGTTCGAGCTCCTTCACTTTGTCGAGGCTGTCGCGTCGAGGGCTCCAGCTACCAACGGTAATGGTGATCTTGTCGCCGTCACGCCCGTGCTCGGTTGCTGTTTCCTTCATCAGATCGAGCAGTCCAAGCAGTTCTTCCTCGGTAGCGCTGATGGGGAAGAAGCCATCGCCGAGCCGCCCGGCCCTGCGTGCGGCCGCCTTCGAGTGGCCGCCGACGACGATGGGAACGCCGCCGTCCTGGACCGGCTGAGGCCGTTGAATTGCGTTATCGAAGCTGGCGAACTTGCCGTCGTAACTGGCCTTGTCCTGTGTCCATAGCGCCCGCATTGCGGCCACGTAGTCATCGGTTCGGGGGCCGCGATCGTCGAATGGCAGACCCAGAGCATTGAATTCTTCCTCGAGCCAGCCAACACCGATCCCAAGGTCGAAGCGGCCGTTCGACAACTTGTCGAGCGACGCGCATTCCTTGGCCAGCACAACGGGGTTGCGTTGCGGCACGATGAGAATCCCCGTAGCCAGACGGATTTCCTTGGTGATGCCAGCGGCATACGCCAGCCAGATAAGCGGATCGGGAATGTCGGCATCGTCGGTTCCCGGGATTTTGCCGTTGGCGCTATAGGGATACTGCGACTGGTAACCGTCGGGGATGACAACGTGCTCGACCGACCAGATCGACTCGATGCCACAACGGTCGGCGTTGGTCGCTATTGCGGTCGCCCCTTCGGCACTGGCAAATGGCCCGGTGCTGGCGAACATGATTCCGAACTTCATAACTGCCCCCTTGCAGAGGCCCCTCGAATCGGAACCCCTTGGTGTTGGTGGCCATGCTCGCACCGGTCGGTGCCGGTTTCGAAATCGCCGATGGCAGCGGGAGCGGCGATCTATCGGAGAAGGGCCAGCTGACGAGTCGTTGCCACCAGCCTGCCATTCTCGTCCCAGAGCTCGCCATCTTCGTTGACAAAGCCGCCACCGTTCGCTCTCGTGGTGCAGCGGGCCTGGATCCATCCCGGAGCTGGTCGGGAAAAGAGGTGCGTGGTCAGTTGCACGGTCGGCACGTGGCCAATCTCGTTTCCGAGCGCCTCGAACAGTGACGGCGGCAAGCCGTCGGAGAACATGAGGAGGGCCAGGGGGTCGGGGGCCCGGCCGTCGACGTAGCGCATCCAGCCATCCAGCCTCGGGACACCGGATGGCTTCTCGTCAAGCCAGCCAACGTCGGGAACGAGCCGGAGATCGAGGTGCTGGTGCAAGGCCAGCTCCTCCCCATCAGGCAACCGTCGATCGCCGAGCACAATGCACTCGTCGGGAGCGGCGATGGTTGGGGCCGATATGTCCGTGCCCCATTGCGTTGGCTCATCATCGGCCACGGTGCCAACGATGACAACGGCGTGAACTCGTTCGACACCGTCCTGGATGAGCCGGGCCGTCACGGTGCTCTGGCGCTTTCCACTGCGGAGAATCTCGGTATGGACCTCGGCCGGACCAAAAGCAGGTGGAGCGAGAAAATTCGCCGAGATCGAGACCGGGTCAGAGTGTTCAACGACCGAGCACGCTGCTGCGGCCACAAGGCTCGATAGGTAGCCGCCGTGAGGAATTCCGCGGATGTCCCAACCCTTGATGACACTGGCGCTGAACCGAGCGGTTGGCCCGTCAAGGGTTCCATGGTTGGTCAGTTTGATCGCCGTATCGAACGAATGCACCGGGAGAACCTACAGTCAGGCTGTCATTCTTCGACCGGTAGGAGACCGTCATGCAGTTTGGACTGAGCGCACCATTTCGAGGCCCGTTGGCCAATCCCGGCGACATCCGTACGATCGCCGAGACAGCCGAACGACTTGGCTATGGAGTCATTACGGTCGCCGACCATATTGTGGTTCCCGAGGTCGTCGGCGCGAATTATCCCTATAGCGAGGACGGGGAGTTTGCCTGGACGGCTGACGGCAGCACCGACTGCATGGAACAGTTCACGCTTCTGTCGTGGCTGGCCGCAGTCACGTCAGAGATCAAACTGCTCACATCGGTGATTGTCGTTCCGCACCGGAACCCCCTCTTCATGGCCAAGTCACTCGCGACCACCGACCAGTTGTCTGGCGGCCGAGTGCTGGTTGGATGCGGGGCCGGTTGGATGCGCGAAGAGTTCGAGGCCCTGAACATCACCGACTTTGATGCTCGCGGACGAGTCACCGACGAATACATCCAGGTGATGAAGCTGTTGTGGACCGAAGCTCGTGCCACCCACCAGGGTGAGTTTCTCAACTTCACCAATGTCGCCGCCGACCCGAAGCCGGTTCAGCGTCCACATCCGCCTATCTGGATCGGGGGCGAGAGCATGCCCGCCATTCGACGCACGGCGGCGATGGGCGACGCCTGGTATCCCTTCGGCAGCAACCCCAAGTTCCGCATGGACACGATCGAAACCTATGTCGCCCGCCGAGACAAGCTCTTCGCCGAGGCCGAGAAAGTCGGTCGCGATCCCTCCAGCATTGCCCTCTCCTACAACTGCGCCTTTCACAACGAGGAAGTGCAGGACGGCCCCTCGGGTGGACGTCAGTTGTTCACCGGCGCGCCCGAGCAACGAGCGGCCGACATCGAGGCGCTAGGTACCACCGGGGTCGAGACCATGATCCTGAACTTGGCATCGACCGACCTCAACGAAATGCTGGAGCGAATGGAATCGTTCGCGACAACAGTCGTTCCTCTTCTGCGCTAGTCACCACGAGTAGCGCAGGCCGAACCCTTTGCTTCTGGATTCGGGCACAGGGCCATCTACGGGGGAAGGTGCGAGACTAGGGCAATGGAGGCACGCAGCGCACCCACCAAGGGCTTTCGAACGGTGATCGGAGCATGTCCGCTTGACTGCCCCGACACCTGTTCCTGGGTCGTCACCGTCGATGACGACGGCAAGGCGGTGAAGTTGCGGGGGAATCCCGAGCACCCCTTCACCCAGGGCGAGTTGTGCAAGAAGGTGAACCCCTGGCTGACGAACGCGGCCGACCCCAGCCGTCTACTTCATCCCTTGCGTCGAGTCGGCCCGAAGGGCTCAGCCCAATTCGAGCAGATCAACTGGGATGAAGCCCTCAACGAAATGGCCCAGCGTTTCTCGAAGATCATCGATCGATCGGGTGGGGCGGCCATCTGGCCTTACGTCGGCACCGGAAACCTTGGCTGGCTGCAGGGCTCGAACGGTCGCGGTCGGATATGGAACCGGATGGGTGCTTCAGAACATCACCTGAGTATCTGTTCGGTGAGCGGCCACGCTGGGTTCAGCCTTACGTCCGGCACCGGGGCCGGCATGGATCCCGAGGACTTCGCCAACGCTGGTTTGGTGTTGGTGTGGGCGTCGAACACCCTCACTACCAACCGTCACCTCTGGCCGTTCATCGAAGAGGCGCGGGCCAAGGGAGCGAAGTTGGTCGTGGTCGACCCCACTCGTACTCGCACCGCTGATCAGGCCGACACACATATCGCACCCCGTCTCGGCACCGACGGCGCGCTGGCGCTCGGGGTATGCAACGCCATCGTGAGCGGCGGCGGAGCCGACCCAGAGTTCCTCGAAGCGCGGTGCCTAGGTGCCGATGAGTTTCTTGCCTCGCTCGACGAATGGACGCTCGACCGTACTGCATCGATCACGGGCGTCTCCGCAGCTGAGATCACCGGCCTAGCGCAAGCCATCATCGACGCTCCGCCACTGGCCATGAGAATTGGCCACGGAATCCAGCGGCAAGCGAATGGCGGGCAGGCCATGCGAGTGGCCTCCTGTATCCCGGCCATCGTTGGTGCCTACGGCCGACGTGGTGGGGGAGCGCTCTACTCTTCGTCGGGTTCGGGCAAGGGCTACAACGTGGCCAAGGCCCGCAGTGCACACTTGGGTGATCGGCCGCGGTTGCTCGGCATGACCAACCTCGGTTTCAATCTCACAGAGCTCGATGACCCACCGGTCGATGCCCTGGTGGTCTACGGCGCCAATCCAATGGTCTCGAATCCTGGACGAAACCTTGTTCAGACGGGCCTCGAGCGCGACGACCTCTTCACCGTCGTTGTCGACATCTATCCCACCGAGACCGCAGCCTTCGCCGATCTGGTGCTGCCATCGACGATGCAACACGAACAGTTCGAAGTGAACGACGCCTACAACCATGCCTACGTGAACTGGAATGAGCCGGCGGTTGAGGCTCCCGGCGAATGCCTGCCTCACACCGAAATCTGGCGTCGATTGGCAGCAGTTATGGGCTACACCGAGCCCGAGCTCTTTGCCTCCGACCTCGAGATCGCGGCCGACCTCTTCGATGCTCCAGCCTTCACCCAGGCCAACGTCACCGTCGACTCACTGCGGGAACACGGCTTCCTCCGCCACCCGACAAGTCAACCGAAAGAGGGCTTGTTCGCAGCGGGCTTCCCCACTCCCTCCGGTCGGTTCGAGTTTGCCTCGGAGCGGGCCGAGGCCGATGGATATGGCCGGTTGCCGAACTATCGACCACCACTGGAGGCAGCGTCCGGCAAGCCAGGCGATGGCACGTTGGCGTTGGTCGCTGCGGCCAGTGATTTCCATGTGAACTCGGTGTTCGCTGCCACAGACCACACGCTTCGTCGGACAACCGTCCCACCTCTGGTCCTCCATCCGACCGATGCCACGAGTAGGGGTCTTTCGACGGGCGACACCGTCTTGATTGGTAACGAGCGCGGCTCGTTCGAGGCAGTACTGGAAATCTCCGATCGCACCCTTGCCGGTGTCGCCATCACCACCAAGGGCTGGTGGCGTCACGGCATCAATGACACGGTGCTGGAGCAAGACAGCGACATGGCAGGCGGCGCCATCTTCCACGACAACCGGGTCACCGTCGCCAGGCGTTAGGCGTTAGGGCTACTCCTCGTCGAGGGTCAAAAGCCATGTGGGCTGGGTGGCGACCAGAATGGCCAACCCCAGAAGGATGGCGCCCATCACGACGACCGTGGCTTGCGGACCCCAGATATCTGAGAGATAACCCTGGAGAAGCGAGCCAAGTGGGAAAGCCAGGGTGAAGCTCATGACTCGAGCCGACATGACTCGGCCTCTCATCTCTTCATCAACCATGAGCTGCACAGCCGTATTCGTGGTGGCGATCACGAGAAGAAAACCGGCCCCGACCATCAGCAGCGCTATGACGCCCAGCGGCCAATTGGGAGCCACACCGAAGGCGATTACGGCCAGGGCATAAAACGGCAGACCCCAACGAACCACCGACGATCGAGGGATGCGGGTGTCCCACGTCGACAGTGCAGGAGCGATCAATACCGCACCAATGCCGACGGCGGCAGCGAGGAGGCCCAACACACGAGGTCCCGAGTTGTACACGTCCTGGGCGAACACCACAGTGAACTGGGTGATCGGGTTGCCGAAGAAGGCCACGAGGATGGCGCACAACATGCTCAGCAAGATCCCCTGGCGCCGCCGGATATACACGATTGCCTCGCCAAACCCCTGAAGAACGGTGGTCGTCGTGGCGGCACGCCGCTCAGCCACGATCGGATTCACCATCCAGATGGCACCGATGACGGCAACGAAGGAGACCCCGTTGAGGAAGAAGGCGGTGCTGGCCCCAGCGGTGGCGAGCAGAAACCCGGCAAGGGCGGGACCTATGGCTCTGGATGCGTTGAACTGAGTCGAGTTGAGGGTGATGGCCGAAGCCAAGGCCGAGCGGGGCACAAGGGACGGCACAAAGGCCTGCCAGCTTGGAATCATGATCCCGCTGAAGATGCCGGTAAGGGCGGTGAGCAGAAGGATGAGGAGCGGTTCGCGGTAGTTCAAGACCCAGGCGATCCACAGCATGAAGGCCGAGACGGCCATACCGAATTGGCTGAACATCAGAACGTTCTTGCGATTGCGCCGGTCAGCCAGCGACCCGCCCACGGGGCCAAGAAAGAAGGCCGGGATGAACTGAGCGAAGCCGGCCAAGCCGACCCATAGCGCCTTTCCGGTTAGCTCGAAAAGAACGAACGGGACGGCCAGATTCTGAAGCCAGTTGCCGGTGTTCGACGCCAGCGCCCCGGCGAAGAAGATACGGAAATCACGATACTGGAATGCCCTCATGCCGTGCTTGAAGCCCTGGGGTGGTGGCGCAGCCAGCCCTGTGCCCCCGGGGCCACCCAGGTTCTGGACCGGTTTGTCGACGGTGTCGTCAGGCTCAGTCACGGGTTATCGGTTTGGCATCCAGTTGTAGATCGCAGCTGTCGTTCCGCCCATCAAAGCGTTCCGTTCGTTCTCGGCGAGCGCATCGGTGAGCCGGAACGGCTCGACGCCTTGCTCGTAGGTGAGCAACTCGACCGCCCTGGTCCAGTCGGTGCCCCACAGGCAACGATCGAAGCCGTAGGCCTCGAAGATCTGCCCGAGTGGGCTCCAAAGATCAGCGTAGGGGTACCCCTGTTGCGAGAGAGTGCAGGCGCCGGTGACCTTGATCACAACGTTGTTGTACTGAGCCAGGCTCAGGACCGCTGGGAGATCACCAAAGGGCTGATCGGGGGCTGGAGGGGCAAACGGCTGCTGCAAGCCGACATGATCGATGACAAGTCGGGTGTTCGGATTATTGGCAGCCAAACCGGCGACGACGTCGAGTCGACCCCAACACAACAGGTTCACCGGTAGGCCATGGTCGGCAGCGGCTGCCAGCACTCGGTTGAGCCCGGGATCAGCAGGATCCTTCGGTACTGAACCAACCATCATGATTCGGATAGCTACCGCCGCGGGGGTTGCGGCCCAGTCGGCGATGGTGGCAGCAACATCGGGATCAGAAGAATCGACCGGCTTGACCAGCCCGAATCGTCCGGGATGCGCTTCGTGGACAGAAAGGGCGTAGCTGGGGTCGAATCGGTACATGGTGTAGGGCGACACGAGAATTGCGCCATCGACGCCGACCTCATCCATGGCTGCCACCAATTGATCACCGGTGACCTCTGGCGGTCCGGGCAGTACTGCGGCCCAGGGGTGCTCGGGACGATCTCGCTCGTAGGCATGGACTTGTGCGTCGATGATCACCATGACCAGTGCTTATCAGCTCGACAGCAGCCGCTCCTGTCGTGGTGTCGCGGCTGCTTGCAGCGCCTCGCTACGAGCTGTAGGCCGCTTCTGCGTGCTGGGTGAGGTCGAGGCCCCGGAGCTCGGCCGACGAAGTCACCCGCAGCCCGATGGTCACATCGATGACCTTGGCGATGATGAGCGTCATAACGAACGAGAACGCGAGCACCGCACCCATTGCCACCAGCTGGTCCCAGATCAGCGTGCCACCGCTCCATCCTCCTCCGGTCAGTGCTCCCTCTTGGAAGGTCGCTCCGAACCCGGGGGTAAAGGCATCGCGATCAGCGAGCAGGCCCAGCAGAAGACCGCCGACCAGGCCGGCAACCATATGGACGCCAACAACGTCGAGACTGTCGTCATAGCCGAACCTGGACTTGAGCTGAATCGCCGAATAGCAGGTAACGCCGGAGATGGCACCGAAGATGATGGGCGACAGCCCGCCGACGAAACCGGCAGCCGGCGTAACGGCCGCCAGGCCGGCAATAGCTCCCGAAGCTGCTCCCAATGATGTCGCCGCGCCATCCCTTATTCGCTCGATGACCAACCAACCGAGCATGCCGGCGGCACCGCCAACGAACGTATTGAGAGCGGCCCGAGCCGCCTGCTCGTTGGCCGCGCCGGCCGAACCGGCATTGAACCCGAACCACCCGAACCACAAGATGCCGGCGCCAAGAGTTACGTACACCAGATTGTGCGGGAGCATGGCCTCTTCTGGCCACCCCTGCCGCTTACCAAGAACAAGAACGAGGGCCAGTGCTGCAGCTCCGGCGTTGATATGGATGGTGGTGCCACCGGCGAAGTCGAGCACGCCCCACTCAGCCATCCAGCCGCGGTACATCCAGAACGCGACCGGGCAGTAGACGAGGATCGACCAAACCGGCACGAACACGGCCCAGGCCGAGAACTTCATGCGGTCGGCAACGGCGCCGGAGATCAGGGCAGGCGTTATGACCGCGAACGTCATGAGAAATATCGCAGAGACGATGTCGTCCGCCGACTTGATGTCCTTCATCCCTACCTGATCGAACGTGCCGATGAATCCACCGTTGCCGGTATTGGCAAGCGTGTGACCGATCAGCACCCAACCGACCGTGACTGCTCCCAGGCAATACATGTTCATCATGAGCATGTTGAGCACGTTCTTGGACCGGAGCATGCCGCCATAGAACAGCGCCAGCCCCGGCACCATGAAGAGCACCATCGCTGTAGCCGTAATCATCCACGCGACGTTGCCTGCCTCCATCGTTTGCGCTCCCCGCTGGGTACAAGCGGGACCCGCTCCCGCAGTGGCCGATCGTAGTCTGGACGGTCAGGAATGAGTCAGACGCGCTTCAGGTACGCCGCATGATTCGCTAGGTAAGCGGCTTGGCCAGCTTCAATGTGCGGACGGCGTCAGGGTCAGAGAGCGCCGCCATAGCGACGTCAAAGTCCGGAAGCGAAAAGACGTCCCCGTCATCGTTGATCATTACGAACCGGTCGAGCTCGGCTAGAAAGGTGCGATCGTGGCTAACCGCGATGACGGTGCCGAGAAAACCGTCGAGCGCTTTCTCCAAGGCCTCGGACGATTCGATGTCGAGGTTGTCGGTCGGCTCGTCGAGTAACAACACGTTGTGGCCCTCGAGCTCGAGGCAGAGAATCTCGAGTCGAGCCTTCTGTCCGCCCGAAAGGGTTTCGAACGATTGGCGGGCGTGCCCGCCAAGGCCGTACCGAGCGAGCGACTTCATTGCTTTCTCGTCATCGGGAACCCGCTGGCGCACTATCTCGAACGCTTCGTGGCCGAGAAAGTCGGCCCGATCATTGATCTGGGTGAAGACACCGACAGAGGTGCGAGGACCCAGCGCAATCGAGCCCTCATCGGGCTCGATCTCTCCCGAGAGTGCCCGCAGCAGATGGCTCTTGCCCGTACCGTTCGGACCGATCAAACCGAGGCGTTCGCCAAAGTGGATCTCATCAGAGAAGGGGAAGAAGAGGTCGTCGATCGCAACGCCCTTCATATCGACGACTCGCCGAGCGGAGTCAGCACCGCGAAGGCTGACATGGATGTGCTGGTCGGCAACCGGGGGCGGGGGTGGTCCGGCTGCGACGAACTTCTCCCAGCGCGTCTCAGCGCCGTTCGCTTTCGTCGCGTTCTTGAAGTTCTGAGCCGCCCTCGTCTTCATGATCTTCATGTGGTTGAACAGGCGGCGTTCCTCGTCATTCCACCTTTTCAGCGCATCACCAAGCCGGGCCTGTCGCTCGGCCCGAGCAGCCGGGAATGTCTGGTATGAGCCGCCATGTACCCAACACCCAGAACCCTCGAGCACCACGATCTTCGAAGCGACTTGCTCGAGCAGCGATCGGTCGTGGCTCACCATCAGAATGGTGCTGGGACAGGCGACGATCTGTCGTTCGAGCCAACGGCGGGTGGGGATATCGAGGTAGTTGTCAGGCTCGTCCAGCAGCAGGACATCGGCGCCGGACGTGAGTAACAAATCGAGCACGAGTCGTTTGCGCTCGCCACCGGACAAATCACCGACTCGCCGGGTCGAAAGGTCGCCAATGGCTGACTTGATGCTGCGCTCGGCGGCCGCGTCCCAGCGGGCCTCGAGCTCGTAACCGCCAAGATCGCCCCATTCGGTGAGTGCCTCGGCGTAGCCCATGCCGTCGTCTTCGCCGGAAGCCATAGCCTTCTCGGCGGCCACCAGTGCTCGACCAGCCGTTCGTAGTTCAGGCAGGGCCACCTCGATGAGCATCTCGCGCACCGTGTCGTCGGGGCTCGACATGCCGACCTCTTGGCTCATGGTGAGGGCCGTTCCCGTTACGGAGAAATCGCCGCCGTCGGCCTCGAGTTCGCCCGAGAGGATCTTCAGAATGGTGCTCTTGCCAACCCCGTTGGCACCCACGATGGCCGCATGATCGCCGGGCGAGACACCAAAGCTGATGTCAAAAAACAGTGACTCGCCACCGGGCGGGGCGTAGTCCAGGTCAGAAACGACGATCGAGCTCATCGTCGGGGCTGCCTAACTCTTCGCAAGCTCATCGTCGGTGCTGCCTAACTCTTCGCAAGCTCATCGTCGGTGCTGCCTAACTCTTCGCAAGCTCATCGTCGGTGCTGCCTAACTCTTCGCAAGCTCATCGTCGGTGCTGGCTAACTCTTCGCAAGCTCATCGTCGGTGCTGCCTAACTCTTCGCATACTCAGCGTCGGGACGATTGGCCGGATAAGCCAGGGCCATAAGGGGCACAACCAGGATCTGACAGATGCCCAAGATCAGCCACATGACGTTGTACCGCCACACGTCGTGCTGACCATTCAGGACAGCGAGGGCGAGCGCCGTTCCCATGCCGCCAACGGCATATCGAATTGCTTGGTGGACGCCGTTCGCCGTCGCAATCGACGCCTGGGGGATATCTCGAAGAGCTGCAGCATTGAGCAAGCTGGCCAGGATGCCCATGCCAAGACCAAACAAGACCGTCACGGGGAAGAAGCTGAACCAGAACCGAACCTCTTGGTCCAAGAACAGAAGAGCCCAAACGTGCCCGAGGGTTGCCACACCAGCGGCCGCGGCCATGATGGCTCGGAAACCGTGACGGTCGGCCCAGCGGCCGCCGATGATGGCGACCAAGCCGGAGATGATGGGCGACACGAGAAACGCCAGGCCAACGCCCCAGACGCTGTAGTTCCAGACGTTGATCAAATAGATCGGCCACAGCACCCAACTGGTGAAGGCACCGATCATCGACAAAGAAACAGCAAGATTCGAAACAGCGAACGAACGAATTCGGAAGAGCCGGGGGTCGAAGAGCGGCTCGGGATGATGGGCCGACCGGAACAGAAACAATGGCACCAGCAGCAAGGCTGTGGCGAATGAACCGGCTACCAACAGCGACGACCAACCGGCACTCGGACCTCGAAGTGTGGCGAAGACGATCAAGAACACCGATGCCGACCCCATCAGAACTCCGAGGAAGTCGAGAGGTTTCGACACATCGCGTTCGGCCGTCTCGGTCATGAACAGCTTGGCGCCGACGAGCCCCAACACGGTGATGGGCACCAAGACGAGGTACATCCACCGCCATGTGGCCAGCGAAAGAGCGGTGGCAGCGAGTACGGGCGCCAGCCCCGAAGCGACCATCCCGACCGAGGCCCAGATGCCAATGACCGTCGCCTGCTTGTCGACCGGGAAGCGTGGCAGGACCAGCCCGAGCGACGCCGGAACCGCGAGGGCGCCACACAGGCCTTGCACACCGCGAGCTAGCACGAGCATCAGAACTGACGGAGCCAGGCCAGCTGCCAGCGAACTGATCAGTAGTCCGCTGAGACCAACCTGGAAGACGGTGAGACGGCCGTAGCGGTCGGCGAGCCGACCGGCGGCCAACATTGTGGACGCGAACGTGAGCGAATAGCCCGTGAGGATCCAGCCGGTCAACGATCGACTTGCTCCCGGGAAACTGTCGAGAATATCGCTGTAGCCAACGTTGGTGACCGTGACGTTGACGGTGCCGAGGACGAAGGCAAGCGAGGCAGTGGCCAACGCCAACCACGCCCCACGGTCGACCGTCACCTCGGATGCGACCGGGGTACCAGTAAGTTCAGTGACCGGTCGCATTGGCGGCGAGCATACGACTGCATGATCCTGAGGGCGAGACGACCGCTGGCCGCTACGTCCAAGACCGCCCGGCCGTCCGGCCGTCCGGCGATGCCATCACGCTGATCACCAGGCCGTAGTCTCCAGCCATGGTCCGCCTAAGCGATCTCCATCCGACCGAGGCCGAGCACATGCTGCTTCGGGCCGCACAGATGCGGCCGGTTGAACCCGCTCCGTGGCTGACTCCACCCCCGCTGGAAGAGTGCACGGTCGCTTTGGTCTCGACCGCGGGCATGCATCGTCGCTCGGATCCCCCCTTCCATGCCGGGGCAAGTGACTACCGAATTCTTCCCGGGAACGTTGACTTCGCAGATGTCGTGTTGTCGCATGTAAGCGCCAACTTCGACCGCAGTGCCTTCCAGCAAGATCCCAACATCATGTTGCCGGTTGATCGGCTGAACGAGATGGCGGCGGCCGGTGAGATTGGCGGCGTTTCGCAATGGCACTACAGCTTTATGGGTGCCCAGCCCAAGCATTCACTCCTGCAAGACACGGGCGAAGAGGTCGGCCGTCTCCTAGCTGCCGATGGCGTCGATATTGCGTTGCTCATACCGGTTTGACCCATTTGCACGGGTGCGGTCGGCGCCCTCGCAAACTTCATAGAACGAGCCGGTGTGGCCACGGCCTCGATTTCATTGATCCGCGAACAATCAGAAGCGGTCGACCCGCCGCGGGCTCTGTGGGTGCCGTTTGCACTTGGGCGACCGCTTGGTTCGGCCGACGATCCGGAGTTCCAAACCGAGGTGATCAGAGCCGCACTCGGGATGTTGTCGACGGCAACCGCACCGACCATCGAGGACTATCTCGTCGAGGCACCTGCAGAGGCGGGCCCGGAGGTTTGGGCATGCCCCCTCAACCTTGCGATGCCCTCCGACGACTCGCTGTCAGCTCGTCTTCTGTCTGAAGTCGGGCGGTTGCGGCCATGGTCAGCGGAAACCCGCAACAAACGGGGCCGCACGCTCTTCGGCGCAAGTGGCGCCACACCCGATCAGGTAAATGACGTCGCCCGCGCTTTGGGGTCAATTGCCGAGTCCGGCGACGTTACGACCCCGCCAACGGGTGATGTCGACTGGGCGTTCGAGATGCCGCTCCTGGTTCGTCATCTCACCGACGACCTACGCACCTTCTACCACGAGGGCATTGCCGCCCAACCAGGTTCCGCTGCACCCAATCACGATGCACTCAATGCATGGATCTTTGGGGGCACCGCTCTCGGCGACACCCTGCTCGCAATCGCCGACCATCTGACCCGAGCCACTGATCTTCCTATGGCCCAGCTGGTGCGAGGATTCTTGATTCCCGAAGGTCACTACAACGGGGCCAGTGCGTTCCCGACCGGCACATTTTCAGTAAAGACCGGCAAGCCGGTGGAAGACTGAAGCGATTGGCCAAGGCTTCAGAGAAGCCCAGCCAGGCAGCTCCGAGTGCGCTGAGCGTCCTCCGGTTTGATCCCATACTCAACAGCCATGACGGTGTCGACGCCGGCATCAACGAATTCGGCGAGCCGTTCGGGGACGTGGCTCTCGTCACCTATGACGGCAAAGTCCTCAGGCCCCGAAAGGCCCAATGCGGGATCCAGTACGACCCGAACCCGGCGGCGGCGACATCGGCAACATCAGCTGCCAACTCGTCCCCGCTCAGCAGCGAACCTGCAGCACCTTTGAAAATTCCGATGTCAATGAGCGACCTCCCAAGCGTTGTCGCCCCTGTCTAGCGGAGACCTCAGCTTCCGGTCGATCGATTCTGCTGATCGAAGGCCTCGAGCTTCGACGCGATCTCCTGCAACGTCTTCTTGATCTGCTCCTGCTCTTCATGGGTGAAGGCGTCGCGATCGACGATTAGTTTCGAGGTGAAAGACGCAGTAATCATGGGGATGATCAGCGTCACCATGCTGATGATCAAAAGTGTGGCGACGCCGCGGCCAGCCGTCGTCTCTGGGTACGCGTCGCCGTAGCCAACCGTGGACGCGGTCACCACGGCCCACCACAGGGACGTGATTGGCCCCTGACCCTCGGCAACGGCGTAGCCGGCGCCGCCCAGGCAAACCAGGGCAGCCGAGACAATGCTCAGATGCATCGGTCGGTTGGCGATTGCCACCGCCCGATCGAGCGCGGAATCGAACATATTGTTCGGCACGGGTTCCCTCCAATAAGTACAGTGGGACGAACGTCCCCATCGGCCAGCGCAGCAAGCAGCTTAGGGCGTTGTGCAAGTGGCCTGGCTCAGCGACAGCTCGGCGAGCTGCTGGATCTTGTTCCGCTGGATCTTGACCCCGTTGGCACCGGCGGTCGTTGGAAACTGTGCCACCTCGACAATACGAACCGGTGTCTTGAAGCGAGCGAGGCGGGCCGCGCAGTGCTGGATGACCGCCTGCTCATCGATCGGCCCATCGGTGATGACAACGGCGACGGGCCGAACACCTTCGGCTCGTCCGACGGCCACAACCTGAGCTTCGGCAATACCAGAAACCTGAATCAGGACGTCCTCGATCTCGGCTGGACTAACGAGGAAGCCGCCAAGGCGCAGCACATCGTTCATTCGGGTGAGGTAACTAAACGCCGTCGCGTCTTCCATCCGCCCGAGGTCTCCGGTGCGAAACCATCGCTGACCCTCGTCGTCAATGACATGAGCCTCGTCGGTGAGCGTTGCATCCAATCCCGCACCTCCCTCAGCCAGGTACCCGGCAAAGAGGCTCGGACCCAGCAGCTGGAGTTCCCCATCGATGCCGACGGCTGACGCCCTGCCGGTGTCGGGATCGACAATCCGGGCTCGAGCCGCCGACGATGCTGGGGTACCCCCGCCCAACTCACGGTCGGTGATTGAGGCTGCCGGCTCCTTTTGGGCGAACAGGGCTTGAACCTCGCTCATCCCATACACACCAACGAGAGGGACGTCCGCTTCACTGGCGCTGCGGACGATGTCCGTGAGTGACGAATTGAAGCGGGCATACCCGGCTGCATGCAACGACGACAGATCGCGCCCGGTCGCCAACATACGATGAAACATGTCGTCAGATCCGTAGGTGTTGGTGATTCGCTCTTCTTCGATCAGGCCAGCGGCCTCGATCGCGTCGAAATGGTCGGGTACCCAGATCTCCGAGTTTCCGGCAAGGCCACCGGCCAGGCCGGCAAGTCCGAACGCGCCACAGAGCGGCAGAGCAACCAACAGCTTCGACTGAGCGTCGAGGCGGTGGGCCGCAGCGATGTCGGCGGCATGGGCGGCGATCGAACGCTGATGATGTAGCACCATCTTCGGACGACTGGTCGTACCTGAGGTGGTGAAGACCACGAACGGATCGTCAGCTAACGCCGCTGCCTTTGTGACCGGAGCATCGCAGAGCTCAGCTATACGGCTGATGCCAACGACGGCCGTGCTCCCTCGCTCACTAGCGTGGCCTCGCTCACTAGCGTGGCCTCGATCAGTGATGACCAGGGTTGCGCCTGAGCGGTCGATGATTGACCACGCCTCCTCTTCGGCGAAGCGAGTGTTGATGGAGACCACGACGAACCGGCCCGCTGCCGCTGCAGCCAGGCAGCGCAGGTAGGGGAGCCCGTTGGATGCCCAGATAGCCATCCGGTCACCGGGAGCCAAACCAAGCTCGGCCAGGCCCGAGGCCAGCCGGGCGCCGTCGGCGGCTATCGATGCAGCCCGGACCGAGCCCTCGGTGAGATGGATCTCCGCTGTGGAGTCGGCAAAGAGTGTATGTACGAGCGGCATCTGGACTCAGTCGTAGACGATGACGCCGCGCATGTTGGTGCCGGCGTGCATATCGGCGTAGCCCTCGTTGATCTGGTCGAGGGTGTAGGTACGGGTCACAATTTCGTCCAGCCTCAGTTGGCCGTTCTGGTACATGTCGAGCATCCAGGGGATGTCTCGCTTCGGGCTGGACGCACCGAAGATGGCTCCCTGGATGCGCTTCTGGAACAGGGTGAGTTCTCGAGCGTTCACCTGCACGTCTTCTCCCGGGCTGCCGATGCCGGTGACAACCACGGTGCCGGCCTTGCGAATAGCCGCAAATGCCTCCCGAGCATGTTCGCTCTTGAAGACACCGGTACAGATGATGGCCGAGTCGGCGCCCTGCCCGTTGGTCACCGATCGGGCGAAGTCGGCGGCTTCCTCCATCGTTGCGAAGCTATGGGTAGCGCCGACTTGCTGGGACACCTCTCGCTTCATCTCCACCGGGTCGACGGCGATGACTCGGCTTGCTCCGGCGTGGCTGGCCCCCTGCACGGCGTGAATACCGACCCCGCCAGTACCCATGATGATGACGGTTTGGCCCGGCTTTACTTCTGCCGCATTCACCGCGGAACCCCAGCCAGTGCCAACGCCACATCCGACCAGGCAGATCTTCTCCATTGGGAGATCTTTCGGGACCTTCACGGCTGACGCCACGTCGACAAGCGAGTGTTCACAGAAGGTCGAGATTCCGCACATCTGACCAACCGGCTTGCCGTCGTGGGAAAGTCGGAAACTGCCATCAGCCCGGCTGCCCGTGAGCAAGGTTGCGCCCAGGTCGCAGAGGTTCTGTTGACCGGAGGCGCACCACCGGCAGTGACCACAACTGGGAAGGAACGAGGTGACCACATGGTCACCTACCTCCCAGTCCGGCGTGTTTGGACCAACCTGTACGACAACACCCGATCCCTCGTGGCCGCCCGCCATCGGGAACATAGTTCGGTCGGTGTCGCCTTTGGCCAGATGATCGTCGGAATGGCAAAGGCCCGATGCCGACATCTTCAACAGGATCTCGCCCTGGCGCGGTTCATCGACGTCGAGCTCGACAATCTTCCATTCGCCTGGTGCTTCGGTGAGTACCGCTCCGCGTGTCTTCATTTCGTCGAATCTCTCTGATGGGCCGGGTTGCTGATGCTGTGCTGGGCACAGCGTAGAGCAGGGGTGGCCCGAGCTCGACCGTAGAGTTCACGTAAACTTGAAGTACATGTTCGACGACGACGACCAGATGACCATCGGCGAAGCGGCGAAGCGCCTGGGCGTCGCCACCTCAGCGCTGCGGTTCTACGAGGACAAAGGCCTGATCTCGGCCCACCGCACCGTCGGCGGTCAACGCCGCTACGCCAGAGACGTGCTTCGGCGAGTCTCGTTCATCCGGGCCGCTCAACAGGTGGGACTACCCCTGAGCGAAATCGGCGAGAGTCTGGCAACACTGCCGCCGGAGCGAGCGCCGACGAAAGAAGAATGGGAACGCATCGCCGATAGTTGGCGACCGCGACTCGATGAACAGATTCGCACGCTTGTTGGCATCCGAGACAAGCTGGCCCAGTGCATTGGGTGCGGATGCCAAAGTCTGGACGCATGCGAGGTATTCAACCCGGGCGACGTCGCCGGCCAAGATGGTCCCGGAGCCCGATTTCTTGCTACCGACTAACGACTTCGTTCTGAACTACGTGTGCTTCGGGCTAGTGCTCGGCTAGTCGACGATGCGGTAGCGAAGCTCGCCCTCGACGGCGCGGGTTGTGGCCCGACCGTTCTGGCGGAGATGCTCGAGATGGGCGAACGTCTCGCTGTCGGCCATGGGCCCCCACGAGCGCTCCTTGAAAAGGTGCTTCGAATATTCAGGCACCGTGAGCTCTTGCTCGGGCGCCTTGCTGCCCGATGACACCAGCATGTCGAGACGCTCGAGGTGGTGGTCGATGATCTCAGTTGACCGGCCCCACAGATCGCCGAATTCGAGTCCATGGGCTGGCAGCACGGTCTTCACATCGCTGAAGGTGTGCATTCGCTCGAGCGAGTCGAAGAAGTCACCGAGCGGACGGTTCTGCGTGGTGAGACCCGAAATATGGGGGGTAATCGTCGGCAGCAAGTGGTCACCGGAAACGAACGTGCCCTCGGTGGGGTCCAACAAACAAAGATGATCGGCGGTGTGGCCAGGGGTGTGGACCGAAACCCATTCTCTATCGCCGAGCATCAGCATCTCGCCATCGACGACTCGTTTTGATGGCTTAGGCGGCTGCCAGACTTTGCTGAGCAGCAACGGCAAGATGCGCCACCGGAATCGTTCTTTCCACTGGTTGTCAGGTGGCGGACCACCCCAGGGCACGGGTCGATCCCACGGTGAGTCCCGAGTGCGCTTGGTGATCTTCATCAGCGCGTCTTCGATGGCGTTGATCTGAATGTCGTAGTCGGCCTCAACTGCGACCTCGCGTACGAACTCGTCTTCTTCGTGTGGATCCCAGTAGGTCTTGAAGTTGGCCTCGGTGACGATCTCGGCGCCGGTGAGGTCGCGGATCCGCTGGGCCGCGCCGTAATGGTCGGGATGCGAGTGGGTGACGACGACGGTGTGCACCCGCTTCATCGGAAGGCCGACGCTCTTCAGTTGGTCGTTGAGCACCTTCCACGAACGGAGGCTGGGAACCCCTGGGTCAATGAGGGCGAGGCCCTGCTTGTCCTCGATGGCGTAGCAGTTCACGTGGCCGAGACCGGGCATGTTCATCGGTAGCTGTATCCGAACAATGCCGGGCGCAACCTCCTTGACATCCTTCTCAGGAGGCCGCCGTTCCTCACGCATGGGTTTCGTTGTGGCCGTCATCGAAAACGCATACTACGACTCTCTAAGCACTTCGGCGAACACGGTCTCCGACTTGCCCCCCGTCGGCGGGCTAGCTGAACCCGATACTGAGCAGGTTGTCGACCGGCTTGTAAAGCTCTTCCAGATAGCTGACATCGTCGGCCGACAGATCGATGTTGCACGCCTCGACCAGTTGATCGAGCTGCTCGATTTTTGAGACGCCCACGATCGGCGCCGTGATTTCGGACTTGTTCACCAGCCAGGCGACCGCGATCTGCGCCGGTGTCCGGCCGTGTTTCTCAGCAACCTCTACCACCCGATCAGCGATGGCAAAGTCCATCTCTCCCCGGTACAACCCCTCGGTGCGGTCACGGTCGGCACCCTGGCTGCGGGTGGTTTGACCTTTGTCGAATCCGCCTCGGTAGGCGCCAGCCAGGATGCCGCGGGCCAGCGGCGACCAAGGGGTCAGAGCAACGCCGGTGGCCTCGCAATACCGATTCATCTCCCGTTCTTCCTCGCGGTAGATGAGGTTGTAGTGGTTCTGCATCGAGACGAACTTGGTCCAGCCATTGGCCTCGGCCGTCATCTGCAGCTGCGTGAACTGCCAGGCAAACATCGAGCTTCCGCCGAGATACAGAACCTTGCCCGCCTTCACCACATCGTGCAGGGCTTCCATGGTCTCGGTGATGGGAGTCGGGACGTGACCTGGGATGCCGTGTGGGTGCCGGTGAATGACGAGGTGGTCGATGTAGTCCACGCCCAGTCGCTCGAGCGATGCGTCGACCGACTCCATGATGTGTTTGCGGGACAGCCCGGACTGGTTGGCCCCGCTGCCCATGGGCATTGAGACTTTCGTCGCGATCACGTACTGGTCGCGGGGTGCGAGCTCGCGCAAGAGCTGGCCGACAACCTCTTCGCAGGAACCAAGGCCGTAGACGTTGGCGCAGTCGAAGGTGAACAGGCCCTTGTCGAGGGCAGCCTGAAAGATGGGCCTCGCCTGCTCGAGATCGAGGGTCCAGTCTCCCTGGTGCCCCTTACCCGGCTCGCCGAAATTCATGGTGCCGAGGATGAGCTGTGACACCCGCAATCCCGAGTTGGCTCCAAGTTGGACTGGTTTGAGTTGAGACATGATGTTTCCTTAGGGCCGGTAGCCGAGGGCTCGGGGTACGAGGCGACTTGGTTGGCGAACAACGTTGTACGCCGTATCCACCCAGTCGCAGATGTGGGCTCGAGTGTCGCGGGGATCGATCATCTCCTCCATTTGGAATCGATTGAGGGGACCGATCGGACCACGGGCAGCCTCGATGCGAGCATTGAGCTCAGCTCGAAGGGCGACCGGGTCATCTGATTCCGCCAGCTGACGTTTGTAGGCAGCCTCGATTCCGCCTTCGGGCGGGATGCCGCCTACATCGGCGGCGGGCCAGATCACCCGTGACATCGGCTGCGATTGGGGTGTGGCGTAGTTGTTGCCAGCCACACCAAAACTACGTCGCATCAACACGGTGAAGATGGGCACATTGATTTGGGCGAAGGCCACCATCCACTCGGCACCCTTGCGGATCGTGCTGCGCTTCTCGTGCTCGATGCCGACCGCAAAACCGGGGTTGTCAACCAGGTTGAGCACCGGGATATGAAAGAGATCGCAGAGGTCGAGGTGGCGAGTCAGCTTGTCGCAACCGTCGGCGGTGAGTGCGCCGCCATTGACGTGCCGGCTGTCCGATGCGATGACACCGAGCGGGTGGCCGTTGAAGCGTACGAAGCCTGTGATCTGGTCGGTCCCCCAGAGCGGTCCGACCTCGAAGAACGAACCAACGTCAGCCATTAGCTCAATGGCCCGTCGCATGTCGAACGTGGTGGTGCGTTTCCGGGGGACAAGAGTGAACAGTTCCTCGTCGCGCCGGTCGGGCGGGTCACTGAGATTCGGAGCCAAGACAGGAGGCGCCTCGTGCACACTCGAGGGGAGGTACGACAGGAAGCGGCGAGTCATCATCGCAGCCTCTTGCTCGGTCTCAGCCAGGTTGTCGACTGACCCGTTCACGCAATGAATGCGCCAGTCGCCGAGATCTTCCTTGGTCACCTCGTAGCCCATGGCGTGGCTCACTACGGGCGGCCCGGCAACAAAAAGCTGTGAGATGTCCCGCACCATGACCGAGAAATGACCGAGTACCGCTTTGGCCGCGCCGATGCCCACCACACTTCCGAGCAGCATGTTCACCACGGGAACGGTCGAGAGCTGACGGGTGTAGGCGCTCGAACCGAGGTGACCGGGCAGGAATGAGCCCCCACCCCCTGCTACTCGAGGGCGACCAGCCTTGATCGCCCCGGTGCTCTCCTTGGCCGTACTGTCGCCTTCCTTCTTCTGTTCGGGGACCATGGCCGCCACGCTGCCGCCGCCCGATGACCCGTCGAGCAGCCTGATGGCGGGCACGCCAAGCTCGATCGAGAGGCGGTCGAGATAGAGGCTCTTGGCCCCAATTGCACCGTCGGCGTGTCCGCCCCGCGATGTGAAGTCGTCAGCACACAGGATCACGCGCCGGCGGTCAATTCGCCCTTGCCCACCAACCATGTTGGCAGGCGTGAAATCAGCGACGCCACCGTACTCGTCGTACGATGCGAACCCAGCGAGGCTGCCAACCTCTCGGAAGCTGTCAGGATCGAGCAACTCGTCGATGCGTTCGCGGCAGGTGAGCTTGCCCCGGTTTCGCTGCCGCACAACGCCCGGGTCGTCTGAGCCGGGAGCCAGCCGCGCATGAGCCAGCGCCTGGAGAGATGCAACCTCGTCGAGCAACGGCCCCCAGGTATCGGCTGGATCGACGGACTTGGCGCTGGTCGCGCTTCCCGCGCCTCCCGGAGCAAGGACGACGAGGACATCACCGGGAGCAACAACATCCCCAATCTCGAGGATCTGCATTTCGGTAACGGTTCCGGCATGGGGGGCGATGATGGTTGTCTCCATCTTCATGGCGTTCAGAACAATCACGATGTCGCCAGCATTGACCGCATCGCCGACAGCCACACGAATCTCCAGAATGGTCGCCCCGAGCGGACTTGGCAGCGCCGTGTCATCCTCACCTACCGCCAACATCGGCAGAGAGGAGCTCGAGTCGCCAATGGAGTTGTCGGCAACGACTCGAGTTCCCAGCAGCGCAAGACGAGCACTCGATGGGGCGATGGCGCTAATCAGATGGGGAGCCTCAGCGAGCAGCGTGGTTCTGGCATCTCCGGACCGCACGTCGTCATGGCCGAGAATTGCGCTGAGTTGTCCGAGGTTGGTGGGCAGCCCACTGATGTGGAAGTTCTCGAGTGCCCGCCGAGTGCGGTCGACGGCAGCGGCGACATCGGCCGAGCGATTGGAACAGATGACCTTGGCCAAAAGCGGATCGAACAGGGGCGACGGTGTGAGACCCGAGTAGCCGGAACCGTCGACCCGCACGCCCGGTCCCGATGGCTCAGCGTAGGCATCCAATGTTCCCATGCCCGTCGCTACCACCCGTGCCTGCACGGCGCACCCGACGGGTTCTCCAACATCGCCCTGGGTGCCGAATCCGAGGTCGGCCAGCGTCTCGCCGGCACTGATACGGAATTGGGACGCAACAAGATCGATACCCATCACTTCTTCGGTGATGGTGTGCTCCACTTGGATGCGAGGGTTGCACTCGATGAAGAAGTGCTCGCCCGTCTCGGGCTGGACCAAGAATTCGACCGTGCCGGCGTTCTCATAGCTCGCGGCTTCGACGAGCAGCACCGCTTCGCTCAACATCTTTTGGCGGAGGTCGTCGGCCAGCCCGGTTGCGGGGGCGACCTCCACCACCTTCTGATTGCGTAGTTGCACCGAGCAGTCACGATCGAACAGGTGCACGGTGCGGCCAGAACCGTCAGCCAAGACCTGAACCTCGATATGCCGTGGCCGCTCGACCAGGCGCTCCAAGAACACCGCGTCGTTACCGAACGAGGCCAGGGCTTCGCTTTGGCAACGCTCGAAAGCTTCGGCAAGGTCGGCGGCTGCATCGACCCGACGCATGCCCCGGCCGCCACCTCCGGCCGATGCCTTCAACATCACGGGATAGCCGACCAGTTCAGCTGCAGCAGCGGCATCGACGGTCGACGACAGGGGAGCGCTGCCAGGAACAGTCGGAATCGTCAGCGATTCGGCCAACTGGCGAGCCCGCACCTTGTCACCGAACAGCGCAAGGGCATCGGCTGACGGCCCAATGAAGAGCAACCCTTC
>JBLINY010000068.1:0-24802 GCA_047638695.1 Acidimicrobiales bacterium | reverse complement strand
CGCACCGACTCACGCTCGGGCTGCGATGGATCGTTGAAGCCGCCAACTCGTGGTGGTCGAACTACGGTCAACTCCGGCGCAACACCGACCGGCGAAACCGCCACCGCCACGCCGCACTCCGCCTCGCCACCACCGTGCTCATGATCGCCAGACTCATCGACTACCGAGATCGATGGAGCCCCAAGAATCCACCTACCGGCTGAGCCCCTAAGCCTTGATTCACCGTTTCGTGAGCGGGTGAGGTCGGCCGCGTCCACCAAAAAGGCCTCCTGAGCTGGGAGTCTGTTGGTCTTCTACATCAACAACCACACAGCCACAGGAGGCACTTTCTGTGAGTGCATCATCGCGCAGAATCGACCGGTTGGAACCAATCTTCAATCACGACTGTCTCGTGGCCAACGCCGGCCTGATCTTGCCGGCCACGCTGATGACCCGCCTCGGCCTCGAAGCCCTGATCAATCAACGGATCACGACGGGTTCGTCACGTCCGGGCCGCAAGATTCTGACGTTGGTCGCTGCGATGATCGCCGGCGCCACCCACATCGACCACGTCAACGTGCTGCGGGCCGATGCGACTCAGGCAGTGTTGCCGTTCAAGGTGATGGCTCCATCCACTATCGGGACGTTCCTACGCAGCTTCACGTTCGGTCATGTCCGCCAACTCGATGCTGTTTGTTCCCGGGCGTTGGCTCGAGCCTGGGCGGCCGAGGCCGGCCCCGGCGACAACCGCCTCGTGATCGATTTGGACTCCACGATTTGTGAGGTCCACGGCAAACAGAAGAAAGCAGCCGGCTACGGCTACACCCGTGTGCTGGGCTACCACCCGCTCCTCGCCACACGGGCCGGGACTGGTGAAGTGTTGTTCGCACGCATGCGACACGGATCGGCGAACACCGCACGCGGCGTCGACCGTTTCGTTGATGAACTCGTTGGCGTGTTGAACCGGGCGGGCGCTGTCGGGTCGAGGTTCGTGCGGGCTGATTCGGGGTTCTGGTCATGGAAAATGATCGACCGTCTCGACGCCCACCGTGTCGGCTGGTCGATCACCGTCCGGCTGCACAAGTCCATGCGCCAAGCAATCGACAGCATCGAGGACACCGCTTGGGTCGACATCGATTACACGCTCGGCGGCCGAGCCCAGGTCGCCGAAACGATCTACAGCAGCGGCAAAGGCCGACGACAACGCCTGCCTCGACGCGCCCCGCACCACAGACCAGCCACCATGTCGGCTATCGAAGCTCCACGACCGTCCAACGCCCGATCCTCAGAAGCCGATCCGTGGATCGAGGTTAAGGTGGCCGCTGTACACGTCAACGTCGAGTCGGGCCGAGGTCTCGAGGGCAGCCGTCGAGGCCTCATCTTTCCAACTTCCTGAGTCGAGATAGGTCACAAACTGACTGAACGCTGACCGGGTGAACGGACACTCGAAGACATAGCCCGCTGTGTCCAGCAGGGACCCCGCTTCCAGTACTTCGAGGCGCATTTGTTCGAGTTCTGGGGTCAGGGAGCCGGCTCCAAGCCTGATCACGGTGACCTCTGGGACGTCGGGCGAGGTGACTACATCGATGATTTCGTCATTCGCGACGAGGTTCGTGATGGCGGTGAACTGCTCAGGTATTTCCGGTGGGGGAAGGCGGAGGTCGGGCATCGTCGTGTCCGGTGTGGTCGTTGAGTCGACTGATGCGATGTCCGAGGATGTGCTCGTGTTCTGTGCGTCAGAGTTTCCGCACGCTGCCGTCACGATGACAAGGACAATCAGGATGACACCTACTGGATGCTTTGGACCTGGCATGTTATTTTGACGCTCCAGCCGGATGCTTGGTTCCCCGGGCAACAACTTTGTGATCTACCAGGACAATCCGGCGACGAGGACTGTTTCGACTCTGGCGCCGAGTTCTGATCCCGGGGCAAAGAACAGGCATTTGGTGCGATAGAGGGAGTTGGGTTTGCTAGTTGTCGGGGCAGTTTGAGCTCGGTCGGCCAAGCTCTAGTACTGCGCCGTCGGGAGGGTTGAGGAGGTCGCCTCGTCCACCAGTCCACATGTCGATGTTGGTCACGTTCAGGCTTGTTGCGTGTTCGACTATCCGGTCGATCTCCGACGGTGTTGCACAGTCAACCGGGAACACGACTGCACAGTTCGAGATCAGGCCACCAGTTACGTCCCGGCTGAGATCTGCCCGAGCCTTTGGCGTGCCGCCGTCCGGATCTCTCCATTCCTCGGAGTCCAGGTAGTCAAGTAGTTCGGCTAGCTCCGCAGCAGTGTAGGAACACTCGAATACCAGCACGTCAAGGAACTCGATCTCTTCGAAGACCAGCGCGTCGCTGATAGCGTCCTCACTTTCCGATATCGGGTTGCCTGCTCCCAATCTGATGAGAACCCCGTACTGGTCGTGTTCGAAGACGTCAATGACCGCATCCCGACCCACCGCGTCATCAACCACGACTTCAAGCGGCGATCTCGGCGGTTGCACGCGCGAGGAGGTTGACGACACAGGAGCATCTGTGGGGTCTGCTGCGCCGACGGTGGTAGGGGATGTCTGGGTGGAAATCGGTACGCGTATTGGCGTCGCTACTGCAGCTGGTCATCAGTGAGACAAATACCAGGAGTGAAAGAAGAGCTTTCATGGTTGCTATTGACCGTCAAGAGGAGAATCTGGTTCCCCTGCGCCACGAAAAAGTCTTCTTGTCACCAGGATGAGCCGGCACCCTGGCTGGTTCTCGCCTCGGCATTGAGGGTACTACGGACCTCGCCGATACGTAGGAACCCGGCCACAAACAGAGGCGATCTGGAGTGATGAACTCCCTGAGCGGTCCAACGAGCCGAATGCCAAGCTGCGCGACCCACTCAAGACCCTAAGGTACGTCATGTTGAACCAAGCAGAACGAATCGCCCTCGCTCGATCCGCGGTGGACTATGTGACCGGCCGCTCGTCAGACGAGTTAGCCAAGGTCGTTCCCAACTGTCCGGGATGGACGGTCTACAACGCCGCCGTCCATATCTGCCGTGCCACCGTGTTCTGGGAACACATGATGGCGTGCCCGCCCAGCGACGCTGATGCTCGCACCAAAGCGCTGGCCAAGATCGCCGAACTACCGAGCCGCGTCGATCCCGCCGAACTGGCCCGTTGGGCGCATGGAGCGCTTGACCGGATGAGCGCCGACGACCCGACGCCGGTCTACTTCTCCATGACGGGCGGCGCCGGAACTGCGGCCTTGTGGGCCTGGCATGCCGCATCCGAAATCGGCATCCACCGGCTCGACGTCGAAGCGGCGCTCGGGCACCCCTATGCAATCGCCGACCTCGACGCGCTGGACTCGGCTGTGTACGCCGCTGAGTACTTCATGCCGGCGCTGCGATCCGATGCCGAGGAAGATCCGGGCGAGGTCACCATGCAACTCCTGTCGGACGCGGGAAACATCGTCGGCAGCGCGGTCATCGGATCCGAAGCCACAGGTCGAGTCACGATCAGCGGCCCGTCAGCTCAGGTGTTGTTGGCGATCTGGGGGCGGCCCAACAAGAACGTCGTCGTTTCGGCCGGCGATCCGGCGGTTCTCGCTGCATGGCAAGCGCTGCCTGGCAAGGTTAAACAGTTCGGCACGTGGACCTGATTGGCGGGAAGGCCCAGGCCACGAGTGCCAGGCACCCGCGGTCACTACCGACGAGTGGTTCGACATCGCGTGCCAGCCGGCTGGCCGCGAGATGACCGGGCATACTCAAGGGATGAGTGAGTTGCCGCCACCACAGTTCAGGAAGACCAAGACCGACAAGTGGGCCATCATGGCTCCGGTCGTCACGCTCGAGGAATCCCTCAAGAACGGGGGTCTCGTCGAGGTGCAAAAAAAGTCCGGCGATTGGTCGAAGTTCACCATTGCGTCGCTCGGCAAAGCGTTCGACGTAGATGGCATCGACATGTGTTACGGCTACGCCCCTGATGACGACAGTGAAGCATCGGTGGCTACCCCTGCCCGGGGCGCTCGGCCAGCCGCTCCAGCACCGCCCCGCGACGACAGCGAACCGCTGCCGGTCTATCAGGGCGGGCCAGAAGACGAATGGACCGGCGACTTCTAGAAGCCGGCTCTAAGACAGGACCGCCGCATCGTCGAATGCAGCATCCACCTGAAGCGCCAGGTGGATCTTGTCTAGAGCGGCCAGGAAATCACCAGCTTTCGACATGTTCCGTTGACTGAAGTCAGCCAGCGCCTCGAGGACAACCTCTTCGACGGGCGGTCGAACCGCAGCGGTTAGACAATCAAGCAACCAGTCGACGCACTGGCCCTTCGAAAGGAAGTTCGCGTCACCGACACTGGCGCGGGCTTCAGCAACCAGTCCGGCCACGGTTGGGTGAGTTGTTTCTTTGGTCATGCTCATTCCTCTCGTTGGTTGATCTGCTCAACAGCTTGCCTTTGTAAACACTTCGACGCATCGGGGAGTTCCCCAGTTCCCGTCATCGTCACCATTTCGTTGCGCACCACTCCTACTGTCGTCGCACAAGGCCTCGCGCTGTACGGTCAATCGGCTGTGCCAACGAACCGCTCCAATTCTCCGTGGATCGTGTTCGCTATCGCGGCCGCTGGTGGGTACATCCCTCTGCTCGACCTCTCGATCGTAAATGTCGCATTCGCCGAGATTGCCACCGCCTATCCAAGCGCGACACGAGCTGACATCGCTTGGGTTATCGCTGCCTACAACATTCTCTTCGGATCACTGCTGGTGGTTGGTGGACGAGTGGCCGATGCCTCGGGTCGCAAGCGGGTCTTCCTCGCTGGCGCCCTTGTGTTCGGATTGGGGTCGTTGATCAGCGCCGTCTCGCCGAACCTGCCCATCCTCATTAGCGGCCGAGCCGTGCAAGGCCTCGGCGCCGCGTTCTTGACCCCGGCAACTCTCGGGCTGCTGCTCGCCGCATTTCCTATCGAGCGACGGACCCAGATTGTGTCTCTTTGGGCTGCGGTTGGCGCGCTAGGCGTGGCATCGGGCCCCACCCTTGGGGCTTGGCTGATCTCCATCGGCGGGTGGCGCCTCGCGTTCCTGATCAACATCCCAGTCGTGTTGGGCGTCCTCTTCGTCGGCCAGGCAAAGCTGCCGGAATCAACCCGCTCCCCCAGCGTGGGCCGCAATGACCTTCTCGGCGCCGCCATGATCACCGCTGCGATGGCAGCTCTGGTTCTCGGCGTCTCGCGCTCAGACATTTGGGGATGGTCCGATCCACGCACCGTGGTCTCCTTGGCCGTCGCTGTCGCACTGGCCCCACTGTTTCTCCGTCGCCAAAAGGCCCATCCCAAGCCGATCGTCGATCTGGCCTTGTTCTCGCATCGGTCGTTCTCGCTGGCAAACGTGGCAACACTGCTCTTCATCGCTGGCTTTGCCGCCATGCAACTGAACAATGTGCTGTTCCTCCGCACCGTCTGGGAGTTTTCGGTTCTGCGGGCTGGTTTGGTCACCGTTATCTCGCCGGCGGCCGTCGCCGTCGTCTCACCGCTGGCGGGCAAGCTGGCCGCCACCTTCGGGTTCCGTCCACTCCTCGTCTGCGGTCCCAGCCTGTTTGGCATGGTCATGCTGGCCAATTTGGCGATGCTGGACGCCAAGCCGCGCTTGTTCCTCTGGCTATGTCTGTCTGCGGTCATGGGAATCGCCGTTGGCCTCACGTTCCCGGTGTTGTCATCGGCCGCCGTGTCCACACTCGAACCGGATCGATTCGCGATCGGCGGTGCCCTGAACGCGACCTTCCGTCAGGTCGGCACCGTGATCGGCGTTGCGGTCCTGGTCGCGGTCCAAGGAATCCCCGATGATGCCAGCGAAATACTGTCGAGTTTCCGCCGTGGCTGGTGGCTCATCGTGCTTACTTCCGCCGTTGCAGCCCTAGCCGCCGCTCAACTGCCCGGCCGGTCAGTCACCACCCGCCACTAGGCACCCACGCACAAATACCGTCCGGTTCGCGTCATCGCCACCACTTCGGGGCCTTTCGCGGCCATCCTGGGTCTTCGTGATGACGTCCGTCACCTCCCTCGCCCAGCGATGCGCACCGCGACCGGCCGTTCGGGCTACGGCTCGCGTCGCCTTGCTCGCGACGTCGTTCGTCGCAGCCGCTTGTAGTCAAGCGTCGGACCCGATCGATACAGCCCCGCTGATCACCACCTCGCTGGCCCCCAACCCCTCGTCGAGCCAACCGGCAACCACCCAAGCGTCGCGACCTGCCGGTCCTGCCGCAACCGATCCGCCTCCGGAGGGCGAGCCTTTCGTGGTGCCCGACGTCGCCGACAAGCGGATCGATGTCGTTGGTGTTCGGTACGACGACGTTCTCGACCTGTTCGGCGAGCCGTCAGGCGCAGGCGAGGTGGTGTTGATGGCCGTCCCATTTGATGCGGCCGACCGCCTGTTCGTTACCGGTGACGCCATCAGGAGCAGAAACACCACCTGGTGGAAGGTGACCGCTCGCGGGCAAGAAGTCTGGGCCGACGCTGGATTCCTGGGTCTCATCAGCCCCCGCCCCCGCGATCTGTCAGACCAATTGGCGCGTCTCGAGGCCGACGATCTCGAAACGCTGGCCGAGGCCGTTGCCGACATGCGGGCGAACGACGCGCCAACGACGGTGGTTCTCGCCACCGAACCATCGGGGACCGACCCCGAAGGCGTCGTTCTCGCTGCCGGCGATGTCAGCATCGATGTGATTGGTGTTGCCGACGATCGGCTGCGCGGCGAACGCATCTACCTCGAGTTCGATCATCTGGTCGAGGGCGAGGGAAACGCGGTCAACATTGTCGGCTATCGCATCACTGCCGCCAGCGTGTTTGAGATCTGCATGCCTGAGTGGGCTGCGCTCAGCGACTGCGGTTAAGTAAAGGCACATCGCTGTTCGCGAATGAAGTCGGCAGGACCGAGGTGTAGCGTCGGCGTCAATGAGCGTTCGCCTGGCAGCCGACATCGGAGGAACGTTCACCGACGTTGTTCTCGAAATTGAAGAAAACGGCGAACAGCGCCAGTTCACAGCCAAGATTTTGACCACCCCTGACGCGCCCGCACGGGCGGTGCTCGCTGGGGTTGAGGAGGTGCTCGACGCGTCTGGCCAAGCGCCAGGTGACGTCGACCTGGTGGTGCACGGCACCACACTCGCAACGAATGCCCTGATCGAACGCCGGGGCGCCACGACAGCGCTGCTCTGCACTGAAGGGTTCCGCGACTCCGTCGCTATGGCCCACGAGAACCGCTTCGAGCAATACGACATCTTGATGCAGCGCCCGGCCCCTTTGGTTCCACGCCACCTCTGCCTCCCCGTACCAGAGAGGCTCAGCGCCGAGGGTGAAGTTCTCATCGAACTCGACGAGGAAGCCGTACGAGCACTGGTCCCAGCTCTGGAAGAAGCAGAGGTCGAAAGTGTGGCCGTCGGGCTGCTTCACAGCTACGTGAACCCCGAACACGAACGGCGAGTCGGGGCGATCCTGGCCGACGCGATGCCCAATGTCTCAATAACACTGTCATCGACGGTCTGCCCCGAGATTCGCGAGTACGAACGACTGTCGACGGCATCCGCCAACGCCTACGTGCAGCCCCTGATGGCGGCGTACCTCACCGACCTCGATACCCAACTCCAAAAGCTCGGCGTAACCGCGCCTCTGCTTCTGATGCTGAGCAACGGCGGACTTTGCACCCTCGATACTGCTGTCCGCTCGCCTGTCAGCCTGATCGAAAGCGGCCCGGCGGGTGGTGCTCTGCTGGCCGCTCGAGTGGCAGCCGAACACGACTTCGATGACCTGCTCTCGTTCGACATGGGCGGCACGACAGCCAAGCTCTGCCTCTTAACCAACGGCGAACCGGCGACATCACGCGAGTTTGAGGTGGCGCGGGTGTATCGCTTCCTCCGAGGCAGCGGCCTGCCTCTGCGCATCCCAGTCATCGACCTCGTCGAAATCGGTGCCGGTGGCGGTTCGGTCGCCTCGGTCGACGGGTTGGGCCGCATTTCCGTCGGACCGGAAAGCGCTGGGAGCGAACCCGGCCCGGCCAGCTATGGCCGCGGGGGAACCAAACCAACCGTCACCGATGCCGACGTGCAATCAGGACGCATTTCACCAGACTGGTTCGCCGGTGGCACCCTCAACCTCGACCCTGATGCAGCCCGCGATGCCCTCGCGGATGGCGTGGCTGGCCCGCTCGGTCTGGAAGTCGACGCAGCAGCCGTAGGCATCGGCGAAATGGTGGCCGAGAACATGGCCAACGCGGCCCGGGTTCACGCGGTCGAACGCGGCCGAGACCTCGGCGGCGGTGCCATGGTCGCCTTCGGTGGGGCGGCGCCACTTCACGCCTGTCGTTTGGCCGACCGGCTCGGCATTGACACCGTGGTGATCCCTCCAGGGGCGGGCGTCGGCTCCGCCATTGGCTTCCTTCGAGCACCGGTGTCCTACGAGGTTGTTCGCACGGCACACCAACGACTCGACCGCTTCGACCACCAGCGGGTCAACGATGTCCTGAACGAACTACGCGCTGATGCCCGCGGTGTTGTCAGCACCGCAGCGCCGGGAATCGAAACGATCGAGACGGTGCACGCATCAATGAGATATCGCGGTCAAGGCCACGAGATCGACGTGCTGGTGCCGATCGACAGCTTCGGACCTGACGACCACGCCACGCTGCTTGAGGCCTTCGATCGCACCTACCGTTCCCTCTATACCCGGGTGATTCCCGGCATGGTGGCCGAGGTGCTCACCTGGCGCTTGAAAGTGGCAACGGTTGTACCTCCGCCACCCGCGGTCGCTGTACCCGAGCGCCAAACGGTGGCCCCACCCCGAACCCACCGAGTGCTCGACCCCGAACAGGGTTGGCTCGACTTCGGGCTCTACGAACGTTCAACCCTCGTGCCGGGCCACCACTGCCCCGGCCCGGCACTGATTATCGAGTCACAAACCACCACGGTCGTTGCCCCGCAGTTCGACGCAACCGTCGACGGCCGAGGCCACCTCGTACTGACCCGCACGAAGGGAAGCAACTAATGGGAGCACCCGACCTCATCCGGATGCAGGTGATGTGGAATCGGCTGATCGCCATCGTCGAAGAACAGGCCCAAGTATTAGTACGGGCCTCGTTTTCGACGTCGACCCGCGAGGCCGGCGACCTCTCGGCCGGAGTCTTCGATCCGGCCGGGCGCATGCTGGCCCAATCGGTCACCGGCACACCGGGCCACGTCAACTCGATGGCAGCGTCGGTCGTGCACTTCCTCGACGCATTCCCGATCGAGACCATGGCCCCCGGTGACATCTTCATAACCAACGATCCATGGAAGGGAACCGGGCACCTCTACGACTTCGTTGTCGTGACTCCCGTGTTCCGCCCGGGACGCGAAACCGAGGGCGTGGTCGCCTTATTCGCCTGCACAAGCCATGTCGTCGATATCGGCGGCATTGGTTTCAGCATGGAGGGCCGCGAGGTCTTCCATGAGGGCCTGTACATGCCCCTGATTCGACTGGCCCGCAATGGCGAATTCGATCAAACGCTGATGGCCATCATCCGAGCCAACAGTCGAGCCCCCGAAATGGTCGACGGCGACGTCCATTCGCTGGCCGCTTGTAATGAGCGGGGCGCCCACCGTCTCATCGAGATGATGAACGAGTTCGACCTCGATGATCTCGAGGAGTTGGGCAACCATGTCATCGACCGTTCGCGCGAGGCAATGCTGCGGCTCATCGAAGATCTTCCCCATGGCACGTGGCACAACTCCATGCGGATCGACGGCGTCGACCAGCCGCTCGATCTCACCGTCGCCCTGACCATCGCGAACGACGGCATCGACATCGACTTCGACGGCACGTCCCCCCAGTCGACCTGGGGCATCAACGTCCCACTGGCGTACACCGTCGCGTACACCTCGTTCGGCATCAGGTGCATCGTCGGCCCGGACATCCCGAACAACACCGGGTCGCTCGGCGTCATCAGAGTGACTGCACCCGAGGGATCAATTCTGAACGCCCCCCATCCCGCCCCGGTGAACGCCCGCCACGTCGTTGGACAGATGCTGCCCGACACGGTATTCGGCTGCCTCAGCCAAGTCCTGCCCGACCGGGTACCGGCCGAGGGAACCTCAGCGCTGTGGAACATTCTCATCGACGGATTCTGGGACGATGGCGAACGATTCGTCGTCATGAGCTTTCACTCCGGCGGCGCCGGTGCCCGCCCCAGCAGCGACGGGCTCTCCGCCACCGCCTTCCCCAGCGGTGTTCGCAACATGCCGGTTGAGATCAACGAGGCCATCAGCCCCATCGTCTTCTGGCGCAAGGAATTCCGACCCGACTCCGGGGGCGACGGCGAGTTCCGCGGCGGCCACGGCCAGCTGATCGAAATCGGCAATCGCGAAGACGTGGAGTTCTCGATCAACGCCACATACGAGCGCACCGTCCACCCGGCACGAGGCCGACACGGCGGAGAATCCGGCGCGACCGGTTCACTGCAACTGAGCTCGGGCCACCCGGTGAAACCTCTCGGTCGCAGTGTGATTCCGGCTGGCCAACGGCTCGTGATGGAATTCCCCGGAGGCGGCGGCTTCGGCGATCCGGCCAATCGCGACCACGCGGCCCGGGAAGCTGAAGAACAAGCGGGTCTTGTGACCGGAGAAACCGGCTGAGCCGATCACGTCTCGTCAGCCCAACTCACCAAAAGCATTTCAATCCAGGAAGCGAGAGGCGATGGAATCGACCATCGCTTCAATCGATCGCTGGGCCTCCCAAGCTGCTATCTCGTCGCCGGTCGGCATCCGATCGTCGAACAGGGCCGTTGAGGCCACCAGTTCGCTGCGATGCTCGGCCAGCGCCCGCATCTCGACGCTGTCAGTGAAGAAGGCGACGATGGTGCCCCTGGTTACCGTGTCGTCAGCGTCGGAGAGGCGATCGAGCCAATAGGTCTTGCCCTCTTCATCGGGTGTCCGACCGAGGACGTCGACATACAGCTGATCAAGGAAGGCCCCAAAGTCGAGATGGCCGTAGCGTTCCTCGAACTCGGGCGAACCGGCAAAGTGGTCGGCCATGGCAATGAGCCCAAGGTCAGACGACCGGCGGTCAATCCAATACTGATAACCCTCGAAGTCGGGCAATCGCAGGAAGTACGCCACATAGAGCCGATCGACTTCCGCAGCCAGGGACTCGCTACCCACGTAGGGGGCGAGCGCAGCAGCCAAGCCCGACTGGTCAACAGCATGACCGAACGAGTTGGTTTCGTCGGCACTCGGGCTTCGTCCAACCAGCGTGTTGAAGACGTCATCGAGCAACGCCTCGGCACTGGAGTACGGACCGAGCTGATCGGTGTCGAGTTCGGGAAACGTGGCCAGCCGAGCGAAAGCAGCGTCGACCGAAGGCGTTGGGTTGATAGCGGTGCCATCAGGACGCTCGATCTCGAAGTGCAGGTGAGGCGCCGTACCTTCGGCGTTGCCGGAGTCACCCATGAAGGCAACGACCTGCCCGGCCTGCACTTCTGATCCATTGACGATCCCGGGGGCAAAGGCGAACTCGTAGGCGTTGCTACCATCATCGGTGCCCGGTGTGTCGTTGTTGATGTGAACGTAGTGGTAGGCCCATCCCTCGCTGTCGGTGATCTCAAGGTTGTTGCCTCGGTCTGCGTCGTGCCGAAGCCAGGTGACCTCACCGTCGGCGACAGCCACCAAAGGGATCATTCGCTCGCCCAGTATGTCGACTCCGATATGTGAGCGGCTCGAGCCGCGGGGCGCCCCGAACGTGTCCGACCAATCGACCAGGTGTGAGCTGGCCGGATGCACCGGAAAAACGATCGAGCGCACCTCTTGGGCAGCTACCGGTGGGCTCGGTGCCAACAGGCTCGCTAAGACGGCAAGCGATACGACCATTGGTCGAGCGGCGGATCGAGCAGATCGGGCAAGAAGGAGGGAAAGGCGCATAGGAACCACAGTTACTTCGACCGATACAAGGGATCGGATTGAATCGTGACGGCGACCGTAAAGGCACCGACACCATTTCGTCACATTTGGCCAGGGGCAACACAGCGGGTGATTTCGCCCACCGGTGGCGGTCGCGATGGATCCAGTTATGATCCTCTGTTCGACCGGCGACGTCCCGCGGTCCACGACACTTACGCTTGAGGTCAGTTATGTCGAAGGTTTGCCAAGTCACCGGACGTAAGCCCAGCTTCGGAAACAGCATTTCCCACTCGCACCGCGTCACAAAGCGCCGGTGGGATCCGAACATTCAGACGCAGCGCTTTTGGGTGCCAAGCGAGAAGCGGTGGGTCAAGCTCACCGTTAGCGCCAAAGGCATCAAAACGATCAACAAAAAGGGCATCGAGTCGGTCATGGCCGATCTCAAACGCCGAGGAGTGAAGGTCTAATGGCCAAGAGCGGCGATAAGCGACCGATCATCAAGATGCGCTCGAGCGCAGGTACCGGGTTCACGTACACGACCCGCAAGAACAAGACGAACACGCGCGAGCGGCTCGAGCTGATGAAGTACGACCCAGTCGTACGCAAGCACGTAGCTTTCAAAGAAGAGCGTTAACCGCCCGACTCTCGCGCAGTCAGAGCCAGCGAATGGACTCGCCACTCCCCCGCCGCCTTCTTTCCATACCGGCGGTGACCGTTGCCCTGCCACTCCTGATCCTTCTCGCGCCCATTGGTGTGACGGTCGGTTTTGGCCTTGACCTCCTCACCGGTCAGTGGCGTTTCCCAACGATCCGTCTGTGGTTGTTTGCCATCGTTTTCGTCGCCCACGAGTGGATCGGCCTCGCGGAAGCAGCCAGATTGTGGATAACTGGTGGCTTCGGTAGGAAGGTCGACTACCGCAGACATCAAGACATGCAGGGCTGGTGGACCACCTCACTGCTGCGATGGGCCGGACGCCTGTTGGGATTACGCCTCGACCTCGACGATCTGAGCGCCATCCCCGAGGGCGATGTCCTCATCCTGAGTCGCCACGCCAGCATGATCGACGCCATCGTGCCCGCCTTCGTATTCGCTGGCGCGCTCCAACGGCCCTGTCACTACGTGATGAAGAAAGAGTTGCGCTGGATTCCGAACATTGACGTGTACGGAGGTCGATTGGGTAACCATTTCATCCACCGCGGCGGCGACCGCGAACGTCAGATACAAGACATCGGCCGTTTGGCCGAAAGCGCCCAGCTGAACTCGGCTCTCGTCATCTTTCCCGAGGGGACCTATGCCACCGCTGAGGCAAAGAAACGAGTGCAGCTATCACTCGAGCGTCGTCAGGACCATCGAAGCGCTGCACTGAATACCGAACTGTCGGTGCTGTTGCCACCCCGCCCAGCGGGAACGCTGGCCCTTCTGGACCATCGACCAGACGCTCCGGTTGTGATCCTGGGTCACGTTGGACTGGAAGGTTTGGCCGAGCTGTCGGGGCTGCGGCGTCACCTGCCGGCCAAACGCACCGTCAAGGTGCGTTGGTGGACGATTGAACGCAACGAGGTCCCCGATGACGTGGCACAGCGCACAGACTGGCTCGAGGACCAGTGGCGATCTCTCGACCGCTGGGTCGCCAAGGAGCTGGGTTCAGGGGAGTTTTTCGGTGCCGCGTCGCTCCTCATTGGTCGCCGTCCGCGTCGAACGTGATGGGGAGTGGCAACCTTGACGCATGACCGAGCTGACTCCGGCCGACTTCCTCCACACGCTTCGAGTTGAAGCAGCCCGGCTGGCGGGGATCGACATCGATCACCTACCCCTGAGCCTGCCCCATATCGAGGGCTGGACCGTCCACAACGTCGTTGGACATACCGGCTGGGTCTACCGCTGGGTAGCCCTCATCGCCGACAGCGACGAGGACAATCCACCCGAGCGGGCCGACGTCCCCGAACCCCCGGCTGGCGCCGACGTACTGCCATGGTTCGAAGAATCGGCTCGGATCGGGTTAGAGGCGCTCGAACGCACCGATCCCGATCGAATCGTCAGCACATTCACTGGGCTACAGCCAATGTCGTGGTGGCGACGCCGCGTGGCCCACGAGACCTCAATGCACCGCTGGGACGCCGAAGCCGCTATTGCGACGCCCGATCCCATCGACGCCGACATCGCCCGAGACGGCATCGACGAGCTGCTCCAGATCTTCGTACCGGCCCGTCTTCAATTCGACCAGCTGAAGGGCACCGGCGAAACCATCCACCTGCACGCTACCGATATCGAAGAGGGCGAATGGGTACTGACCCTTCAACCTGACAGGGTCGATTGGGAACACGCTCATGTAAAGGCCGATGTCGCAGCTCGAGGTCCGGTGTCTGACTTGCTCCTCTTGCTCTGGAGTCGACTGCCGCCCAGCAGACTCGACACCTTTGGCGATGCCTCGCTTCTCGATCGCTGGCAACACGCCGCAAAATTCTGACGGAGGATCGACTAGATGTGCACCACGGGGAGCAGGGGCTCTTCTGGGATGTCGTAGTCGGTGTCCCACCGACCGAGACGATTCTTCCACTCCGATTGACCGCTAACGGCATCGGAGTAGGCGGCCTGGCGCTTGGCCACCCGGTCTGTTGCCTCGGTGGACTCGTCGCCTTCGTACTGCGACTCAATACCAAGCTTCAGATTGCGCAACGCTTCAGATCGAAGCTGGCTGACTCGCGATTCGGTCACGCCGAGGAAGCGAGCGAGGTCCTGGCTGGTCTTACCCTCGAGGAAGTAGCCGACAACGACGAACCGCTGACGCTCGGGAAGCAACTTCACGGCGTCTCGTAGGTAGGCATGCAACTCACGGGTCTCGAGCTCTTCGGAAGGGTCGATGGCCGAACGGTCCTTCAGGACATCGACCAACGTGAGATCCTCATCGGTGTCATCGCTGGTCTCGTGATCGAGAGCCAGAACAACGGAGCGGAAGAGGCGATCCTGGAGGCGACTGAGTTCATCGACGCCGATGCTCAGTTCTTCGGCCATTTCCGAAACGCTGGGGATGCGGCCAAGTTCTGAGGCGAGCTGCTGCTCGGTGGCCTCGAGACGGCGAGCGAGCAGACGAACGGAGCGAGGGGCCCAGTCAGCGGCACGAACTGAGTCGAGAATCGAACCGCGAATGCGCTGAGCAGCGAAGCGTTCGAACGGAACGCCGCGTGATTCGTCGAATCGCCGGGATGCTTCGACCAAGCCGAGTGCGCCGGCCCGAGCCAGTTCTTCCCGATCAACGTGGCGAGGAAAGTGCACTGCCACCTGAAACACCACATGCTTGACCAGCGGGAGGTGTTGTTCGATCCGCTGGTTGATTTCTTCGAGGCCTAGCTCGCCCATAACATTCTTCCTTTGGTTGTCCTCCATCACGCAGAGAGTTCTCGGCACATCTGGGAGAAAACTTGAGAAGAAATTTGAAAATTCTTTCCTTACGTTCTAATCGGCTACGTCGAGTGGCAACTTGAGAAAAATTATCACTCAACGTGGTGCAACCGGCCCTGAACCTTGATAGGTGGCTGCCCGAATACCCCGCTCATGCAACGCGAGAAGCAACGCCAGCGGATCGGCGCACTCGCCAAGCCCGTAGGCACCCGGAGCGAAACCACCACCGGCCCGAAGAACGAGAGCGGCGACGGCCGCTACTGCGCCGGCCGCTACGGACGGACGGTCCATTACACCGTAGACAACGGTCTCGACCGCGCCCTTCGACAGACCACGAACCTCGACTCGAACCGCCCCCTGGCCGCCGTCAGCGTGGGGCGGCCTAAGCATTGGTAGGCGCGACGTCGACCGATCGCGACGTGTGGCGGCCACACGGGCAGAGAGCCGAGACGCATCGGGGAAGATGCGCTGCAGCAACAAGGGGCTGGGCAAGGCGGCGCGATAACAGTCGCGGGCCCCAATGGGATCGGGAAACCACGCTAGATCTCGACCCGAACCACCGCGCCGCAACAGCCAGGTGCCGTCGACCCAATCGCGGCCGGCACGCTTAAGCGCACGATGATGCTGTCGGGCACAGGCAGGACCGCCGGTGCCAGCCTTCGACACGGCAACCGAATCAACTGAGTCGAGCAGCGCAGCCGCATGGCGAGCCAACAAACAGGTAAGCCCAGGGGCGAAGCCCGCACCCGCTACAACCGTGCGTCCAGCCGCAGAGGCTGCTCCATCGAGGGCCAGAAGCTGGGCAACGTCACGGGGGCGGTCGCTCAGTGAGACAACGTGAGCGCCATTGTTGAGCGCGCGGCGAGCGGCTCGCGCATGGCCGCCGCTCGGCGTAGCCAACACCACGACCTCACACCCTCGGCCGTCGATCGCACCCACGACGGCCCCATCTTCAAGCGCATCGACCACCATCTGCTGCCGGTCGGCATCGCTGTCGTAGGCCTGAATCGGAGCATGTCCTCGCAGCTGGCGAGCCACATGGGACCCGGTGGCCCCGAGCCCCAGCACGGCGATCGGCCCCAACGCTGGAGCCATCAGCGCAGGTCAGGTCCGGAGACCTCGCGCCAACCGCCATCTCGGGGTGGAACGCCACCGGTGCCCCTCAGACGGAAAAAGGCCGCCAGCATGGCCGCCATCGACAACGCCGCAGCGACCCTCCGTACCAAACCGACCATTACTTGACCCTACTCGCTGACCGTCAGCGAAAGGTCCGCAGCCCCTTGACTCCCGGCCGACGTTGGGCCCAGACGCCAGACGTCGTTCCAGAGATCGCCGGCGACCAACCAGAGAGCCTCCCGATGCACAAAGACGGCTGCCGCGTGGCGCGAAGGCCACGGGGCATCCACCAACTCCGTCCAGGTCACGTCGTCTTCAGAGAACCAGACGTCGTTCAGGTTCCCCTCCATACTCCAACCGCCGATGACCCACATCTTGTCGTCGAAGACCACGGTTTCGTGGTACTGGCGAGGCGTCCATGGCGCTTCGGCCAGCTCAAGCGTCCAGTTCACTCCGTCACCAGAAGACCAGATATCGGAGTAGTAACGCCGGTTGTCGTACGTCCCGCCGCCGATGATCCACATGCGATCGTCAAAGACAACCGATCCACCGATCTGACCCCGCGGCGACCAGGCGGCCTCGCCGGTCTCAAGTCTCCACTCCCTACCGTCGGCGCTGCTCCAGACGTCGTTGTACAGCACTTCGTTCTCCGCTTCGTCAACGAAGCTGATCTCCTGGCCAGCCATCACCCACATGCGGTTCTGGAAGACAACGGTGTGGTGAGTCGACCGGCCGCCCCGCGGCGCGTCGGGCAGACGGTTCCATCCCTGGCCATCGGATGACGTCCAGATCTCGCTGTGCGACACGTGCGGCCAGCTGGGGCCCCATCCACCGACCAGAACCATCTGACCGTTCAAACGACCGACCCCGCGCCATCCATGGGGGAGAACGGTGCAGCGGAAGACACCTGCGACCACTGGTAGGGAGGCGTCACGGCTGGCGTTGGTTCGCCAAATGGACCCGGCTGCAAGATGAGGACGGCTCCGATCGCCAGTAACGCTCCAAGAAGCCGCGTCGCCAGCGCGGGCCACTTCGTCACTCCACTGGCCCAGCTCATCCTGACCAATCGGCAGAACGGTCACCAACCTGAAGACGACGGGCTCGATGCAGGAGCCAGCTGGCGTTAACCACCAAACACCCAGAGACCTGGGCGTTGACACATGTTGTGGGGCTAGGAGGAATCGAACCTCCGACCTCACCCTTATCAGGGGTGCGCTCTAACCGACTGAGCTATAGCCCCGGATGAGGTTGCAAACGCTACCGGTTTCGGACGGGCACAGCTACTTGGAACTGCGCTTTGGGATCCGAACGGTTTCTTCCTCGATGACCGTTACTCGGATACCTCCGATGAGATCTGAGATGAGGTTGAAGACGACGGTGAGAAGCACCGCCAACACCGACGAGGCAAGGGTCAGAATGCCGGCAATCAGAGCGGCAGCCTTGAAGACCTGATCGCTGTTGATCTCGAACGTTTCGTAGTCGCCCAGCTCGCGGACGAAGTTCTCGATGTTCTCGATCGTCCCGGCAGCCAGAGCTGCATTCCAAACCAGCACCGATGCCAACAGAAGGGCGGCAAAGAAGCACAGGTGGAACAGCACCGAGAACGTGAGCACCGACCACGGGTCGATGTGTCGAACGACCCGTCGGCTCTTTCGAGCCCGGAGCTTTTGTCGACGCCCGCCCGTGCTAGGCACGGCAACCAACGACGGCGCAGGTTCGGTGTCGAAGGCAGGACTAGTCGGCTGAACCAAGGTCTGCTGTTCGACCGTGGGACCGGTAACCAAGGGCGCTGCAGTGAGATCGACATCGGGCGCATCAACCACAGGCGCATCGATAAGGGGCCCCACAACAGCAGTGACTTCGGTCAGATCGAGATCGGACGCATCGAGATCGGATGCATCGAGATCGATGGCGTCAGATGCGCCGGGCGGCGGCGGTCCGTCCAGGGCCTCTTCGTCCAGGACATCCTCATCCAGGTGATCGACACCTAGGGCGTCAACATCGAAACCGGCGCTATCAACCCCATCCACAGGATCGATTGCGGCAGCGGCTTCGACTCGATCGGCACGGTCATCAAACTCAACCGGTCCGTCGGCATCGGTGTTGAGATCATCAAGGTCGGCGTTGCCGACGAGATCTGACTCGAGACCTACGACGGTGTCGGATTCCAACGTCTCGGTATCGGTGTCGGCCAGCTCGTCGCCGACAACTGACGACAAGGGCTCAGTAGCCGCATCAATCCCATTGTTGAAGAACACGGCGCCACCAGTTGCCGCGTATGCGTCGGGGTCTTCGAGCAGCACTTCTTCCTCCGAAGCCTCGAGATGAGCGACCTCTGAGACTTCCATGTCCGAGACCGCGTCATCAACCACCGCGTCGGTGTCGAGGCCGAGCGAAAGCTCGGCGGCAAACGGTTCGACGGCTGGTTCCGTGAGGTCAACTACGTCTTCCGGCTCTGATCCCTCAATCAGATCGTCGTCATGAAGCTCAAACTCGAGGCCATCGTCGTCGCTAACAACAATGACCTCGTCCATACCGAGCGCTACGTCATCGAGCACTGCAACCTCGGTCGTGTTCAACTCGAGCTCGTCGGCCAGCACCGAATCGCCAGTGATCGGCTCGAAGCCCAACGCTTCGACCAGGTCATCACCGATCACCGCTGAGTCCTGCGACGTCCTGTCCTCCGCTGCCATAGGGACGACAGTCTATGGCCCTGGACACACAGATGACGGGCACCCACTCACTCGTGATTCCAAGCGACGGTCGGCCGTCGCAACCGCGCTGACCTCCTGAAAGATCACGCGCACCCCAACCTCGCTCCCACGATCATCGAAGGACACCAATTCGGCGCCGTTTCGGTGGGCCAGACGGCGGGCCCCATCCTCGCCATCAACTACCCCTGCGAGGGCAGCCGCGTCAGCCGCGCTCTGTGCCCGCGCCAGCGCCACCACCCGCTGACTAAGCCCAACCATCATCAGGGCCACGACCACTAGCCCAACCAATCCAAGGGCTAGCAAAGGCAGGGCGCTCCCCTGCTCAGCGTGGTGACACCCCGTAGGTACATGGTCAGCACCTCGCCTTCGGTCACCAGCTGGCGCCGGTTGTGACCCTGCTCGTTCAGGGACCGCTCGTTCAGACATAGAGACCACTCCACACCTCGTTGTAAAGACCTCAGCTGAGGCGAGTGGGGAAGCGATAACGACCGGGCGCACTGAAGCGCTCAGTCGTGGTCAGTGATGACCAATCACTCAGTCTCTTCAACCGCTGGCTCGTCAACGGGCGGCTCGTCAAGACCCGACTGGTCGGCCACCAAGTCATCGACAGCCACCTCACCGACAACTACCCCATCGGTAACAGAGGTACCACCGGCGGCTTCATCAACGAGTTGGCTATCAAGATCAGCATCTCGGTGATCGACTTCGGCTGCCAACAGGCGAGCGACAGCGGCAACATGGTCGTTGTCACCGAGATTCATCACTCGCACACCCGTGGCATCCCGACCCTGCTGCGAGATCGAACTAACCGGGGTGCGAATAACCACACCGTTGGCCGACATCAGTAGAACTTCAGCCTCCGGCGAAACAAAGAAAGCACCGATAACGCGGCCCTTCTTCTCGTTCACCTTCACGGTGCGGACACCCAGCCCGGCCCGGCCCTTGCGGGAGAACAGCTCGGGGTTGGTTCGTTTGCCAAAGCCTTCGTCGGTGACGACCAACAGCTCGGACTCCGGCTGGACCACATCCATACTGACAAGCTCGTCCCCGGCTCGGAACTTCATGCCGCGAACACCTGCCGCTGTGCGGCCCATGGCCCGCACATCATCCTGGGCAAAACGAAGCGCCTGACCCTGGCGGGACACCATGAAGATGTCGTGGACACCATTGGTCGGGACAACGGAAACCAACTCGTCGCCGTCATTCAGTTTGATCGCCCGCAGACCGGCCCTAAGCGATGAGTCATAGGCAGTGAATAGCGTCTTCTTCACCCTGCCCTGGCGTGTAGCAAAGAACAGGAATCGATTGGTCTCGTAATCGCGTGTGTCGATGACGGCCTGGATGTTCTCATTTTCCTGCAACTGCAACAGGTTCACGAGCGCGAGACCTCGCGAGGTACGACTGGTGACCGGGATCTCGTGAGCCTTGATCCGATAGACCCGACCCTGATTCGAGAAGAACAACAAGTAAGCGTGCGCCGTCGTATGAAGTAGATGCTCGATGAGGTCTTCGTCGTCCTCTTTAAGCTTGGCACCGGTAACCCCTCGACCACCGCGACCTTGGCTGCGGAACTCTTCGGTAGAGACCGACTTGATGTAGCCGGTGCTCGACATGGTGACGACCAGATCGTCATCATCGATCAAGTCTTCGATATCGAGCTCGCCGGGATCCATGATGAGGTCTGTCACGCGATCGGTGGCATATTCGCCCCGGATCTCCATGAGCTCGTCCTTGATGACTCCATCAAGTTTTACCTGGTCAGCAAGGATCGACTCGAGCTCGGCGATTTCCGAACGCTTCTCTCCCAGTTCGCTGTCGATCTCAACACGAGCAAGCCGAGTGAGGCGGCCCAGGTTCATGTCAAGGATGTAGGCCGCCTGAACGTCGGAAAACTCAAACGGAGGCGCCATCAGCGCATCCCGAGCCGCCGGGCGATCTTCACTCGCACGAATGGCTGCGATGATCTCGTCGATGACATCGAGGGCCCGGATAAGACCCTCAAGAATGTGTTCGCGGGCCTTGGCCTTATCGAGTCGGAACTGGGTGCGACGGCGTACCACCTCGCGCTGGTGTTCGGTGTAGGCCACCAGGGCTTCGCGCAAGTTGAGGGTGATCGGAATGTCATCGACCAGCGCCACCATGTTCACGCTGAACGTGGTCTGCATCGGCGTGTACTTGTACAGATTATTCAGTACCACCAAACCGGTGGCGTCTCGCTTCAGCTCGAAGACGAGCCGCAGCTTGCCCTTGGCTGACTCGTTCCGAATCTCACGGATTCCAACGAGATCACCTCGTTCAACCAGCTCGGCCGTCTTCCGAGCGATCTGGTCGACCGATGTCTGATACGGCACCTGGGTGACGATGATCGAATCGTTGGTTTTTCCTTCGACGATCTCGGCCACAGCCCGCATCTTCACCGAGCCCCGACCGGTGTGATACGCATCGCGAATACCGACTCTGCCCAGGATCTGAGCCCCTGTTGGGAAATCAGGGCCCTTTACGAACTGGGTGAGATCATCGATGGAGGCATCAGGTTGATCGATGAGATGCATGACCGCATCGATCACCTCACCGAGGTTGTGAGGCGGGATGTTGGTGGCCATACCCACCGCGATGCCCTGGCTGCCATTGACAAGCAGATTGGGAAATCTGCTTGGCAGGACTTCGGGCTCCCGATGCTTGCCATCAAAGTTGTCGCGAAAGTCGACGGTGTCCTCATCGATATCGGCCAGCAACTGCATGGCGAGCTGGGTCAGCCGGCACTCGGTGTAGCGATAGGCGGCGGGCGGGTCGTCGGGTGAACCAAAGTTCCCGTGAGGATCGATGAGAGGGTGCCGCAGCGAAAACGACTGACCCATACGAACGAGCGAGTCGTAGATGGCTTGATCACCGTGGGGGTGGTACTTGCCAATGACGTCGCCCACCACGGTTGCGCACTTGACGTGGCTGCGCTCGGGTCGGTGGCCGGCATCGAACATCGACCAAAGTATGCGTCGATGCACAGGCTTGAGACCGTCCCTGGCATCAGGCAACGCTCGCGAGACGATGACCGACATGGCGTATTCGAGGAACGACTGTTCCATCTCAGCCTGAATCTCGATCGGCTCGATGTTGTCGAGGATCGCGTCAGGTTCTGTTTCAGCCGCAGTGGCCGCCCCATCGTCCTGGGTCGGCTCGTTAGGTGGCACGTCAGTCAACTGGTTGCTCCGCCATCAGATGTCGAGGAATCGGACGTCGTCCGCGTTGGTCTGGATGAAGTGTTTTCGGCTCTCGACATCATCGCCCATCAGGACTGCGAAGACTTCGTCAGCAATGGCCGCCTGCTCAACGTTCACCCGAAGCAAGGTGCGAGTGTTGGGATCCATGGTCGTGGACCACAACTCTTCAGCGTCCATCTCGCCCAGACCCTTGAGCCGCTGATATTCGGCGTTGGGATGATCGGCGCTGTACACATTGCGAGCATTCTCGTCCTTCAAGTAGATCTTCGACTTGCCGACCTCGGTGGAATACAGAGGCGGTTGCGCGATGTAGACGTAGCCCGCTTCGACCATCGGACGCATCTGGCGGAAGAAAAAGGTAAGGAGCAGCGTGCGAATGTGGCTGCCATCGACATCGGCGTCGGCCAGCAAAATGATCTTGTGATATCGAACCTTCGAAACGTCGAAGCCTTCTTCACCTTCACCTTCGTCGATGGGATCGCCGAGACCGGCGCCGATCGCCTGAATCAGCGACACGATCTCGGTGTTTTTCAACATGCGATCGGGGCGAGCTCGCTCGACGTTAAGAATCTTGCCCCGAATCGGCAGGATGGCCATCGTGGCGGAATCGCGAGCCTCTTTAGCCGAGCCGCCTGCGGAGTTTCCTTCCACGATGTACAGCTCCGACGCAGCCGGATCCTTGCTACGGCAGTCGGCCAATTTTCCGGGCAAACCGGCTCCATCAAGCGCTGACTTGCGTCGAATGGTTTGGCGAGCCGTGGTGGCCGCGATGCGGGCCTTGGCGGCCATCAACGATTTGCCGAAGATGGCTCGGGCCTCGCGAGGATGCTCCTCGAACCACTCGCGAAGTTTCTCGTTGGTTGCCTTCTCGACCAGCGAGCGAACCGAGACGTTGCCGAGCTTGGACTTGGTCTGGCCTTCGAACTGAGGCTCCTGAATTCGAACCGAGATGATCGCCGTGAGGCCTTCTCGGATGTCTTCGCCTTGAAGGTTCTCTTCCTTTTCTTTCAACAGGCCCTTGTCGCGGGCGTAGGTGTTGACCGTGCGGGTGAGCGCGGCACGGAATCCCTGCTCGTGCATACCGCCTTCGAGCGTCGAAATGCCGTTGGCGAAGCTGTGGATGCCGTCGGTCTGATAGCCGGTGTTCCAACAGAACGCGATCTCGACTTCCTCCTCGTTGCCCAGCTCCTCGTACCAGCCGACCTCTTCGAAGAGCGCCTCTTTGGCGCGATTGAGGTGGGATACAAAATCGCGGATACCGCCGACGTAGCGGTGCACGACGGTGTCGAGCGAGGCGTCGCGGGCGTCGTCGATTCGGAACTCGAGGCCGGCGTTCAGAAACGCCATCATCTGAAAGCGGTCGATCAGCGTCTGAATCCGGAAGTCAGTGCCTTCCTTGAAGATGGTGGGATCTGGCCAGAACCGCACCGTCGTGCCGGTCCGAGGCATTCCATCGTCAGCTAGCGGTGCGTCACCGATTTCGTTGAGCTTCTGGTCTGCCTCGCCACCGTCGCGGAACGACATGAAGTAGCGCTTACCGTCGCGATCGATCTCGACCTCGACACGGCTCGAAAGGGCGTTGACTACCGAAATACCGACCCCGTGGAGGCCACCAGAAACCTTGTAGCCCTCGCCGCCGAACTTGCCGCCAGCGTGCAACACCGTCATCACCACCTCGGCCGCGGTGAGGTCCTCGTAGTTGTCGTGCTTGCCGACGGGAATCCCGCGACCATCGTCGCGAACCTCAACCCCACCGTCAGCCAAGACACCGACATCGATGACCGAGCAGTGACCGGCCATCGCCTCATCCACCGAGTTGTCAACGACTTCCCACACTAAGTGATGAAGACCGGTTGAACCGGTTGAACCGATGTACATCCCTGGCCGTTTGCGGACGGCTTCGAGGCCTTCAAGTACTTGGATGTCACCCGCGCCATAGCTACCCGTCGTCGCGCTCTTTCCAGACGCTCCTTCCGGGGTGGACTGCGGACCGTTGTCGGGTTCTGTCGTTGCTGGTGAGTCCATGTTTTAGTCGCTCTCAGAGCGGTCCTCAGTCTACCAGTCAGGGTGCCCCAGCAGGGGTTACTGATACTCGGACGCGCACGATGGTCAGACCGTCGAAGACCTCGGCGCAACGTCGTTTGATTTGGTCGTCCATCCAGCCGATCTGCGAAGCCCATGACGCTTCGTCGCAACCGATCTGCAATACGCCATCAAGAACTTCGATAGGACGTGAATGTTGGGCCAGCGCTGGCCCAACGATTTCGGCCCAACGATCATGAATCGTGCCCAACGTCTTTACCGGAGGGGCACCCATCTGGGCCAGAAATCGCTCAAGCGTTCGGCCAAGGGTCGCCGGCTGTTGATCATTCGATCGCCATCTACTCATCGTTGATCTGACTGTTGATCTGACTGTTGATCTGACTGTTGATCTGATTACTCATCCTGCTCAGCCCATCCCGATCAGAATCAGTCGACGGCGAAATGACTC
>JBLINY010000067.1:0-25042 GCA_047638695.1 Acidimicrobiales bacterium | reverse complement strand
TGTTCCCCCGCTGATGAGGATGTTTCGTTTGCCCCGTACGCAGGCGTCAAGAAAGTCTGAGGACAGCTCGGACAGCGAGCCCATGGCCACGAGATCGCTGGCGGAGAAACCATGGCGAGCGAACTTCCGTATGGTCAACTGAGGGCCATCGACGGCCAAGGGCGGAATCACGGCGTTGACGCGAGACCCGTCGGGCAATCGGGCATCGACTAGTGGCGATGACTCATCGATGCGTCGACCGACGGCAGAAACGATGCGCTCGATGACCTGTCGTAGATGCTCGACCGAGGTGAAACGCGACTCGGTCAGGTAGAGGCGTCCGCCTCGTTCGACATAAATCGAGTCGTCGCCGTTCACCATCACCTCGGTGACCGTTGGATCGGCCATGAAAACCTCGATGGGCCCGAGACCGAGAATGTCAGCGCTAACGGCTTGCACCAATTGGTGCCGCTCGTCGGTGGTGAGTTCGTTCAGTTCACCCTCAAGAACGGCGTCGAGTTCTTGGACAACGTAGGTATGGAGCTGTTGTTCGTCCAGAGACGAGTCGAACAGCCGCTGGCCGAGGCGAGCGAAGAGGGCCTCGTGGGCTCGTTGCTTCAACTTGGCCAGGGGGTCGTTGACCCTGTGCTGATCGCTTGTTGACGGTCGTTCGGTGAACATGGCGCTGGTTGCCGTTGGTCCGCCAACGAGTGGAGCGGTCTCCCGCAGTCGTCTTCCAATACTCATGAGCGGCCCTTTCGAGCGAATCGTCGTGACGACTTGTCACGAGCTCTTTCGGGGGTGAATTCAGCAACGAGTTGACGGAGCGCTTTTGCTGTAGCGTCGGTTGCTCCGCTTTCGATGTGAGGCACGCCCTGGTTGGTTGAAAGCGGGATAACCCGAGAGCTGGGGACGGTGAATGATGCGGGCATCCCGATGGTCTGTTCGATATCGGTTTGCGAGAGACCGACCTTGGCATCCGACCGGTTCAGTACGAGCTTTCGACGAGGCTCAGTCAGATGAAGCCGGTCGAGGGCTTCGAGTTGTTTGGCAACAGCTCGAATGGCCGGTACGTCGGTGGTCGTCACAAACAACAGGTCGGAGGCAAACTCCAACGCAACGAACGCGTACTCGTCGATGCCGGCTGCGGTGTCGAGGATGACAATAGGGAACTCTTCGGACAACGTTGCCATGGTCTTCTTCAGCACGTCGGCGTCGATGTCTTCAGCGTCGGCCAGCGAATCGGGAGGGGTCAGCACGGCCAAACCAGAGTCATGCCGAGTCAGAAAGACCTTCATTGCCGTCAGATCGACCTGGCCATTCCCAAGGGCGTCTTTGAGCGAATTCTCGGGAGTCACGCCGATAGCAGAGGCAACGTCACCAATTTGCATATCAAGATCGATCAGCAACACCTGATTCGGCATTGCTCGAGCCAGCCCAACGGCGAGATTGGTGGCAATAGTTGTCTTTCCCGTTCCACCCTTCGGGCTCACCACGGCGATAACTCGCCGTGCCAGCTCAGGCGCTTCTTCGACGCTGGAGAGACGTTGGGTGACGAGATGGAAGACCCGGTCGAGGGCGGTGGATAGTTCGTCATCACTGGCAAGGTTTGCGTCGAGCACCTCACGGGCACCGTGGCGGAGAAGCAACAGCGTGTCTTGTTCTGTCAGTCGTGAACGAAAGGCAACTAGGCCGATCTCCGGGCGATGGATATCGATTGCCTGAAGGAGCTCGATGGCATCGTCAGTCCGGACATCGGCACCGATCGTCACGATCAGAGGGGTGGCGGCGCAGATAATGGCGGCTGCTTCGGCCGAGGTGCGCCAGTCGCCGCCCCATATTGATCGTACGGTGTGATCTCGACCGATGAGCTTGGTCAGCCGTGCTTCCAGATCGGTGTCCTGGCTAACGAAGGTCAAGCCGCTCATAGAGGACCGTCAATCTTGTCGTAGACGGAAAGGCGGGTCTGGATGGGGTCGTCGGTGTCTGGCACCGTTTCTCGCTCCGCGCCTAGCCAGACAAGTCCGAACTCGGCAGTAAAGATGATTCGCTCGGCGTCAGCGGGATTGACTGCCAACGTGATGAGCAGCCTGTCCTCGGGGGCCTCTTTTAGCCGATCGCGTTCTTCGTCCTCGTCGAAATTAGTCGAAATCTCTTCCTGTACCGCCGTGACGAGCACCTGATGAAGGAGGAGATCGGTTGAGTTCGGGGTCTTGGCCGTCGTGTCTGCTGCGAGGGAGGCTGGCAGGGCGACTTCTTCTCCGTCGACTTCGACCACATTGGCCTGGAGATCGAAAGGCTCGAACGATGCGAAGACGGCCACCAGATCGCCCGGTAGTAACAGGCCGCCAACGGCACGCTCGGGATCAAGGGAGATGGTGATCTCGATCTTGTCATCGGGCACGTCGACTCCGGCCTCTCGATTGGTGAAGTTGGCTCGTGTCACGAATCTCGAGCCCAGGAGTTGTTCGCCGGGCACAAGATCGACTGCGGTGACTTGGCCGGCCAAATTGGCAAGGTTGTCAACGCTGTTGTTGGGGCGAACCTTGAGGGGAACTTCCTCGATTCGCAGGGCAGGTTCAATCTGTTCCGAAGGGGTTCCTGTCGGGATTAGTTGCTCCACGACATAGACCTCGACCAGTTCTTCGCCTTCCCTTGCTCGTTCCTCGGCCCTCGACACGTAGGTGACAAGAGCCACCGTGCCGATCGCGGCCAGGATGAGGGCCAAGACGACCCCGATTACACTTTGACGCATGATTTACCTTTCAAAGATGCATATTTGGCCGCGTCGGCGCAGCCAGAAGAGAATTGGATCCGGCCGGGGATCATGAGGAGCATTCGTTCACCGCGACGTTGTCGATCGCACACGGATTGATGACCTTCACACCACCGTTTGGACCGGAGTTATCGCAACAGCTGCCCTCGATCAGGCCGGGCTGGAAGTCGAGCGTCATGTAACGGTCGTCCTGGGCGCCCGTGAGGTGAAAGTCGATGAGGACCACGTTGACGAAGTAGATGAAGTGAAACTGAGCGTTCGCTCCGTTGCCGGTCACTTCATCGAATACCGGCAATGCAAACTCTGTGCCTGCAGCGACAAGGCCGCTCAGGGCAGTATCGAGAGGATTGTTGAACGAGCCGGGGTTGCCCGGATAACAATGCGGGTCGGGACAAGCACCGCCTCCCGCGAAGACCTCGCCGTCGTACCCGTTGGCGGACCAGTCATTGGTCTCACCCTGAGGATTGTTTCCACCGTTGAAGTTGATCACACCCCAGTTGCCGGGTGCGCCACCGCAGTTGTCCGGCTGGTCTTTCCCGTAGGCGATCGTTATTCGTTGCACCGGCTTCGGATCGGGAAGGGCAAGCCAGGCTTGAAAATCGGGTTGCGTCGTATTGCAGAGCGCAAAGGGCCGCAGTCCGGTGGCGGAGAGCGCTCCGCCCCACTGAACGGTGCTGGCCGAGTTCGCTGTGTAGTCACCCAGGCCCAGAAATTGGGCGAACCAGGTCTCGACCGGTCTCATCGCTCCGCTTCGGGCGATCGACATCCCGGTGGTGATCTTGACAGGAACGCACGACGATGCCCTGTGGGGATCACTCATTCCGGCAGGGGCGCTCGGCGTGCTTGGCAAACACGAGCCGATGGATGACCTGATCGACGCCATCGTCGACATAATCGAAGGCAAACCATTTCGTCCGGCCATGTCCATGCAGTATCTGCAGGCTTGGGCTCTCCATCGGCACGACCGAGACGAAATCCTGGCTCCCTTCAAAGCCCTCTCAAAGCGAGAGGCCAGTGTGCTGCAGGCGCTCATCAGTGGTCAGACTCCGGCCGAGATCGCAACGGCGGAGTTTGTTTCGACCGAGACGGTGCGCTCGCAGCTGAAAAGCGCCTTTCGTAAGCTCGGAGTCTCGTCGCAACTCGAGGCCGTCGCGCTTGCGCACGCCGCAGGTTGGGGAGCGTCTGCCCCCGAGGACCCTGAGATCAGTTGAGCTAAGCTCAAATGGCGGGCGGATATACCGATTGGTTATGCCATGGACCCCGAAGTATTGAATGCTGGGCTGACTCTTGGAGCCCTCGCACTAATCGGCGGTGCCGTCATGTCGTTCCTCAACGGAACAGCGGGGGGCAATGGTGAGACATTCCGAACCGGCATCGAGCCAGCTCTCGCCTCAATACGTTCGGGGCTGACGTTGTCTCGAGGCGACCTGTCCGAGTACTCGATCAAGGCTGCCATCGCATTCTCAGGTTTGGCCATGGTCTTCGAAAGTTGGTTTGCCGGTCTGCTTATCGGCGCCATTCTGTGGAAATCGAGATCGATGATTCGACGGCTCACGTCGGAGGAACATCCGCTCATGGCGATCGGCAACCTGTTCTCCACCGATCTCATCATCGGGCTCTATCTTCCTGTCGCGCTGGCTCAGTTCATGTTAGGAAGAATCTTCATCGGCCTGGCCATGTCCATGGTCGTCGTTGCCCTCAGCTGGCCCGCTGGCGGGGGTTTGAGGGCCGGGGGACGGACCGGGCAGTGGAAGCCAGCCTGGCAACAGGCGTGAATCTGACCACCTGAAAATCGGCCCTAGGTACATCTCACGACGACGAACGTCGTCCGAGCATGACACCATGAGCGACAGAGGGAGCAATGGCCCAGGAGACCGTTCAAGAAGCGCTGACCACTGGCGACCACGATAACGAAGAGACCGATGCGTCGATGTGGTGGCGCCTTTGGGCGATGGCGGCGCTTGCCCACCTTTTCGGGGCCAGCCTGACCGAGTGGAACCTACGGGTACCGGCCTCGCTGTTCGTCGGGTTCGCCGCCCTCACGCTTCTCGCCCGGCCCGACGATCGTCGGATTCGAGCCGTGCTGGCGGCTTCGATTCTGGTGCTGGTCTGGGTGGAGGCCCCTTTTCTGGGTAACCACTGGTTACTCGCCGGGCTGATCAGTCTCGCCGCCTTGATCTCCAGGCCATGGGCTGCGGGGTGGCTCACGAGAGCCGGCCCAGGGTGCCGGGTGATTCTGCTGCTCTTCTACTCGTTCGCCGCGTTCGCAAAGCTCAACGACGGGTTCTTCGATTCTGTCGATTCTTGTGCAAGGTTCTTCGCCAACCAATCGCTTGAGTTCTGGCAGCTCCCTTCGATCGCTGGCGAGTCACCGCTCGCCCGCATGGCTATCTATGTCTCGGTGGCCATCGAACTCTCGGTTCCTGTGTTGCTGCTGATGCGACCGACACGACGGTTTGGTGTCCTTTTGGCCGTCAGCTTTCATCTGGTCCTTGCCCTCGACCTCCGGCAGCATTTCTTTGACTTCACCCTCGTGTTAGTGCCTCTTTTCCTGCTCTTTCTTCCGGCGGGAGCGTTGAGTGACTTTGAGCGTCGCTTTCGGGTTTCGCGGGACCTGGCCCGCCGAGCTTGGTCAGTCGTCTTTGTTTTTCTCGTACTGGGATTCAGCCTGCCCGTCCCGTCGGCCTTCAGAGGAATGGCGATTCTTGCAACCTGGATCCTCTGGTTGATCCTGGTCGTTCTTGTCGCCGAAGCCTTGTTGAGGACGCCGTGGTCGCCGCAAAAGGTCTCGTGGAAACTGCAACCGCTCAGCCTCCTGATTGTCGCCCTCACGATGGCCAACGGCCTCGCTCCCTATCTAGAACTCAAGACGGCGACCGGATTCAACATGTACTCGAACCTGACGAGCGGCGGCGGCGAGACCAATCATCTGATTGTCCCGGCGACCGCCGGACTCCGATCGGAGGGTTCTGATCTCGCCACCGTTCTCGAGACAAGCGACCCGGACCTGGCGGAATACATCAACAGCGGCTTCGGTCTCCCGTTTGTGAACCTCACCGACTATCTGGCCGATCACCTGGAGGCGGCGCTGACGTTCGAGCGGAACGGCGAGACTGTCGTTGTCGAACGCGCCGGTGATCATCCTGAGTTGCTGCAGCGCCAGTCGGTCCTGGTTGAGAAGTTCCTTTTCCTTCGAGCTGTCCCGCTAGGGAGTGACTCACCATGTCAAAACGACTGGCTTCCGGCTCGCTAAGTTTCGTGTCGGCCACCTGCCTTCACTCGGTGGCGGCTACCGCTGTGAGTCATCGAGATGACCAAGTCAGCAGATAACCTGGATGTAGTGCGAACGCTGGCCGGCCGATCGACGAGACTCTCTGCGAGCGTGGCAATCAGCACATTAGCAATGGCGGCACTGCTTGCCAGCTGCACGAACGACGCGGCAACGCCCATCGATCTGTCGTCGACGTCGGCTCCTCCGACGAGCGGCGTTCCCTTGCCTGACGATGATCCCAATGCCGATTCACGTCAGATGGCGATTGACTTTGCCGAGCAGCAGTGCGTCGATGACCCAGCGAAGGATGAGGGCATCATCCGAATCGTCGATCCTGAAACCGAGGAGGTCGTCGGCGAAGTTATCGCCGATTGCGCTGAGGTCCGCAGCCGCCCAGCCGGCGGTTGAGATCATCCGCTGACTTGTAGCCCGATCCAGGCCAGTCCAATACCCAACACAACGGAGGTCGTTCCGTAGATCGCTGCGAGCGTGCGATCGCCGGAACGGAGCATTCCGGCCAGCTCGTTGGCCAGCGTCGACCACGTTGACAGAGCACCCAACAACCCAACGCGAACGACGAGGTCAGTCGAGTTGTCGAGGCCGGTGAATAGCCCGGCAGCGAAGGCCGCTGCCAGGTTGGCCGCCAGAGTGCCGAAAGGGAACTGGCCATTCAACTTTGTTCCGAGCAGCCACCGGACGACGGCTCCCGCTGCGGCTGCTGAAAGTACAAGAACGATCAAGCCTGTTCCCCGACCTTGAAGCCCACCGCAGCGCCAACGACGGTGAGCGAGACGGTGAGAACCAGTAGACCGACGCCGCCTGCTGAGTCGCCGCCATCGAGCCGGCGAGCGACATCGACGGCAAAGGTCGAGAAGGTGGTGAAACCACCAGCGAATCCCACACCAGCCAGGAACCACCCGGGAGTGGAGTGAGCGACTGCAGCCAGCCAGCCGAGCAGGAGCGATCCAAGCACGTTGAGCACCAGCGTGGCCGCGCTCGCATCGGTCGCTGTTTCTATCGTCCATCGGATCGCGGTGCCACCGACGGCTCCGACGGCTACAAGGATCGGGGTTGGGAGGCGAGAGAGTACCGACACCGCTCTAGTCTGCCCGTGGTGGCCGCCGGGCAACGGAATAGGTTGGTCACATGAGTAGCGAACCGGTGACCTCGTTCGAAGTGACACGGGACGGCTTGTCGCAGCTTCAGCGCCGCTGGCAAGTTTCATCGCCCCGCGCTGCGGTGTTGCTGGTGCACGGGATCGGCGAGCACTCCGGCCGTTATCTCCACGTTGGAGCGCGTCTTGCTGCCGCTGGATTCGACGTGCTCGCCTATGACAACCGGGGTTTCGGGCAATCGGGTGGTAGGCGGGCCTACGTCGACTCGTTCGATCAATACGTCGATGACATCGAGGATCGGCTAGCTGAACGCCGTGAACTCGGGGTTCCGACGATTCTCATCGGACACTCATTGGGTGGTCTGATGTCTGTGGCCCACCTCGTCTCCGACCGCACCGGCCCTGATCTCGCTGTGCTCAGCGCCCCGGCACTCGCTGCTGACGTGCCGGCCTGGCAGCGACTCCTGGCGCCAGTCATAGGGCGGTTGTTCCCGCGGCTATTCATTCCGGCCAAGATCGACAGCGACTTGCTCTCACGTGACCTCGCCGTGCAAAAGGCGTACGTCGACGACACACTCGTGATCGCCGGTGCCACCGCAGGCCTCGGCTACGAAATCTTCCAGGCGATGAAGGCAACCTCGGCCGCCGTCGATCGGGTGGTGGTGCCCACCTATGTGCTGCACGGCGAGATCGACAGGCTCGTACCGCTGCACGCTTCCGATGGTTTAGCCCGAGTGCCCAGTGTTGAGCGCCGTGTCTGGCCCGGCGTGCGGCACGAGTCGTTCAACGAACCCGAGCAGGACGACGTGATGACCGAGATGATCGAGTGGATCGACCGTCAGCTGACGTCGTTGCCCGGGTCCGGCGCTCGCTGAGAGTCACCAGGCCCGAAGTCAACAGGCCCGGAGTCACCAGGCCCGAAGTCAACAGGCCCGAAGTCAACAGGCCCGAAGTCAACAGGCCCGAAGTCAACAGGCCCGAAGTCGACAGGCCCAAAATCAGCTGGTTCAGAATCGACAGGCCCAGAATTAACAGGCCCAGAATCAGCAGGGTCAGCCTTGACATAGCCAACCCCTTCGACCCAGGTGGGTGTCGCCGGTTCCTCCGGTAGTGGTGCTACCGCATCCCAATTGTCACCGGGGTCGGGTGAATGGGCGGCGAACACTTCGGTTGGATCGACCGGAGCCGGGGCTTCATGGGCAGCTCGAGACACTTGAGTTGGCGTGGCCGTTCTGACGTTCGAGGTATGTCCGCCTCGGCGGGGTTCGGGACGGGCTTCGGCCCCGGTGGAAGGGTTGTGACCGCGACCTCCAGGCCCTGCAGGCTGGAGGAGAGTGGCCGGCTGGCGAGCCGCCATTGTCGACCACAACAGGGAGAGTCCCAGAAGGGCGGCGCCGAACACGGCCATCATGATGGCGGGTGGAATCATGGCTCCGAAGAAGACATCGACGATGGCGGCGATGATGGCACTTGATGAGGGGGCGAGGGTTTTGGCCAGGAACGGAATGCCGTACCCCACCACCATCCAGAAAGCAGCGGCCCCGAACGCCCAGATCGAGACTCGACGCAGGACACCAGGACGGTCCTTGGTGATGAGAAGCGCCGATAGCGCCCCCGCTGCAGCGATCAGTCCCAGCACCGCGGTGAAACGGTTGACCGTGCGTCTGACGCTACCCAGCCAGCTGAGGCCCCCCGTTGGTAGATCGATCTCGACTGCTGGCGCTTCCGGCAGTACCGCCGCCAATTCCGGTCGAACCTCGATCAGTGATGCGCGGCTGGCGGCGCCGAGTGCAGCGGCATCGATCGTGATCGGTTCGTTGTTTCCCTCGAGCGCGTTTTGGTGCACCCGAACAATGCCGTCGCGCACCAGCTTCTCGACCCGCTCATCCTCCAAAGCGGCGTTGGCCGCTTGCTCTAGCTGTTGGCGGGGAACAGGGACATCGGCTGGGAGGGCAGCGCCGAGAGCGTCCGACAGTCGGCCCACCAGCGCGCTGCGTAGCACCTCATTGTCGAGCATCTGATCGGCCAAGCGTTCCGATCGGCTTGGGTCGAGCACGGTGCGGGTCATCACGAACCCCGACCAACTGACCGACGCGACAATCAGTGAGAGTCCCAGTATGAGTCCGGCGAGGCCTTTCCGCATCCTGCCAGTGTCGCGCCAGGAGAGGCCCGGCGGGGGTAACGTCCTCGCGAATGTTCGGAATGGATGGTTTGGACGCCGTGCTCATCTTTGCTGGCGGCGTCTTTGCCGGCTTGATCAATTCGATGGCCGGCGGGGGGTCGCTGCTCACCGTTCCCCTTCTCTCACTCGGCGGGGTCGAGGGTCTGCTCGCCAACGGCACGAACCGAGTGGCCGTGCTGATCCAAAACGCCAGCTCCGGTTATGGCTACGCCAAGCGGGGCATCGGCAGCAAGGCCGAGACCCTTCAGGTGCTCGTGCCAACGTTGGTGGGCGGACTCGTCGGTGCGGCGGTCGTCTCCCAAATCGACGACAAACTATTCGAACGCATCTTCGGCTTCTTGATGATTCCCTTGCTGGCCCTCTCGATCTGGAAGCCCAAGACCAAATCGAATGACGAACCGTGGCCCATGTGGGTGACCGCTGTGGTGTTCTTCGGTGTGGGGATCTACGCCGGTGCCATCCAAGCCGGTGTTGGACTTATTCTGCTGCTCGTCCTCAGCCGGGCCGGGTTCGACCTGGTAAAGGCCAACGCCATAAAGACGTTTGTGATCCTTGGCGTTTCCGTTGTTGCAGTTGCCATTTTTGTAGCCCAGGGCCAGGTCCGCTGGGGCCCAGCCGCTGTGCTCTCGGCTGGCATGGCCATCGGTGGCTACGGCGGCTCGCAGCTGGCCGTGACCGGGGGCGAGAAGCTCATCAAGCCTGTGCTGGTTGTATCGGTGTTGGCCCTGGCCGGCCGCATGATTGGAGTTTATTAGAGGGCCCAGAAGGGGTGGAGGGAGGTGTCGGTGGGGGTCGTGAGGATTTCGGGGCCATCGTCAGTGATGAGAATGGTGTGTTCGAACTGCGCTGTGCGACTGCGATCGGTGGTGCTGGCCGTCCAGCCGTCAGGCCACATCTGGGCCCGCCACGAACCGGCGGTGATCATTGGCTCGATGGTAAAGGTCATGCCGGGCTCGATGGGATCATCCAGCTTGGGGTGGTAGTAGTGACACACCTGCAAGTCGGTGTGGAACTGCTCGCCGATGCCATGGCCGACGAAGTCGCGAACGACACCAAAGTTGTTTTCTTCGGCATGCGTCTGGATGGCCCGTCCGATGTCGTTGATCTTGCCTCCCGGTTGCGCCGCTTCGATGCCCTTCATCGTGCAGTCGCGGGTGACCGTCACCAGCCGGCGCGATAGCTCATCCACAGCTCCGACGAAGAACGTCGCATTCGTGTCGCCGTGGACTCCTCGCTTGTACAGGGTCACATCGCAGTTGATGATGTCGCCATCGCGCAGTTCCCGGTCGTCGGGGATGCCGTGGCAAATCACTTCATTTACCGAGGTGCAAACCGACTTCGGGAAGGCGTTGGCTCCGCCCGGATATTCGAGCGGGCTCGGGTAGGCACCTACCGAGAGGGCACGCTCGTGGCAGGCAATGTCGATCTCTTCGGTCGTGACGCCGGGAGCAATCAGCGTGCCGAGATAGGCCAGGGTGTCAGCGGCTTCAAGGCCCGTTAGCCGCATTCGCTCGATGACATCGGGAGATTTCACCCGAGGCTCGTCCCACTTTTCGAGAAGGCCGCCCTCTGCCCACATTGGTTTGGCAATCGTGTCGGGCACCGGTCGAAGTGGGGACACCCGGCCGGCCCGAACGGCATCGGTGGAATCCTTGTGGCACCGTTTGAACTTCCGGCCGCTGCCACACCAGCAGATATCGTTTGCTTTGGGCACGACTCGCATGTCCTTAGTGTACGGGCTCCCGTCTATGTGTCACGTGGCAACCCAGGTACGCTCTGCACTGTGGAATCGACTGGTGAAACGCTCCGTGTCCTTGTGGCCAAGGTCGGCCTCGACGGCCACGACAGAGGTGTGAAGATCGTGGCCCGCATCCTGCGAGATGCCGGGATGGAGGTTGTCTACACCGGCCTCCGCCAGACACCCGAGATGGTAACGGCGACAGCCATCGACGAAGACGTCGATGTCATCGGTCTGTCAATGCTGTCGGGGGCCCATATGGTCTTGGCCCCGCGGGTCGTCGACCTCTTGGCCGAGCAGGGTGCGCCGATCCCGGTCGTTGTGGGCGGCATCATCCCCGAGCAAGACATTCAACGGCTACTTGATGCAGGCGTTGCCGAAATTATGCACCCCGGTGCATCGGCGGAAGAGGTCGCGGCCGCCGTTAGAGCCGCAGCGTCAGCATCAGCCTAGAAACATCAGCCTAGAAACATCGGCGCCGCTGGTTCCGTCTAAGGCACCAGCCGACGCCAAGCCAGCGATGGCACTAGATCGATGCTTGTTCTTCCCAGCGTCCGAACTCGACTTCGAGCGCTCCGATGATTTCGCCGACCGAGGCATAGGCCCGAACAGCTTCGAGAATCGGACCCATGGTGTTGATCGTTGGGTCGGCGGCAGCCTTGGTGATGGCCGCCAGTGAGTCGGTGACGGCTGCGTCGTTGCGGTCGTACCTGGCATTGGCCAAGCGCTTGAGCTGGCGTTCTTCGACCTCGGGCCCGATGTAGAGAATGTTCTTCCCGCCCTCATCGCCGTCGGTGAAGTCGTTGACTCCGACCATGGTGCGAGAGCCGTCGTTGATCTTGCGTTCGAATGCATACGCCGAATCGGCAATGCGCCCCTGGAACCAGCCGTCCTCGATACCTCGGTAGGTGCCTTCGAGCATCGAGCCGTCGCCCATCTCCTTCACCTTTTCGAAGATTTCCTCGGCCTGTCGCTCCATCTCGTCGGTCATGGCTTCGACGAAGTAGCTGCCGCCGAGGGGATCGGCGACGTCGGCGACGCCTGTTTCGTGGGCCACGATCTGCTGGGTGCGAAGGGCGATGCGGGCTGCCTTCTCGGTAGGTAGAGCCAACGCTTCGTCGTAGCTATCGGTATGGAGACTTTGGGTTCCCCCGAGTGCACCGGCCAGAGCTTGGATGGCGACGCGGGCGATATTGATCTCGGGCTGCTGAGCCGATAGCGACACACCGGCGGTTTGGGTATGGAAACGCATCTTCAACGAGCGTTCTGAGGTCGCACCGTAGACATCCTTCATCCATCGGGCCCAGATGCGGCGAGCGGCCCGAAGTTTGCCGATTTCTTCGAAGAAGTCGATGTGGCTGTTGAAGAAGAACGACAGACGGGGAGCAAACTCATCGACGTCGAGACCGGCGGCCACGGCCGCTTCGACGTAGGCAAAGCCATTGCCAAGGGTGAAGGCCAGCTCTTCTGCCGCCGTCGAGCCAGCCTCACGAATGTGATAGCCGGAGATCGAGATGGGGTTCCACCGCGGCATCTCGGCTCCGCAGTACTTGACCATGTCGGAGATCAATCGCATCGACGGACGCGGAGGAAAGATGTACTCCTTCTGAGCCTGGTACTCCTTCAGAATGTCGTTCTGAATTGTGCCGGCGAGACCGGCGCGTGCGGTGCCCGCCTGCTCTGCCACTGCGACGTACATGGCCAGCAGGATTGGTGCCGGAGAGTTGATGGTCATTGACGTCGACACCGCGCCCAGGTCAATGTCGGCGAAGAGGTCTTCCATGTCGGTCAGGGTGTCGACGGCTACGCCGGCTTTGCCAACTTCACCGAGCGAGAACGGGTCGTCGGAGTCTCGGCCCATAAGGGTCGGCAAGTCGAACGCGGTCGAGAGGCCGTCGCCGCCGTTGGCCAAGATCTGTTTGAAACGGCCGTTGGTGTCTTCGGCTGTGCCGAAACCGGCGAACATGCGCATGGTCCACATGCGCGACCGGTACATCGACGCGTGAATGCCACGGGTATACGGATACTGACCAGGGAACTCGCCATCGTCAGGTCCGTAGACGGCATCGACCGGGACACCGGACATAGTTTCGAACGAGCCCTCCCGAAGTGGAGAGGCGTTGAACTGTTCTTCCCATTCCTGGCGTGCATTCATGTCCCCATTGTCGCACGCGTTACCTGATCGCGACACTCTCTCGCATCACCTGCTCGAGACGCGGGGTGCTCAGCTAGCGGCTTCATCACGTTGCCGGAGTGCGCTGCCGCTAACGTTAGGGGGGTGAGCTCCTCTCTCGAGGGCCGGCTGTTGGTGTCACGCCCTGACCTCTATGATCCCAACTTCGATGGCACGATCTCGTTGTTGCTCGAGCACAACGAGGCCGGTGCGTTCGGCATCGTGCTCAACCGTCCATCCGGCCTCAGTGTTGAAGACCCCTTTCCTCGTTGGGCCGAGGTCGCCTCCACTCCGAGCTTCATCTTTGCTGGAGGCCCGGTCGAGCGGAATGGGCTGATCGCCCTCGGCCGCTCTGCGACGGCTGGTTCGCTACCTCTAGGTCTGCACACCGTCGATCTCGATGAACAGGTCGAGCTGGCGCGGGGTGCGGGTATTGAAGAAGTTCGCCTGTTCGCCGGTTATGCGGGATGGAGCGGCGGACAGCTCGAGGGCGAATTGGCCAGCAAGGCCTGGTGGCTCGCCGATGCCACCCTCGACGACGTGTTCTGCACCGATCCTGACCAGCTTTGGACCCGCGTACTGCGACGAAGCGGCGGCGAGCTGCAGTGGTACGCCCACTTCCCGACCGACGCGAGCTTGAACTAGCTCATCGTGTCCGCACCTCGTATCGACGCTGAGTGCCGTGCGAGCGCTCAGCGGCAAGGGGCTGGGGGAAGGCTCAGTGGGAGGAGAGCGTTAGGAGAAGTTCCGGTGTCCGTCGGTCGGCACGTCGGGCCGCTGCACGGGTGGTGAAGAGCCAAACGGCGACGCCGTACGGGGGTGCGAGAAGCGCGGTGAGGATCCCCGGCCACAGACGGCCGTTGGCGAGCGCCAGTCCGGTGAGAAGTGGTGCTGCGACAACGAGGCCGACGCCGACCCCGACACCCGTTGCCAGGCCGTTCAGGCAGCCGCCGCCCGGGGCTCTTGACGCAAAAGGATTCGGGTTGTTGTCATCGGGAAGGAGCGTGGGAGCCAGGGTCGAGGTGTAGGCGCCGACACCTGCTCCGGCAAAGGCCATTCCGGTCGCGGCGCCAAGGGCCACCGGGACAAAACGCCAGCCGCCGGTCCAGATCGCAACTCCGAGTGTCAGGACTGTTGCGGCACCGAGCCCGATGGCGACGAACGCGAGTGACCGTCCGCGCAAGATGGATCGCAGCGATGGGAGGGCCAAGGCTTCGGCCCAAAGGGCTCGACCATCGCTACCAAGCAGGTTCGATCCGGTGATGCCGGCCGTCAGCGCCGGGATGCATCCAAGCAACACAGCAGCGGGGTCCCGGGCCGCGACAGCACCGATGAAAGGTGCGCCGCCAATGAGCAGGACGGTGCCCTGGCTCAAAACCTGAACTCGGTAGCGGGGATGGCGGAAGAGGTAGCGCCGTTCCTTGGCCGCGACGGCGGCGAGCCTCAGGTCGACGGTGCCGAGGAGACCGGCGCGGGTGAGGAGGCTGCCCCCGAGCTGGTCGCTGGTACCTCCCTCGTCTACCTCGGTGAGCGCACGCTCCAGCGTGGTGTTCCACCGGAACAGCACGACGGCCACGAAGCCAGCGGTGGCGATGATCTCGACCGCGGGAATGAGCAGCGCTCCGGTTGCCGCTCGCCCTATTGCATCGCCACTCCAGCCGAACGGCGTATAGCGCAGTACCGATCCGACGGCAGACAGCTCGTCCCGACCGATGCCGTCGCCGACTCGCGACAGATATTGCAATGTGAGGCCAAAAAGGCCGGCGCCAAGTCCGGCGAGCAGGGTTGCCAGGTCACGGGAGCGTCGCTGGCGGAGCTTTGCCCCCAGCGCAGTGAGCAACCAGCGCGAGGTGCTGGTGGCGGTGAGGACCGTTGCGATCGCCGCCATCGCGCTGAGCGCGATGGCCAGCGGTGACGGAGCCAGAAGAGCCATGCCCAGCAGCGGGATTGCAGCCGCGATGGGTCCGGGGCCGACTAAGCCGGCGGCGGCGAGTCCGATGGTCAACTGCCTGGCAGGCAGTGGGAACATGGCCAATCGAGTGGTGTCGATAGTCTCATCGCTGGCACCGAAGAGAACCGGAGCGAAGGTCCAGGCGAGAACAAGCATGCCGCCAATGGCTGGACCAGCGATGGCTCGGTCGTCGGGTGTTGCTTGCCACACGGTGAGCGTTGCCACCACGCTGGCTGTCATAGCCACAAAGGTGAACACCACGAGACCAAAGCCGCCCGAACCCCGAAGTGAATTGCGAAGCAGTCGGGCCTTCAGGCTGACGAAGATCCTGACAGCATCGACCGAGCGGTTCATATGAGCCAGTCGGCGTTGTCGAGTGCTTGCTCGACCAGGGCTTGATCTCCGCCGACTGCGTCGACGAAGACGTCCTCGAGCCTGCCATCGCCGATGAGCGCTTTCATTGGTCCGCCGGCGACGACCCGTCCAGCGTGGATGACGGCAACGTGGTCGCAGAGCCGTTCGACCACCTCCATTACATGGCTCGAGAAGACGACGGTGGCGCCTCCGGCGACCATGCGTTCCAGCAGGGCTCGCAGCAGCCGGACCGACAAGGGGTCGACCGATTCGAACGGTTCATCCAGAAAGAGCACGTTGGGCCGGTGCAAGATGGCCGCACCCAACGCAATCTTCTTGCGCATGCCCGAGGAATAGTCGAGCACCAGTCGGCCGGCTGCCTCGTCCAGCCCGAGCAAACTCAACAGCTCGTCCGATCGGCGTATGGCCTCAGCTCGCTCGAGCCCTCGCAGCAGACCGACGTATTCAAGCGACTCGCGGCCGGTCAGCCGCTCGAACAAGCGGAGGTCTTCCGGCACGACGCCGATCGTGGCCTTCACCCTTCGAGGATCGCTCCAAACATCGACGCCGTTCACGATCGCCTGTCCGCTGTCTGGACGCAGCAGTCCGGTTGCGATCTTGAGCGTTGTTGACTTGCCGGCCCCGTTTGGGCCGACCAGTCCAAAGAACGTGCCGCGAGGAACACGGAGGTCGAGACCGTCCACCGCACGTTTGTCACCGAAGGTGCGCACGAGGCCCCGTAGCTCGACGGCAGCGGCTGTATCGCTGGCCGCTGGTTCGAGATCCGATTCGGGATCGGTCAAAGCTCGGAGGCTCGGAGTGTGGCGTAACCGGGCTTGATGATCTCGTTGATGATGCGGAGCCGCTGCTCAAATGGCCAGAAGGTGCTCTTCATGGCATTCAGCGTGAGCCACTCCATGTCGTCGAGGTCGTACCCGAAGGCTTGGTTGAGCTTCAGAAATTCATCTGAGAGCGAAACGTCGCTCATCAATCGATTGTCGGTGTTTACCGTTACCCGAAATCGGAGCCGTTTCAGGAGGCCGATCGGATGCTCCTCGATCGACGCCGCCGCGCCCGTGTTCACGTTTGAGGTTGGGCACATCTCGAGAGGCACCCGACGGTCGCGCACATAGGCCGCCAAACGACCGAGGGTGGCCTTGCCATCGTTGTCGAGCGTGATGTCGTCGACGATGCGAACGCCATGACCGAGGCGCTCGGCTCCGCAGTAGTGCAGCGCCTCGGCGATGGAAGGAAGGCCGAAGGCCTCACCGGCGTGAATAGTGATGTGGAAGTTCTCTCGCATCGCCAATTGGAAGGCATCGAGATGTCGGCTGGGAGGAAAGCCGGCTTCGGCGCCGGCGATATCGAAGCCAACGACGCCGTCATCGCGATGGCGTAGCGCCAAGTCAATAATCTCGAGCGAACGGGCAGCCGTTCGCATGGCCGTGCACAACACACCAATCGTGATGTTTCGGCCCGAAGAGCCGATTCGGAAACCCTCGAGGACGGCTTCGACCACCTCGTCGAGACTGAGCCCGGCGTCGGTGTGGAGCTCGGGAGCAAAGCGGACCTCGGCGTACACGATGCCGTCGTCGGCCATGTCCTCGGCCGATTCGGCAGCGGCGCGCATCAGTCCGTCGCGTGTCTGGGTGACGGCGACCGTGTGGGCGAACGTCTCGAGGTAGAGCTCCAGGTTCCGACGGTCGGCGCCGCGTGTGAACCAACGGGCGAGGTCGTCGGGATCGGTGGTTGGCAGCCCGGTGTAGCCTTGTTCGGCGGCCAATTCGATCACCGAATTCGAACGCATGCTGCCATCGAGGTGATCGTGCAACAGCACCTTTGGCGCCTTGCGAACCACGTCGTGGGTGAGTTGATCCATACCCAAGGGTACCGATATCAGTATGCTTGGCAGGTCCAATGGTTATCACCACGATCGGGTTCGACGCCGACGACACGCTGTGGCATTCAGAGAACCACTTTGCCGTCACCGAAGTACGCTTTCAAGAGCTGCTCGAGCCCTGGCTTAGTCCGGACGAAACGGCTGAACGTCTGCTTGAGCGCGAGCGTTCGAACCTGCGGATCTTCGGCTATGGCATCAAGGGGTTCACCTTGTCGATGGTCGAAACAGCGATCGAAGCCAGCGGCCGAGAAGTCTCCGCCACAGCGATCGAGCAGATCATTGAATGGGGCAAGGAGATGCTGGATCATCCGGTTGACCTACTCCCCGGTGTCGTTGATGCGCTTGATCAGCTGGCGGGGTCGTATCGCTTGGCCTTGATTACGAAGGGCGACCTGTTCCACCAGGAGTCAAAGGTGGCCGAGTCTGGGTTGGCCGAACGATTCGAGGTGGTGGAGATTCTCAGCGAAAAAGCGCGGGCCAACTACCAGAGAGTGCTCGACCGCATGGTCGTCACCCCGGATGAGTTTCTCATGGTCGGCAACTCGGTTCGATCCGATGTGCTGCCTGTTCTCGAGTTGGGTGCCAATGCAGTGCACGTGCCGTATCACGTGACCTGGGGCCATGAACACGTCGACTGTGAGCGAGTCGGCTGGACCGAGCTGGCCTCCATCAGCGAACTCCCCGGCCTGCTGAAGCAGTTTTCAGTTGGTTAAGAGAGTTCAGCTGGTAGAGAACGTTAGTGAGGAGAGTCGGCAGCGGGAGTCAGCTGAGAGAGCCGTCGACCGAGCCGTCTATTTGAGAGCTTCGGCTAAGGCCTCGACGGTCGGTACCCGGTAGGGCGTCCGCAGCGTGAACACCACGATGTCGACACCCGCCTCGAACAATGCGGCCGATTGCTCAACCGCTTCTTGGGGCGACTGATCGGCTTCGAAGGCGATCTGCACCGATGTTTCGATGTCGGCGGGGTTTCGCCCCACCGCCTCGCAGTGGCCGAGGAGCACCTGGTACTTCCGGGCGAAGCGTTCCGGCGTTGCGAACGACAGGTTCCAGTGGTCGGCCCAGCGAGCCGTGGTGCGAAGTGTCCGTTTCTCACCACCACCGCCAATCACGATTGACGGCCGTGGCTGCTGAGGTCCCTTTGGTTCGCAGCGGGCATCGGTGATGTTGAAGTAGCGGCCATGAAACGTCGTGGTCTCATTGGTGAGCAGACTCGACACGACCTCGACGCCCTCGTCAAAGCGATCCATCCGTTCGCTCAACGATCCGAGCGGGATGCCGTACGCTGCCGATTCTTCCTCGTGCCAGCCAGCGCCGAGACCGAGCTGGAAGCGGCCATTCGAAACAATGTCGAGTGTTGCCGCCATGTTGGCCACCAGCGCAGGGTGGCGGTAGTGAATGCCATTCACCATGCAGCCAACCTGAATCCGTTGGGTCGCCTGGGCGAGGGCAGTCAGCGAGACCCAACTTTCCAAACATGGCCCCGTGGTGTCGCCGACCAAAGGGTAGAAGTGGTCGAAATTCCAGGCCGACTCGAACACGGTCGCCTCGTCGGCGAACGTCCAAATATCGAGCATCTCTTGCCAAGTGCAGTGTTGGGGTGCGGTTTTGATGCCGTAGCGCATGGGTCGCAGGCTAGACGCCTTGTCCAGACCGCCCTTTTGGGCCTTGGTGAACTGCAGTCCGAGGTGGCATCGAGAGGCGAGAACGTGACTACGGTGCATACGTGGCACTCTCTGAACAAGGACTGTCTGAACGATCGTTGGGTTGGTTGCGCTACCTCGATCGGAAGGCCAGCACCGCCGACAACTGGAATCGCGATGGTCGACCGCATCCTCATTGGGACGATAGGTCTGATCCCCCGATGGCGAGCTGGCACCGCTTCGATCTCGTCGACTCGTCGTATGCCCTGGGTCTCATGGCGCATCGCACGCCGGCCTGGACCGAACGGTATGTGACCATCCTCGACCAGCTGATCGAGCGCCACACCAGCTGGTGGTCGGCCGCCGATTGGCTCACCCAGTTCGGCAAAGATCCGGACCAAGCCAACTACCCCGACAGCTATCGGCCGTTCATTCCGCCCGAGCTCTGGGGAAAGTATGACGTGCCGGGATGGACCGCCAACGGTGTCGAGCCGTGGGGAGTCCAAATGGATCCTGTCGCTGCCGACGGCATGTTGTTCTACAAAGGGTTCTTTCTGGTGCTGCTCGGCATCCGGTCGATGATCGACCCCAGCGATCGGTGGAACCAGCCGTTCGACATGATCCGTGACGGTGAAAACACCTTTACCTGGACCCATACCGAGATTGCTGAAACCCTCACCGAACAATGGCTAGCCGCACCCATTGGCGGTCATTGAGAGAACACCAAGGTCTGGCCATTTTGACTGGCTGGAGCTGGCCTCGGTCTGAGGCTTCACGACAACCGATACGGAACGGACTTTCACCGACAAGCCTTTGAGCCGTGGTGGACCTACGCCCGAGAGCACTACCTCGACCTTGACCGTCAGGGGCCACCAGAGTCAACGACCTTCTACTACGACCCGCAGCTGGATGTGCATCACCGTCTGCCGGTCAGTGCGGCCCTCACGACATCGTTCTACGGCGCGCCACAGATGGTCGACGATTCGCGCCGGCTCTTTGATGCCGCGTGCTCCTCGGCCGGTCTTCATTCCGACCTAAAGCTGCCGCTTCGCGCCAGTCGCGCCTATGGGTCGTCGTTGGTTTTGGCCCGCGAGTGGGAACTGAGCGAGCTTGAGGCTCGCTTGGTCGACGCCATCGAAACGTCCTACGAGCCCACGTGGGATCACGATCGGGGCGAATTCACGTGGGGGATGGGTCTAAACGAGCCTCATCCGCGCGGTCAGTTCAACGCGTTTCTCGCCGCGGCCGAGGCCGCCGGGCCCGGACGGTGGGAACAGCTATCGGCCGCCCCACTCGAGCCGTGCCCGCAGGTTGTCGATGTCGACTTCCCAAAGGTCGCCCTCACCAGGGCTGTCTGGGAACGTGGCGCCCTCTATCTCACCGTTGCACCCCTCAAGGAGGACCCGACGAAGTCAACCGAGTTCCGGATAGCCGACGTCGAGCCGCGGCTGTGGTACCTCACCGGTATCGAGGGGGCCACGATGGACGTGACCCCACGGGATGTCATCGTGCGCACACCGCTGGTGAACGGCACGCTTGAATTCACGCCGGGCAGCTATTAACCGTCGTTCATTCGGTCGGGCCCGAACGCCCCGGGAAGTAGCTCGGCCACGGTGCGAATCTGACCATCGCCCTCGACCAGGCAGTCGGCGCCGCCGTGCTCGAAGAGGAGCTGGCGGCACCGGCCGCACGGAGTGCAGGGATCGCCCGAGCCCGATACGACCGCCACGGCCCTGAGAAGGCCGCCACCCGAGCCGACCAGGGCCGATACGAGGCTGCACTCGGCGCAGAGCGTCAGGCCATAGGAGGCATTCTCGACGTTGCAACCAGTAACGATGCGACCATCGGTAGTGAGAGCCGCTGCACCGACACTGAAGTTGGAATATGGGGCGTAGGCGTTGACCGCAGCTAGCGCAGCCGCAGCCCGCAGTTCGTCCCAGGGGATGTCGGCGTCGGTCATGAGTAGCTCATCGGCAGTCGAGCTCCCGCTTAGAGCGTGCCGTAGATGCGGTCGCCGGCATCTCCGAGCCCGGGCACGATGTAGGCCTTCTCGTTGAGTCGTTCGTCAAGAGCAGCAAGGGTGATGGCGACGTCCGGGTGCTGAGCGTGCACCGCAGCCACCCCCTCAGGGCAGCCAATGATCGAGATGAGGCGCACGCGCTGGGCGCCGGCCTCTTTCAGCTGGGTGATGGCTGCCGCTGCGCTGCCGCCGGTCGCCAGCATGGGATCGACCAGGATGATCTCTCGTTGGTCGAGTGCTGGCGGCAGCTTTCGGTAGTACTCAACCGGTTGATGAGTTTCGGGATCGCGAAAGAGTCCAATGTGTCCCACCCGAGCCTCAGGAACCAACGACAGGATGGCTTCGACCATGATCAGGCCGGCACGAAGAATGCCAACGACCGCCGGCTCAGGACCGGCCAACACCTCGACATCGGCCGTGGTGATCGGTGTTTCAACCGTGGTGGTCTTGGTCGACAGGTCGCGCAGGGCCTCGTAGGCCGTTAGCACAGTGACCTCTTGGCAGAGGCGGCGAAACAGCGCGGGATCGGTGTCGACATCGCGAAGCCGGGCGATCTTGTCAGCAACCAGGGGATGCTCGATCACGGTGAGATTTGCCGGCATCGACGTCACCACGCTCTTCGGCCGTGCAGCGCCGCTTCGGCTCGTCGGGCTAGGTCACGGGCATGTTCGAGGTCGTCACCCAGGGCTGTCACGTGCCCTAGTTTGCTGCCAACCCTAGGTTCCTTGCCATAGAGGTGAACATGAACTCCGTCGACGCTGAGGGCCTCGCTCAGGTGATGGGCAGGGTCGACCAAGTCCATGCCTCCGATGACGTTGATGGTGACGACGGCCGGAGAGGTCGCCCACGTTGGCCCGAGCGGCAGGTCGAGCACAGCCCGTACATGATTCTCGAACTGTGAGGTTGCCGCCCCTTCGATGGTGACATGGCCTGCGTTGTGTGGTCGGGCCGCCAGTTCGTTGATAACGAGACCCTCCGTGGTCAAGAAGAGCTCAACGGCCAAAACACCAACGGCATCGAATTCATCAGCCAGCTTCAGCGCCAGCTCGCGGGCTTCCGTGGCGACTCGATGGCCAATGGCAGCTGGTGCTCGGATCTCGCGGCAGATCCCATCGGTGTTGACTACCTCGACCACCGGATAGCAACGGGCGCTACCCCCGGGGCGGCGAACCACGAGCACGACCAGTTCCTTCACGATCGACTTGTAGTCCTCGATCATCAGCTGGCGGCCATTTTGTTCGGCCATCACCCGTAAGGCTTCGCCCTGACTCTCGACGATCCAGACGCCGACTTGGTTTCGAGTGCCTGCTCGTACTGACTTGATGACGAGTGGCCAGCCGTAAACGGTCGCAAAGTCCAGGACATCGTCGGGGCCCCTGAGCTCGGTGAACACCGGGACCGGAAGCCCTCGATTCAGTAGCACCCGCCGCTGGTGCATCTTGTCGAACGCGGCTCGAACCGTCTTTGTGCCAGGCCGGATAAGTACGCCAGCATCCTCGAGCCGCTGAAGCAACCCAAGGTCGAGTCGTTCGTGCTCGAACGTGATGACCTCACACGACTCGGCGAACGCGGCGAGCGCATCCGGGTGGCTGAAGACGGCATCGGGAGCGGCGAGCGCGGCCGAATCACCCAGGTCCTCGGCGAGGAGTCGGGGTGTGATACCGAGCTTGACGGCTGCCTGGTGTGTCATCCGGGCAATCTGGCCGGCACCGACAATGCCGAGTTTGTAGAGGGCTGGCAGCTCGTTGGCCACGGGAGCGAGCGTACTCCTGATGGGAACGTCTAGGTCGACAACTGCCTTGGCCCTCTAGACTGGCTCCGATCGGTCGATCCGGTCGTTGGCGGCCCCGGCCCCGGAGCACTCTTTTCACCTCTGGAGCCGACCATGTCCTTTTCTCGCCCGCCCTCTTCTCGTTTTCGACGCCCCGTCCATCCGTTGGTGGCCCATCACATGGTGCTTGCCGCGAGCGCCGTCCGATCCCAGAGCATCTTGCTTGACCTCAGCACGGCCAACGATGGCGTTGCTCTGCCTCTGGGCGACCATCACCCCGCGACATGGCTGCTCGGCACCACCTGTCGGGTCGACTCGCTCGGCCTGGCGGTGTTGTCGCCTGGCCGCGTCATTTCAGCAGGCCCAGCTGCTTCATCCGGCCAGGTTGCCTCATCTGTTGGGGGTTCGCGTCGCGACGATCATCTGGCGCCGGGAACGCAGGCCCTGGCTGTGCAGATCGTTATGGCAGATGGTTCCAGCAGCATCTGTATGGAATCGAGTCGTTACATCGCCTCCGCTGACTTCCAAGAGGGCGGTGAGGGTTTGGTGCCCGATGCCATGCGGCGGGCCCTGCGACTGCCAACTGACCCTGCCAACATCCCGATTGGTTGGTATTGGGCCGCCGCTTGGCTTGACGATCTGTCTGGCATCGCCGCCGATGTGGATGCAGCCGAGCTGGCCTCGTGGCACCCCGCTATTGATTGGCGTGAGGTCGTCGGTCGTTCAGATATCGCCGTCCTCGACCTGCTGTTACAGCGCCACCGCGATCACGCGGTCGCAACCAGCTGGGAAGGTGTTCGAGTGGCTGCTGCTCGCGGGTCGCTTCATGTCGGCCATTGTTCAACCGAGTTGGCGACGTGGTTCGATGCTGGTTCGTTCTGCCGTTGGCTCATGTCCCAGCTACCAACACCATCGGTTCTGTGTGACACCGCCATGCTTCACTTCGATCTGCCAGGTCGAATGCTGGTCGCTGCTGTCCTTAACGACATGATGACCAACCGCAGCCGGCGCGGCGTCGACCTCGGCCCGAACTAACCTTGCGGCCTCATGACTAGGCCCGATCCTCACCAGCCTTCGGGGCGGCCTCACTCGAACACGCGCCGAAAGTTCCTGGTGGCCCTGGGCTTCGGCGTCACCAACGTTGGTTTGCTTCGCGAACTGGGCTCGGTGCCGTCGGCCGAGCCCGCCGACGCAGGTGATCCCGTCGAGGATGCGGTGCGGACTGGGCCTGATCCGCTCCCTGGCACTGAGATAGCAGATGCACCCGACCAGCTCCACGACATCGTCATAGCCAATGGCCGAGTGATCGACCCCGACACCGGGTTCGACGGAATCGCCGATGTGGGCATGACAGGCGCAAGCATTACAGCCGTCGGGCCGGGTCTGCGTGGCGCTCAGGTGATCGATGCCGCCGGCCAGGTTGTCGCTCCGGGCTTCATCGACATTCTCTCGGCCGAACCCCACCCGGTCGGGGTGTGGTTCAAGGTGGCCGATGGTGTCACGACCAACATGGCGATGCACGGCGTGAACAACTACGCCAACGCCTTCTTTCAAAACTTCGAGGGAAAGACGCCGGTTCATTTTGGTGGAGCGTGGCACCAGCACTTCATCCGCGGTGAGGACGAGCAAGTTGGGGCCGTCATGCCTGAGGATTCGCTCGTTTCCGAGCAGATTGCCGAGTTCGCCGACTTGACCCGGCTCAATCTGGCCAACGGTCTGGCCGGCGTGTCGTTCTCGCCTGAGTACTCGCCGGGCACCTCGCGAGATGAGATGGAAGCGCTCGCTCGGGTTGCCGTCGAGCGGGGCCACGGCGCCTTCTTTCACGTCCGCTATAGCGATCCTGATAGTCCGGGCACCAGCCTCGAGGCTCTCGAAGAAGTTCTGCAGATCGCTCGAGACACCGGGGTTTGGGTTCACGTCGAGCATCTGGCATCGACCGGCGGGACGTTCGTGATGGACGAGGCGATCGCGTTGCTCGAGTCGGGACGAGCCGAGGGGCTTGACGTCACGGCCGACATCTATCCCTATGACTTCTGGGGGACGACGGTGGCCAGTAACCGGTTCGCCGGCGACTGGCGGACGAGGTATCGCATCAGTTTCGAGGATCTCCAAGTCGCGGGCACCAACGAGCTGCTCAACGAAGTGACGTTCGAAGAAGCGCAGGCGCAGAACC
>JBLINY010000066.1:0-25488 GCA_047638695.1 Acidimicrobiales bacterium | reverse complement strand
GTCGGGATACTGGGCGATGAGGCCTTGCACCATTGTGCCGGTTGCGACACCCGAGCCCGGGTGAACAATCAGGCCTGCTGGTTTGTTGACAACGATCACGTCATCATCGATGTGCACGATCGGGACATCGATCGTTGGGTCAGGCTCGAGATCGGTCGAGCGCTCTGGCACGCGGACGGCGACCACGGCGCCCAGATCGAGGCGCTCTGAGGGCTTGGTCGGGGCCTCCCCGTTCACGGTTACCCGACCATCGGCGATCAGGCGGGTTGCCTCAGATCGACTCAGATCGGCCATCATCGAAACCACTCGATCGACCCGTTCCCCGACGAGAGCGGCCGGAACTTCTTCCTCAACTCGGTACTCAGCCATCGGACGGGACCACCTCTTTGTCGTCGGGCAAGAACAGCTGCATCAGAATCAGCGACACAACGCCGACCACGATGCCAGCATCGGCAATGTTGAAGATCGGCCACCACTGGAAGTCGATGAAGTCGACCACGTGGCCTGACAAGATGCCGTCTTCTGCTCGAACGATGCGGTCGATCAGATTGCCAACAGCTCCGCCGGCGATCGCGCCGAGCAGAAGCGGTGAACGCAGATCAGTTGCTTGCGCCGCCATACGAAAGATAACCACCGTCATCACGATGGCGATGGCTCCAAAGAGTCGCCCCAGACCAGGACCGGTACTAAAGGACGCGCCCGGGTTGAAGTGCAGGTGAAAGCGGAGGGTCCAAAAGATGTCGAAGCAACTCTCGGGGGTGCATGGGCCAGGACTCAGACGTCCGGTTGCCCACACCTTCGAGAGCTGATCGGCAAAGGCGACGCCGGCGGCGACGGCAACGGCTCGGCCGAGACTGCTCAGAACATGGAGGTCTGGGCGGCGACCGTCTTGGAGGCCCATGGGATGGCTTCGAGTCGTTCGCGAGGAATAATATCTCCGCTTTTGACGCAGATGCCGTAGGTGCCAGCGTTGAGGCGGGCCAGGGCGGCGTCGATCGCCGCCACGTTCTCGAGAGCCTTGCTGGATAGGGCAAGATCGCGATCACGTTCCACGGCAAGGGTGTCGCCCTCACCAGATTCCTCGTCGAACTGGACGTCGCCAGGTTCGCGATCGGCCATCAAGGCATTCGCCTCAGCCACCAACAGGGCAGCATTGTGCGTGTACTTGCGACGTTCCTCGAGGAGCTCGTCGCGCTGAGATTCCAGCCACGCATCGTCTGTAAGAAACTTGGGGAGATTTTTCGCCTGAGATTTCGTTTGCACGCTCTTGCTGTCCGTTGACGAGGCAGTCTTCTTGGCCACCTTCTTGGTAGGCGCCTTTGTAGCCGCTCCGGAGGGCTGGGTGGTGGCGCTTGCGTTCTTTTTAGGTGCCTCTTCGGTCACACCTGTGGCAGGCGCCTTCGGTACCGCCGCTTTCTTGGCCGCGGCTTTTTTGAGCGGCGCGGAACCTTTGGAGGATTTTGTCACCGACTTCTTGACTGAGGTCTTCTTGGAGGTGCGCTCTGTTGGCATGACGCTCCTTTCTGGCAGAAGGTCGGCGCATTGTATGACGAAGCCGGGTTTGGGGCCAATACGCTCGGCGACCGCTAAAGCCAGCGTCGTGGCTGGCTACCAGCGGTAACCTGACTGGCTATGCCGAAACCGTCCTCCGCCCACTATCCAGAGGTGCCGCCCCGGGCTGACTTTCCAGCTATTGAGCGTCGAATTCTGGACTACTGGGCCGAGCATCAGACGTTCGAGAAATCCATCGAAAACCGGCCGACCACCGCGAACGGGGGAAGCGAGTACGTCTTCAATGACGGCCCGCCGTTCGCTAACGGGCTCCCCCACTATGGGCACCTGCTCACCGGTTACGTGAAAGACGTTGTGCCGCGCTTCCAGACCATGCGAGGCCATCGGGTCGAGCGCATGTTCGGCTGGGATACCCACGGCCTCCCCGCTGAGATGGAAACCGAGAAGGAACTCGGTGTCTCGGGACGCAGGGCCATCGTCGACTACGGCATCGATCGCTTCAACGCCGACTGCCGAGCATCGGTGATGCGCTACACGTCCGAATGGGAGGACTACGTCACACGCCAGGCCCGCTGGGTCGATTTCGAGAACGACTACAAGACCATGGACCTTCCGTACATGGAGTCGGTCATGTGGGCCTTCAAACAGTTGTGGGACAAAGGGCTGCTGTATGAAGCAGACCGTGTCATGCCCTACTCGTGGGGCGCCGAAACGCCACTGGCAAACTTTGAGATTCGCCTTGATGACGCCACCCGGCCTCGCCAGGACCCAGCCCTCACGGTGGGATTCACCCTCGACGAGTCACTCGTCCCCGGCTACGACACAGCGATACTGGCATGGACAACCACGCCATGGACGCTCCCATCGAACCTGGCACTCGCGGTCGGGCCAGACATCAACTACGCCCTGGTGAAACAAGACGGTGTTGTCTACGTGCTTGCCGAGGCCGCCCTCGAGCCGTACAGCCGAGAGCTTGGCGAGGGCGAGGTCGTTGGCACGATCACCGGCGCCGAACTTGCGGGCCGCACCTACCGTCCACTCTTCGACTATTTCGCCGACCACCCGAACGCGTTTCGCGTGCTCGAGGCAGGGTTCGTCGAGACAGGCGACGGCACCGGTGTGGTTCATATCGCTCCCGGATTCGGCGAGGACGATCAGATCGTCTCGGAAGCCAACGGCATCAGCTTGGTAGTTCCGGTGGACGAGAGCGGACGCTACACCGCCGAAATCACTGATTTTGTTGGCCTGAACGTCTTCGACGCCAACCCAGAAGTCATCGCCCGGCTGAAAACCGACGGCGTCGTCCTCCGGCACGAAACCTACGACCACAACTACCCCCACTGCTGGCGAACCGATACGCCAGTGATCTATCGCGCCATTAGCTCCTGGTACGTACGGGTCACTGACTTCCGTGACCGCATGGTCGAGCTCAACCAGCAGATCAACTGGATTCCGGAACACATTCGCGACGGCCAGTTCGGGAAGTGGCTCGAGGGGGCACGCGACTGGAGCATCAGCCGCAACCGCTTCTGGGGCGCGCCAATCCCTGTTTGGAAGAGCGACAACCCCGACTTCCCACGGATCGATGTCTACGGCAGTCTCGACGAACTCGAGGCTGACTTCGGCGTGCGGCCCGACGACCTCCACCGCCCGTACATCGACGAGCTCGTTCGCCCCAACCCCGACGACCCATCAGGCCAGTCGATGATGCGTCGGGTGCCCGAAGTACTCGACTGCTGGTTCGAGTCAGGGTCGATGCCGTACGCACAATGGCACTATCCGTTCGAAAACGTCGAACACTTCGAGCAACACAATCCGGCCGACTTCATTGTCGAATACATCGCCCAGACCCGAGGCTGGTTCTACACGATGCATGTGTTGTCGACCGCTCTGTTCGATCGGCCCGCCTTCTCTAACGTCATATGTCATGGCGTTCTGCTCGACAACGACGGCCAGAAGTTATCGAAGAAGCTGCGCAACTATCCCGACCCGGTCGACGTCTTCGAGTCGGTCGGATCAGACGCGATGCGCTGGTACCTGATTAGTTCTCCCATTCTCCGTGGCCTCGACACGCGCATCGACACCGACGATTCTGGGATCCGCGACGTTGTTCGCCAAACGATGAACCCGGTATGGAACGCTTATTCGTTCTTCACGTTGTATGCGAACGCCGAAAGCTACCGGGCCATCGAGCGGGCCGATTCGCAAAACCTCCTCGATCGATACATTCTGGCGAAGACCCACGACCTCGTGAAGATCACGACCGAGCAGCTCGACTCCTACGACCTGACCGGAGCCTGCGCTTCGGTCCAGTCGTACCTCGATGCGCTCACCAACTGGTATATCCGACGCTCGCGTGAGCGGTTCTGGAATACCGACCCTGAGGTTGCGCTCGACACCGATGCGCTCGACACGCTTTTCACGGTGCTGCGCACCCTGGCCAAGGTTCTCGCCCCCCTGATGCCGTTGATCGCCGACGAGATCTGGCTGGGCCTCAACGAAGGGACCGGTTCGGTTCACCTCGAAGACTGGCCCGACGCCGATGCCCTTCCCGCGGACCCTGCGCTCGTTGATGCCATGGACCACCTCAGGGCGGCCGCCTCTGCGGCCCTCTTCCTCCGTGAAGATCGCAACCTCCGCGTAAGGCTTCCGCTCAGCAAAGCCATCGTGGCCGGCGCTGGAGCCCGCAGCATCGAACCCTTCGCCGCGCTGCTGGCCGACGAGATAAACGTGAAAGTGGTCGAGTTCAGCGATGACGTCGAGCGTTTCGGGACATTTCGTTTGCAACCCAACAGCCGTGTCCTCGGGCCCAAACTGGGGAAGGACGTCCAACACGTAATCAAGGCGGCCAAGACGGGCGACTGGTCAGACAACGGTGATGGCACGGTGACCGTTGGTGGCCACCAGCTAGAGGCCAGCGAGTTCACGCTGGCCTTAGACCCGATCGAGGGCGTAGCCGCCGCTCCGCTGAGCGGCAACAACGCGCTCGTCGTCCTGGATGTTGAGGTAACAGAGGAACTCGCCGCCGAGGGACGCGCTCGCGACACCATCCGAGCCATCCAGCAGCTACGTAAGGATGCCGACCTCCACCCCACGGATCGGATCACGATTGCCTATGCAGCACTTCCGAACGGCACTGAAGCGCACCTGCCGTGGATCCTCCAGGAGACGCTCGGTACCGAAGCCGTGCAGGATCGGTCAGTGGGCGCGATCGACGGCGCCGTCGTTGATGGCGAGCCTCTGAGAATCGCCATCAACAAGTCCTGAGCCGATCAACAAGGCCGAGCTGTCAACAGCCCTGACCCTTAACAGGCCTGTTGGCACCTGCCTACTTGCGGCGACCGAACCAGGTCTTGCGATCTTCGTCTTCTTCGTCCCCGTCGAGGAAACGGTCGATCGCTTCATCTGATCCGAGGCTGTCTTCGCTGGTCGCTCGTCGGAGCTCGTCCAAGAAGGGATCCTGCACAACGGGCGCAGCATCATCGGGCACCGCTTCGGCCCACGCCGGCCGTGATGCCTCTACGCCGCTGAGAATAGCTGGCACCTGGCCGCTGTCGGCCCATGGTTGTTCGGATGCCGCCTGCTCGCTATCAAGGTCGGCGAAGGAGAACTGCTCTGTTGGCGGTCCGGCAGCGAAAGGATCGGGGCCAGTGGCATCGAACGGATCGATGTCCGTCTCGACAGGTGACCGCTCAAGGCGCTCGAGGTTGTCATCATTAAATTGATTGGTCTCGCCGGCTAGGACGTCCTGACCTTCGCCGTCAGCCTGCGCAGTATCGACATCGGGGTCTAGACGCTCGTCGTCGTTGGTTCCACCATCGTCAATCCCGTTGTCCGAAGCTCCGCCGGCAACGATCTCGCTGTCGTCAAGCTCACTGCCATCGAGTTCACTGTCGTCGATCTCGCCGTCATCGACTGGATCGGGCTCGAGTCCTTCAGCGGTGAGTGCTACGGCGGAATAGTCGTCCGGGTCAATCAGCTCGAGATCAGCTAAGTCGGGTGCAGCCTCGGGATGCATTCGGGTCGGATCCTCAAGAACGGATGCGATCTCGGCAAGCGCTGACTCGATTCGGAGGCGCCGAGACTCCATGTGGCTCTCGAGCTTCTCGACGTCGACCGTGAGTTGCTTCCGGACGACCTGCAAGTTGGCGATCTGCTCGAGCAGTTCAGCCCGCTCGGAGCCTTCGGCTTCGTTCAGCGCAGTCTCGAGGTCGTTACGTCGCTGGTCGGCGTCGACCCTCGCTTCTTCAAGCATGCGGGCGCTGGTGGCCTCGGCCTCGGTAATAAGCGCGCTCTGGCGACGGTTCGCATCGGCCTCGAGGCCCTCGGCCTCTCCCCGCGCCTTCGACAACACCAGGTCGGCTTCACCGTGGGCGTTGTTCTTCACCCGCTCGGCCTCGTCGTAGGCCTCCTTGACCGTCTCGTCGGCCGTGCGCTGGGCGAGAACGAGCGTTCTACGCAGGGTCTCATCGAAGTCGGCGGGGGTAGCGGGCAACGCGTCAGGGGCGGCCGCAACTTGGGGCGCCAGCGGTGCCGGCGGCATTGATGACGCAACGTCGGCCTCAGAGCCCGTGTGCTCCATCAGCCTGGCCTCGGCTGAGGCAGCGCGTGCCTCCGCTTCGGTCAAACGCCGATGAAGCCCTTCGATCTCGTCGGCCATGGGGGCCAACTTCTGAAGGACACGATCGACCTGGCTTTTGCTATAGCCGCGTAGTTCTTCTTCGAACCGAAGGTCCGAGAGATGGCGCAGCAGACGTACGCCGTCATTTTGCAGAGGCATCTCGGCAGGGTACTGCGTTGGCCGCTAAGCGATGTGGACACCGACCCAGTTCTGGCTGGTAAAACTCAGCGGCCGAAGCCGCGCTCCTCGATCCGCCGCATGTCTTCGTCAGATACGTCCACCGACTTGGGCGTCAGCAGGAACACCTGAGAAGCTATCTTCTCCATGCTGCCATTCATCGAGTAACAAACACCACTGGCAAAATCGATGAGGCGTCGAGCCAGTTCGCGATCGAGACCCTGCAGATTCATAACCACAGGCACCGACCGCTTGAACTCGTCGGCGATGTTCTTCGCGTCGGCGAATGTCTCAGGAACCACAGCTAGAGGCTTGGTACGAGGAATCGGGACAGCGCGCACGATCGGCTCCGTCCGGTGGCCACCGCTGGCATCTGATGGCATGGTGGTCCCGAATCCGGTGTGTGACGACTGGTCGGTGCGACCACCGAGACCGCGGCCGGCGTCCGCCGACGGACGCTCCCGATCGCTGCCCTGAGCACTGCGGGCGCCTACCTCGGCAGGAACCCGCTGCTGGGCCCGCCGTTCGGCTTCGGCGAGATCCAACACTTCGCGACCGTCGATGGCGCCAACAGTACGGAGAGGCCTTACAGCTCCTACCGCAGAAGTGCTCGGGGCCTCCTCGGCCAAGCGCGATTCGCTTTCGTCGGGCCAACCAGTAGCCGCCGGGCGCCCGCCGTCGACAGAAGCGACACCGCCATCGGCGGCCTCGTCGTCATCGAAGAGATATCCATCTTCGTATTCTTCATCGGGTCCAAGCCCGAGATACACCATTACGTTGCGAAAAACGGCCATAACGCTCCTCGGCTCCTCGCGAGCACTCGCTGCGTCTCTAGCATGCCACGGACAGCGGTCAGAAGCGCAAACGGGCACCGAACAGTGCCGAGCCCACCCGGACCATCGTGCTTCCTTCGGCGACGGCAGCCTCCAGGTCGGCGCTCATTCCCATCGACAATTCGAGCGTCTCGCTGGCCTCGCCGAGGGCCCTGAGCTGGGCGAAACTGGCCCCGGGGTGTGATCCATCGGTGGGCCCAATCGTCATGAGACCCCGCACATCGAGCCCGAGATGGCGACAATGCTCGACCATGGCGGCAGTTCCTGCCGGCTCACAACCAGACTTCTGGGCCTCTCCAGTAGTGTTGACCTGCACAAACACCGATGTACCGGGTGCTCGCTTGGCGATTTCGTTGGCCAGCTCAGACCGATCAACCGTGTGCCAGACCGCAACGACGCCCGCGATTCGCTTCACCTTGTTCCGCTGGAGCCCGCCGATGAAGTGCCAACGTGCACCAGGCACCTCGGGCGCCTTGGCCTCGAGTTCCTGGCCATAGTTCTCGCCAAGATCAACGGCCCCGGCGGCGAGGGCCACGTTGGCAGCGGCTGCGGGGAAGGTCTTACTGACGGCCAATACCGAGGTCGTCTGCAGGGAGCCGCCGGCTGCCTCGATTCGTTGGTGTACCACCGCGAGGCGCTCGGCGAACTGGGCAACGGTGAGATCGCTCATGCGGCCTCCAGCCATGCCACCGTGGTCTGGCGGCCCTGGTCGCCGCGGGCCCGATGACTAAAGAAACGGGGCGAGCTCGTGCACAGCGGACGTTCTGGCTGTGGCCAACCCACAGCGAGACACGAGGCCCCGACGACCTCGGTCATGTCAAGTGCGGGCATGCCGGAGATCGAGCGCCCAACGACCGAGGGTCCATAACGCTGGGTCATCAACCCGAGATCCTTGGCGCCAAACTCGTACTCGTCCGGGCCGATGCACGGACCCAGCACCGTACGAACGGGGCTGGCCCCAACCTCGGCGAGCCGTTGGGCGGCTTTCTCGACAATGCCTGCCAGTGCCCCTCGCCAGCCCGCGTGAACGACCGCAACCGCGTGTGAGCCGACCAGCACCACTGGTGAGCAGTCGGCGGTCGTGACCGATATCGGGCAGCCGACCGTCGTCGTGAACGCCCCGTCGGCTTCGACCCCCGCTTGGTCGGCAGGCTCATCAACTCGCACGACGTCCGACCCATGCACCTGACGAAGCCAGGTCCACGATCCAGTCGCGATCGTTTCGCGTCGGGCTGCCAGCTCAGACTGGGGCAACCCCGCAGCAAAGTCACCGTCGCGGACGTCGGTCGACCGGATGCAGCAGCGCAGGTTTGGGGACATCTGGATGTCCCAGACCAGCGGACTCGGCGATGTGCTCACACTGGGCCGATCGCCAGAGCTTTACTTGAGAAACGACGGGACGTCGAAGTCGTCGTCGGGATCGTCGCTGTCGGAGGCGAAGAGATCGATTGGATCTACCGTGCCGTCCTCGGCCCAGTCCTCAGGATCGTCATCACCAGCCAGGAGGTCGGAGAGCGAGTCGGCTCCAGCCGTTGTCTGATCCTGATCTGTGTCGAAGCGATCGAAGCCGGCCGCAATAACCGTGACGCGAATTTCGTCGTCCATGTTCTCGTCGACCACCGTGCCGAAGATGATGTTCGCATCGGCGTGGGCGACGTCGTGGATTATCTCTGCTGCCTCGTTCACCTCGAACAGACCGAGATCGCTGGAACCCGAGATCGAGAGCAGGATCCCCCGGGCCCCTTCGATGGATGACTCGAGCAGAGGGCTAGCGATCGCGGCTCGAGCGGCAGCTAGTGCTCGGCCCTCGCCATTGGCCTTGCCGATGCCCATCAGCGCACTGCCTGCATCGTGCATGATCATTCGGACGTCGGCGAAGTCGGTGTTGATGAGGCCCGGGGTCGTGATCAGGTCAGTGATGCCCGAAACGCCGGAAAGCAGAATCTCGTCGGCCATCCGGAACGCATTGATCATGGTCGTTTTTTCGTCAGCGATCGACAGCAACCGGTCGTTCGGGATGACGATCTGGGTGTCGACCTTCTCCTTCAGCCGAGTTATGCCGCTGTCGGCCTGCGTCGCACGTCGACGACCCTCGAACCCGAACGGGCGGGTTACCACCGCAATGGTCAACGCTCCCTGGCTCTTGGCCACCTCGGCAATCACCGGAGCGGCGCCGGTACCGGTACCACCACCCTCACCCACCGTGATGAACACCATGTCGGCGCCGTCGAGCGCAGCGGCGATCTCGTCGCCGTGGTCTTCGGCTGCCTGCTGGCCTATGGCCGGATCGCTTCCGGCGCCCAGACCGCGAGTGAGCTCACGCCCAATATGGATCTTGGTCTCGGCGTCGTTCATCAGCAAGGCCTGGGCGTCTGTGTTCACGGCAATGAACTCGACACCACCCAACCCGGCCTCGATCATGCGGTTGACGGCATTGCAGCCGCCACCGCCTACACCGACGACCTTGATGACGGCAACGTAATTCAGGGTGCTCATTGAGCCGCTTTCTATCAACAAAGGATCGACGTCGAGGCGCTGATCTGGGGTAAACGCTAAGAACAGTCTGCCAGATTGGTCAAAGTTGCCCGCGGATTGCCTGATGCATCAAGACGAGTAACCGCTGGAGCACTAGGTACACGAACATCAATTTCCCACAGGCAGCGCAGGTCGACGTTGGTCATAATCGTATCGAGGCTGACCATCTTGTCGACCAGGGCGGTGTCATCGCCGACATTCACTCGCCCCCCAGACCGAAGGTCGAGATAGAGAGTCCCCTCGTCAATTATGATTTGAGCGACCTCAACCTCTCGTTGAGGTCCCAGCTCAGCCAGCAGCCGTAAGACCGCCTGCGCCGATGGCGGCGCCGGTTGGCCGAGCGAACCGCTGGCGACGATGCCGGCGATTGGCATGTAGCCGGGCGGGCGCTCGTCGACGATCTCGAGCTGGCGCCCTGAACTATCAACGAGGGCAAATCCCGTCTCAGTGGCGATGGCGGAAACGGGTTCACGCTCCGTGACCTCGACCAGAATGGTTCCAGTCCATCGTCGGTCGACACGGGCGTCAAGGATCCACGGCAGCCGTTCGACGCCGTGTTCGGCGGCGCCCAAATCAACGTCGACGAGTGGAAGACCCAATTCGATGGCGGTAGCCCGCTCGATGTCTTCGGCTGCGGTGTGTGTGGCCCCGGCAACCTCGATGCCGTCCACATCCAGCATCGAGCTGTTCAGAAGGCCGATGGTCGCAATAACACCAAGCGTGACCGCGGCCAGCGCCACAAGTGTGCGCAGCCGACGGCGGCCTTCGGTGCGTTTGACCTCGATACGGCGAGCCGAAATCCGGGGATCGATCTTCTTCGTCCCAGCTTTCTTGTTGGCCTCAGCCATCTTGACTACAGGCTTCTCTACCGCATGCTTCTTCACTGCAGTTTTCTTCGCCGAAGTCTGACTCTTGGTGGTCATGGTCTCGACTCGATCCGCGAGAAACCGACCAAACGATTCTCTGGCTTCAGTCGTATACCGAACTGCTTCTCGACCGTGCTCTGGATGAGCGTGATCAGGTCGAAAACATCGTCCGCCGAGCCGTCGTCGTCGGCCTGGATGAAGTTGGCGTGTTTAGCCGAGACCTCGGCTGTACCCAGCCGGTGGCCGGACAAGCCGGCCTGCTCAATCAGACGGCCCGCCGAGTCCCCTGGCGGATTAGCGAAGACACTCCCCGCATTCTGACCCCCGGGCTGGTGTTCACGACGCCACCGAACGATCTCGTGCAACTGCTCTTCTGATTTCCGACGGTCGCCCAACTGAAGAACGAGATCCGCCCACAACACAACGTGATTCTCGGCAACAGCACTGGAGCGGTAACCGAGTTCCAGCTGTCCGACCGTGCACTCCTTTGCAACGCCAGAATAAAGGTCGAAGAGACTCACACGTTGGAGTGACGCACTCATGTCGGAACCGTGCCCACCAGCGTTCATTCGTACCGCTCCCCCGACCGAGCCGGGAACCCCGACAGCCCATTCGAAGCCCGTGAGGCCTGCTAGAGCTGTCTTGCGAGCAACGACAGGGAGTAGCGAAGCCGCCCCGCAGCGCACCCCGGCCTGATCTTCGTGGGGTTCGCCTATCTCGACGTTGGCAAACCCATCCGAAAGGCGAAGCGCTACACCATCAAATCCCCCGTCGGCGACAAGCAGATTCGACCCTTTGCCAACCACAAGAACCTGTGCCCCAGTGGATCGAATTGCGGCGCCAACCTCCGCGAGTTGTTCGACCGTCGATACGTCGACGAATCCGGCTGCGGGTCCACCCACCCGATACGTGGTGAACTCCGACAGGTCGCGATCGGTTTGTACTACGACACCGAGCAAATCGAGTGCGGCCGTGGTGGCCGAACACCAGCTCATGACGGCATCCAGACGATCGTGCTGGTCCAGCTCACCCGGATACTCACGAGTTCAGCGCTCCCACGACGCGGTCGGGAAGGAACGTCAGATCGCCGGCGCCTAGGGTCATGCAAAGATCACCCGAGCGAAGCTCTTGGACGAGTTCAGCAGCAACGTCATCGAGTTCGGCGATGAAGCGGACATCGAGATGTGGGTGCCGTTGGCGCACATCATCGGCGATGAGCTGGCCCGTGACTCCAGATCGTGGCTGTTCGCCCGAGGCGTAGATCTCGGTGATGATGAGCAGGTCGGCCTCGACGAACGAGTCACCAAACGTGGACCAAAGCTGCTCGGTGCGGCTGTACCGATGGGGCTGGAACACCGCCACCAATCGTTCGGGCGCCAGGCTGCGAGCCGCAGCTAGAGCGACCGAGACCTCGGTTGGCAGGTGGGCGTAGTCGTCGACGAAGGTGATCCCACCGACCTCGCCTCGCCGCTCGAAGCGACGACCTACGCCGCCGAAACCTGAGAGGGCGGCTGCGGCTCGAGTCGGGTCGGCGCCGAGAGATGCGGCCATTCCGAGGGCAGCGGTAGCATTCTTGGCGTTGTAGAGCCCCGGCTGTTGCAGGTGAATTTCGTAGATGCCATCGGGACCGTTGACCGAGAAACTGATACCGCTGGGAGTCGGGAGCGGATCAACGATCTGCCACGTGGCGCTTGTGCTCTCGCCATAGGTGCTGACGCCAGGAACGGTGGCCGCCAACTGCGCTGTTCCGGGATCATCGGCACATACCAGCTTCGGCCCCTCGCACTGCTCAAGAAAGCGAACGAACGCCTGCTGCAAACCGGCGAAACCCCCGTAGTGCTCGAGGTGATCGGGTTCGACGTTTGTGATGACAACGGCTGAGGACACGAGCTCGACGAACGTGCCATCGCTCTCGTCGGCTTCAACTACCAGAAGCGAACCGGAACCAACCGCGGCACCGTGTCCGAGATCTCGGAGATCGCCTCCAACGATGTAGGCCGGGTCGAGACCGCAGCCCTGGAGCGCCGTTGTCAGCATGGCACTCGTGGTGGTTTTGCCGTGCGTCCCAGCAACCGAGATCGTCTGCCACTGAGCGGTGATCGCCCGCAAAAGTTCAGCCCGGCGCAAGACAGCGATGCCCTTTGCGACTGCAGCTCGGACCTCAGGATTGTCGTCGGGGATCGCGGTGGAACGAGCGACGATCTCGGCGTTACCCAGGTTGTCAGCCGCATGGCCGATCGAGATATTGAGCCCCTCCCCGGTCAGCCGATCGAGGGGCGCTGACCGTCGGAGATCAGAGCCGGAGACGACGTGACCGGTTCCGTGAAGGATCTCGGCAATGGCACTCATGCCCGAACCGCCGACACCGATCAAATGGACACGACGTGACGAACTGAGATCGATCGCTTCGTTAGAGAGAGTGGACATCAGCCTCGTCCGTTCATCGAGCCAGTTCCCAACGTACTAATTCCCCCGACATCAATAACGATGGCAGCCGCTGCGTCGCCGGCATCGGGCCGTCCCACTGACGCAGCTGCATTGGCCATCGTGGCCAGCTGGTCTGGTTGGGCCAGAAGTGGTTGAAGAATCTGGTCAAGTCGAGTGGTGTCAAGCTCGGCGTCGGCAACCCGTATGGCGCCTCCGACTGAGACAAGCTCGTCGCTGTTGGCCGTTTGATGATCGCGAGGCGCACCTGGCAGCGGAACCAAGATCGACGGCAGACCGGCTACCGCCAACTCAGCGGTGGTGGAGGCCCCGGCGCGACAAACGGCGATGTCGGCCGCAGCGAGCAGCAACGGCATACGATCCTCGTACTCCACGGTGTTGTAGGAGAGCGCAGCCTCGGCCAGTGCGGGCGGATGGTCACAAAAGTCGTCCCAATCCCTGCGACCCACCACGTGATAGAGCGCGACATCCCCGCGATCCGCCCAGAGGCTGGCGAGACCTCGCGCCGCATCGTTTACCCGTCGAGCGCCAAGTGAACCCGACCACACAGCAACCACGCACCGATCGACCGGGAGGCCGAGGGCTCGACGCGCCGCGTCTCGCTCGGTGTTCCTCATTGTCTCTGTTACCGAGGTCAGGATCGGATTGCCGATGAGGACACCGTTTGGGAGGTCGGTGTCCGGATAGGGAAGCGTGCAGACTTTCGCAAACCTTCCAATCAAACGATTGACGGCACTCGCCCGGGCGTTCTGCTCGCTCACGACCACCGGGATTCTCGCGATGACGGCGGCCAGAGAGGTGCCGGCCGCGGCATAGCCACCGAGACAGACAACGACGGCAGGTTGGCGCTTGGCCACGATCCGACGTGCTTCCCAGAGCCCGCGGAGCAGCGCGCTGACCGAGGTTAGATTCTGAAGCGTCAGCTTTCGCTGAATCCCACGTCCTGGGAGCAGGTCAATCGAGAATCCAGCGGCCGGCACCAGGGTGCCTTCGTTGCCACGTTCACCGCCGACGAAATGTACGTCCTCCACTGGCACACCCGCCCGCACCAGCGCCTGAGCGATGGCAATACCGGGGTTCGTGTGCCCAGCGGTCCCGCCTCCCGTGATGATGATTGAGCCGGTGTTAGTCACGACCGTCGAGTCTGTCGGGCGATGTTGGCCAACAGCCCAACCGCTCCGAGGGTCATGACCAGGCTCGATCCACCGGCCGAGACAAAGGGAAGCGGCTCGCCGGTGATCGGCAGCAACCCCATCGCCATACCGATGTTGAGAAAGGCCTGAATCAGCAGCCAGCCAGTGATCCCGGCGGCGAGAAGCATGCCAAATCGATCAGGGGCGTTCAGTGCGGTGCGAACCCCGAGGTAACCGAGGAGGAGGAACGCGGTGATGAGCGTGGCGGCCCCGATCAGACCAACCTCTTCCGCCACGATGGCGAAGATGAAGTCGGAGTGGGCGTAGGGCAGAAAACCCCACTTGGTCCGACCCGCGCCCAGTCCAACACCGAACAGGCCCCCAGAGGCAATGCCAACTTGGCTCTGGATGGTCTGCAACCCGATGCCGTAGGGATCGGCCCAGGGGTCGATGAACGCCAACAATCGAGCACGGCGATATGGCACGGCGTAGGCCATGAGCGCTGCCCCGAGTACGCCAACGGCTGCCCAGCTTGCAAGGCTGCTGATCCGGGCTCCGGCGAGAAACAACATCAGCATTGCCACGGCGGCCAGGATCAGGGGTGTGCCCAATTTCGGTTGCAGAATCATGAGGACCGACAGCAGGCCGACGACCGTGACAACAGGACGAACCGTTAGCTCTGGGCGATCCATCTTCTTGGCCCGACGTGTCAGCACGTCTGCGATGAACACGATCATGACCAGCTTCGCGATCTCCGACGGTTGGATGACGAGCGGCCCGACGCCTAACCACCGGCTGGAACCGTTGATGTTGCGACCCACTCCCGGGATCAACACCGCCACAAGCAGCAGAACGGCGCCTCCGAGGAAGGCTGGAGCAAAGCGCTGCAGCATGCGATAGTCGATTCGCCGAGCGACGAAATAGGCGAAGCCGCCAATCGCGGCCCAAGCCGCCTGCCGTTGGAACTGGTAGAAGGGCGATGCTTCGAACTGGTGCACGCTCGTGACCGAGGAAGCCGACAGCACCATCACGAGACCGAAGAGCGTGAGAGCAATCGTGACCAGGCCGATCATCATCGACAAACGCGCCCCGCTGGGCGTGACCTTCCGACTGCGCTGTGCTTTCTGGGACCGTGCCTTCTGACCTTCTACTTTCTGACCTTCTACTTTCTGAGCTTGTGCCTTCTGAGACTGTGATGTCCGGGTCTGCGGTTTGCGAGGCTGCGGTTTGCGAGGCTGCGGTTTGCGAGGCTGCGGCTTAGGCGCTACGCGGATCCGAGCGGAAGCTCGGCGCAAGGGAGCAGCGTTCGTCCCGGCAGGAGGCGAAACGCGGGTCCGAGCGGAAGCTCGGCGCAAGGGAGCAGCGTTCGTCCCGGCAGGAGGCGAAACGCGGGTCCGAGCGGAAGCTCGGCGCAAAGCAGTCCGGGTGGTCGTTGTCATGAAAACCTCGCAGTAACAATTCGTATGAAGTCGTCGCCTCGTTCGCGGTAGCTGGCGTACCAGTCGAACGAGGTGCAGGCAGGTGAGAGCAGAACGGTGTCGCCTGCGGTAGCTAGACGGTCCGCTTCGGCGACGGCGTCGGTCATGTTGTTGGCCTTCACTAGGGGTACGCGACCAGCCACAACGCCGGCTACCTCGTCACTTGCGTCACCGATGGCGACGATGGCTTTCACCGGGGGGATGGCTTCGATAAGGGGTGACAGATCCAAACCCTTATTACGTCCCCCGGCGATCAGAACTACCGACGGAAAGCCTCCAGTGGCCGCCAGCGTCGCGTGGGGAACCGTGGCTTTGGAGTCATTGAACCAGCGAACGCCTTCCCACTCGCCGACGAATTGCACGCGATGCGGCAGGCCCTGGAACGCGGTCAAGGCATCGGCGATGGACGTGCTCGGTGCGCCGGCGGCCGATGCGGTGGCCGCAATTGCTGTGGCATTCGCCAGGTCGTGAGGTTGACGGCGCGGTAGGGCGCCGACCGGAACAATGGGTCCGTCCGGACCCACGACATAGCCGTCGTCGATTCTCCAGTCGCCGATCCCGAGACCAAAGGTCTGGACCTCGACGGCAGATGGCAGGTGCCGCATCACGACCTCGTCCTCGGCGTTGGCGATGGCCACTGCGCCATCGGGAAGCGAGCCCCAAAGGTCAGCTTTCGCCATTTCGTAGGCATCGAGCGTCGGATGGGCGTCGAGGTGGTCCGGGGAGAAGTTGAGCCAGGTCGCCACCTTTGGGGCGAAGTGGTCGCTGTGGGCCAAACGGAACGACGAAGCTTCGACGACGAATACCTGCGTCTCGACATTGTCGATGGCCTGCACCAGGGGTACGGGCGTGTTGCCGACGGCCGCGGCCTTGATGCCCGATCGATTGAGCGCGTCGGTCACCACCATCGTGACGGTGGTCTTGCCGTTAGTTCCCGTTATGCCAACAAGTGGACGGTCGTCCCACAAGGCAGCCAGGTCGAACTCGCTCCGGACAGGTGTCGCTGTGCGAATCGCCAGGTCGAACATTGGGTGACGGGCCGGGATGCCGGGGCTTGGGAGCAGAACGGATGCGTGTTCGATCTGCCGAGTCAGCTCGCCGAGGCTCGGAGCCTCGATCATCGTGATCGGAGGGTTGAACGTAGCGATCGTGGTGTTCGGGTTGTCGTCGATGACGACCGGAGTGACGCCCCGATTGATCAGGGCGCGGGTGACGGCTTGGCCGGTCACCCCGAACCCGACAACAAGTGGGTGAGAAAGATCAAGCGCCGTCATTCGACCAGCTCCGCGGTCTGTACCCAGTCGCCGTAGAAGAGTCCGAGGGCGATGGCTGTGAGTGCACCAGCAATGAGCCAGAAACGAACGATCACTTTGGTCTCGGGCCAGCCACCGAGCTCGAAGTGATGATGAATCGGGGCCATCCGGAAAAGTCGCTTGCCCTTTGTCGCTTTAAACCAACCGACCTGCAACATCACCGACAGCGTCTCGGCCACGTAAATCCCGCCGATGATCGGTAGAAGTAAGTGGGTGTTAGTAAGCAGGGCCAGGGTCGCCAACCCGGTACCAATGGCGAGGGAACCGGTGTCGCCCATGAATATCTCGGCTGGCGCCGCGTTGAACCACAGGAAGCCGGCAAGCGCACCAATCATGGCAACGGCCACCACGGCCAGATCAAGAGCGTGGGGGACGTCATAGAGCGCCCCGTTCTCGTCGTTGGTCTGACGGAAGATCCAGAATCCAATGACTGCATATGCTGCGTAGCTGAAGATGCCGGTGCCGGCGGCCAACCCGTCCAGACCATCGGTGAGGTTTACGCCGTTCGACATCGCGAGAATCACCAGCACCGCCCACACAACCCAGCCCGCAGTGCCGAGATCGATTCCAGGGCTAGCCCAACGAGTGAACGCCAGCTCATGGTGGGTGTTGGTAAGCGTGACGGTCAGGACGGAGAACCCACCGGCGACGAGAAGCAGCCCAGCCATCTTGGTGCGCTTGTTCAGACCCAAATTGCGTTCGCGGCTGACCTTCAACCAATCGTCTGCAAATCCAACCAGACCGGCGGCGCAAATCGCGGCCATGGCCAAGAGGCCGCTTCGGGTGAACACGCCTCCGAAGAGGACGTCGGAAAGCACGTATCCGCCGCCAGCCCCAGCGATGATGGCGAGGCCTCCCATTGTGGGTGTCCCGGCCTTGATCAGATGGCCTTCTGGGCCGTCTTCGCGAATGGGTTGGCCGATGTGTTGTCGCGTGAGAATGTCGATGAGGAACTTGGTGCCGAGAGCAGACAGGCCGAAGGCCAGCACGCCGGACATGAGGAGGCGGATCACGACAAGGTCCCCAGGGCACGGAGGGCGACCGCACGGTCATCGAACGGCGACACCGTACCGCCGATGATCTGTTCGGTCTCATGGCCTTTGCCAGCGATCAGCACCACGTCTCCGGGTCGAGCTTCACCGATCGCTTTAGCGATCGCCACGTCTCGTTCCAATTCCACGGTTGTGGCGATGTGGGCGGCGCCGCCCGGGATGCCGTCCAGAATTGCATTGACGATCTCTGTTGGGTCCTCGCTCCGAGGATTATCGGAGGTCACGTACACACGGTCAGCTCCAGCGACAGCGGCGCGCCCCATCTCCGGCCGTTTCTGCCGGTCTCGGTCTCCGCCGCATCCGAACACGACGGAGACTTTCGCATCTCCTGCCACCTGGCGGGCGGCGGTCAGCGCCGCTACCAGAGCATCTGGAGTATGGGCGTAATCCACGGCCACATGGAACGGCTGCCCGATGTTCACGAACTCGAACCGGCCGCGGGGCGGGCTCACCGCGCAGAGAGCGTCGGCAATGTCTTCTGGTTCGCGGCCAAGTGCCTCGGCGGCGAGCGCAGCAGCAAGTGCATTGCTCACGTTGTAGCCACCTGCCAGCTGTAAGGTCACTGGCAACCCTCGCCAGGTGAAGCGACTGATTGGGCCATCGATCGACAGGTCCTTGGCATCGCTCAGCCCGTACGTGATGACCTCATCCAGGTCGGTCTCGCGGGCCAGACGTTGTCCGGCTGGGTCATCAACGTTGATGATGGCGAGATCGGCCAACGTGGGTGAGAAGAGCCTCGCTTTCGCTTGATAGTAGGACTCGATGGTGCCGTGATGGTCCAGATGATCGTGACCCAGATTCGTGAAGATGGCGATGCGGAACCGGGTGCCGTCGATGCGACGCATGTCGAGTGCGTGGGATGACACTTCCATCGCTACTGCGTCGACCCCTCGGCGCGCTGCATCGGCCAGCTGGGCCTGAAGTTCGGGTGCTTCCGGTGTTGTCCGGGCACCGGTGAGGGTTCCGAAGATCTTCACGCTGCTGCCGTCGCGACTCAGCAGCGTCTCGAGGAGATGAACAATTGTGGTCTTGCCGTTGGTGCCCGTGACACCCACAACATCGAGCTTCTCCGATGGGTGATCGTAGATTTCAACCGAGGCGGGACCGAGCGCCTTTCGGACATCGGGAACGACGAGTTGCGTTACGTTCCCGACCTCGCTCTGCGCAAGCTCGTGGTCGACAAGTAGGGCCACCGCACCAGCGTCGACCGCAGCCGCTGCGAACGCGTGACCATCGAAGTTGCCACCTCGGATACAACAAAACAGCGTGTCGGCGCCGACCGATCGCGAGTCGTGTGTTGCACCCCGAAGCGCGACGCTGCCGTCCCCAAGAAGGACGGCGTCGACGGAAGCGGCGGTGCTGTTCGCTGTAGCGATACCGTCCTCGTTCATCCGGTCGCCGCTTCTTCCGGTTCGTTCTCCGCTGCGGTGGGCGCCGCATCTTCGGTCGCATCAGGATCGACCACGGTCTCCACCGGTGTCTGAACCGGACGGACCTCGCCTGGGTGCCGGAAGGCCCAACGTTCGTCCTCGGTCATCCCAGCCGGCGTGCCTCGCACAGGCCCGGAGGCCACGGCGTCGAGGCCTGCGCCGGTTGGTGGAATGCCAAGGATGCGGAGCACATAGTGGGCGATGTCAGCAAACACCGGAGCTGCGACTTTTCCTGCAGTGGTTTCGACGATTGGATCATCGACAACCACGATGATCGAGAGTTCTGGATTCTCAGCCGGAAGGAACCCGGCGAAGGTAACCACATAGTGGCGGGCACCGGCCTCACCGTAGGTTCCCTTGTAGGGCCCGTCTTGGAAGACCTTCCAGGCCGTGCCCGTCTTACCTGCCACCGAGTAACCGGGAACAGCAGCTGCAGTTCCGGTTCCCGTCTCAACGACCTGCGTCAGCATGGCCGTGACTTCATTCGCTGTTCGTTCGGAGACGACCTGCCGCGATACCTGCGCACCGAGCGGCTTCGGCTCGCCGTCGGGGCCAACCAGCGAACGAACCAACGTCGGCGATAGGTACACGCCGTCGTTGGCAATCGCGTTATACGCCGAGATCAACTGGACCGAGTTGGCCGTGATGCCCTGACCAATAGCGATCGAGCCCCGGTCGCTGCCGTACCACTCGTCAGGGGTACGCACCGTGCCGAGCGCCTCGTAGCGGAATCCAATGCCTGTCTCCTGGCCGAAGCCGAATGCGGAGAGGTAGTCATAAAGCCGCTCGGGGCCGAGTTCTTCTGCCAGTTTGATGGTTCCGACGTTCATGGAATCGGCCATGATTTGGGTGACCGGGAAGTCGGCAGGCGGGTGTGGAGGGTGATCTACGAACTTCTTGTCCTCGATGACAATCGACGGCGGCACCGAAATCGCAGATGCTCCGGTGTACCCCAACTCTTCGACTGCCCCGGCAAGCGTCACGAGCTTGAGCACGGAGCCTGGTTCGAACGTATCCACGAGTGGCTGGTTGGTCCCCGGAACCACACAGGCTCCGTTGTCCGAACGGCTCACCGTTGCCATGGCCAGAATCTCACCGGTCCGAGGATCGGTGACGACCGAGTTCGCCGAGGCCGCACCCATCTCTTCGCAGTGTTCGATCAGTGCTTGCTCTACCACGTATTGAATCCGGTGGTCGATCGTTAGAACAACGTCGTGGCCCTCGGTCGGTGGCTCGATGCTCCGCTCTCCGCCCGTGATGCTGCCGAAGGCGCCGACCTCAGAACTGCGCACACCTCCGTGACCTTGCATCAACTCATCGAACTGCCACTCAATGCCAGAAATGCCCTGCTCGTCGGGATCGACCTTGCCGACGATCGGCACGGCCAGGCGGTCGGCGGGATAGATGCGCTGCTCGATGGGGCGCATGACTAGCCCGCGTAGTTGTTCGGCCTCTGCGGTCGCGAAGACTTCCAACAAGATGGCTACCTGTGGCTCATCGAGCTCAGCTGCAAGCCGGCCGTATCGATCGGCCGAACTCGAAGGCGTCAGCTCCGACATAAGCGACGCCGGCTCAACACCCAGGATCGGTGCGACGAGGTCGGCCATGGCATCGGGATCCTCAACGAGCTGAGGATCGACGACGAGTTCTTGGCCCGGTGTGGAGGAGGCGAGAACGAAACCGTCGCGGTCGAGAATCGAGCCTCGGTACCCGGCCAGATTCGTGGTGCGCAGTCGCTGGTCTTCTCCAAGGTCTCGGTATCGATCGGGCCGGACGGCCTGCAGATCGACCAAGACGGCGACAAACCCAACCCCGATGAGAAGAAAGACGGTGAGTGCGACGAACATCCGGCGCGAAGGATCGGGTCCAGCAATCTGGTGAGCGGGGACAGATCGCTTCGATGTGCTGCCCACCGCCTGAGGGCGTCGGGTCGTGGCTGTAGTTCTGGTCAATTAACGCCCGCGTCCGGTACTTCGATTGTCGGTACGGCATCGCGGCGAACCGCGGTGAAATAGATGGGATCAGCAGCGCGGACCATGCCGAGCTGCACAGCCCGACTCACGATCGACTCTGGCGATGACTTCACATCAACGTCGCGAATCAACCGGGCACGGTCGTCTTCTGATGCATCAAGCCGGCGGCGGACGTCGTCCAAATGCTGCTGGTTCTCGACCAACTGAGCCTGCACCATGGCGACACCGAACAAACCAGCCACGACAGCGAGGCAAACCGTGACGTACACCACGCGGCGCCGGGCGTTGGCCTGAATCGACTTCTGATCGATCACCCGAAGGTTGGGCCGAGTGGCGACCGTTCGGGATGCTTCCTTGATCGCCGCCAAGTTCACCATCAAGCGGCCTTGCCCATGGTCGGTTCGGGTGACTGTAAAGATTCTGAGGTGCGGCGCTGTATGACCCGGAGTCGGGCGCTGATGGCCCGGCGGTTCTCTTCTTGCTCGGCGTCGCTCGGGCGACGCGCAAGCGGACGCAGCACGGTGAACTCGGGTTCATCGGTGGCGGGTACCGGGATCCCGGGCGGGATGTCCACCGTGCTGCGCCTGCGAAAGACGTCTTTGACAATTCGGTCTTCACCGGAGTGATAGGTCAAGACAAGCCCACGACCCCCTGGGGCGAGAGCATCCAACGCGTCTTCGAGCGTTGGACCGAGGATCTCGAGCTCATCGTTCACCGCGATCCGGAGCGCCTGAAACGTGCGCTTCGCCGGGTGGCCACCGGTGCGGCGCGTTGCCGCCGGGATGGCAGTTGTGACGATCTCGGCCAACTCAGTTGTGGAAAAAAGCGGCCGACGAGCAAGGATTGCCGATGCGATGCGTCCGGCGAATCGCTCATCGCCATTGCGACGGAGCAGTGAAGCCAGCTCTCCATGCGGAAGATCGTTGACAAGATCGGCAGCGGTCACCGGACCGTCTGGGTCCATGCGCATGTCGAGGGGGCCGTCGTTGCGGTAGCTGAAGCCGCGTTCCGCCCAATCGAGCTGCGGCGAGCTCACGCCAAGATCGAAGAGAAATCCGCTGACTTCACCGACACCCTCTTCAGCCAGGATGGTTCCCAGCTGGTCGAATCGAGCCCGCTTGAGCGTGATGCGCGCAGCATGGACTGCGAGCCGATCAGCTGCCACTTCGAGGGCCACAGGATCGCGGTCGATGCCTAGCAGCGTCAGGCCCGGGTGAGTTTCCAAGAGGCGGGCAGCATGTCCGGCGCCACCAAGGGTGGCATCAACGAACGGCCCGTTTGGGACCGGAGCGACCAGTGCGACAACCTCATCGGCCATGACCGGCGTGTGGTCGAAGCGCCGGTTGGCATCTTCGTCTCCGGTTGTCGCTGGGCGCGAGTCGTCCGCCATGTCGTCGGCTGGCGAGAACGAGATCTCGAGTCGGGCATCGGTAGCCCCCCGGGTGCGGGACGCAAGGCGGGTTTTATCTCCCGTAACTTGCTTGAGGGGTAGCGGGCGGAGTTGTGGGGCAGAAGTACCACTCTCCATCACCCGGAAGGCAACCGATGTACGAATCGTTGTTGTTCTCGCCAGTTCCTTTCTCTGTTGCTGGATGGATCTGTTGCTGGATGGATCTGTTGCTGGATGGATCTGTTGCTGGATGGATCTGTTGCTGGATTTATCTTTTATTTAGATACCGAGTCGAGCGACGGTCTCAGCGAGTTCATCACTCGCTGCTTCCGACTCGAGCTCGGCCTGGTACCTCTCAGCCGGCCAGATCTCGACTCGGTCGTACCGTCCTGCGACGACGACCTGCGTCTCGAATCCGAACTCGTCCAAGAGCTCCCGAGGCAGCGTCACTCGACCGGCAGAGTCGAGCTTCACTTCCCGCACACCTGTCATCAGTTTTCGGAAGACCAGGTTGCTGATATTTCCTTGATCCAATTCCGACTTCCATCGATCGGCTACGTGCCGAAAGCCGTCGGCGCTCCACATGCCAATGCAGCTGTCGAGCCGCGTGACGTATCCCCTGTTGTCGACAAATGCCCGGAATGGCGAGGGGAGAACTACTCGCCCCTTGTCGTCGAGTGAGTGCTCGTGCTGTCCGACAAACATGCACTGTCACTCCCGACGTTCGCCCTGCGGCTGACCGTTTGGCCAACCTTCGATCTGAATCACTTACATTTCTTGGTGAGGAGCAGTTCCGAATTACTGGGCTGCTCCCCCACTGCGTGACAATCTATGACATATCGACCCACTGTTCAAGCCTTTTGTGACCTTCTGCGCTCAATTGACCACAATGAGCGAGAACGGGTGTTCGAAACCACAAACATGTGATTTCGCTGACCAGCACAAACGCAGAGTGGTTCCACGACCCCTCACGGTGGGAGAATTTCGAAGTTTTCGACAACCCGACCACCGGACGTTTTCGTTCCACCACCCACCGCGTTCGACTTTCTCCGAGGGCGTCGATATTTGTGCTGGTCGGGGCTCCCGTTGTTGAAGAAGGCCGCCATCTGGCCACACGGTCTTTCTTCACACGGTCTTTCTCCAAGCCAGAATGTCTCCATGGCGAGCGACGACCTGTGGGCGATTGAGCAAACGACGGGGAGCGCTGCAGCCTTCCACCGGGCCCCACTCGAGCGCGAGATCACCAGACCCACCCTTTGGTTCCACCAGGTACAGCAGCCAGCTCTGGTGCTGGGCAGCACGCAGCCCGAAACGGTGATCGACCATCAGGGCGCCAGCAACGCTGGGTGGGAGGTATGCCGCCGGCGTAGTGGTGGTGGCGTCGTGGCAGTCGTACCAAACCAGGGACTGTGGGTTGATGTGTTCGTTCCCCGCGATCACTCGCTCCACCACGATGACATCGGTCTCGCCTTTGCATGGCTGGGCGATGCATGGGTCGCTGCCCTTGCCCACTCAGCCACGGGCTGCGATCCCGTCGCCCATAGCGGACCTCTCCTCAATCGCGCCGCCGGGCGCCTTCTCTGTTTTGCCGGGCTAGGTCCGGGAGAGGTGACCGTGGGCGGCCCGCTTAACGTCCGCTACAAAGTGGTCGGCCTAAGTCAGCGGCGCACTCGGGCCGGTAGCCGCTTCCAGTGTCTCGCTCTTCTCCAACATGATGCCGACCCCTTATTCCGCTTCGGCTCACCCGAGCTAGCGGCAATCGCAGCCTCAAACTCGCCAATGGCGTGGCCCAAAGACTCTGAACCCCCCGAAATCGGACGGCTGCGGGCCGCCTTCATCACCGCAGCGGGCGCAGCCGCCGACCGTGCGGCGATCGATTCTCGGCCGACATAGCCGCGGCCTCGGCGTTCTCATTGCGAGTCGGTTCACGTCAATAGCGACGGCCCACGGTGGGCAGACGAGCTAGCGTTACTTCATGTCGCGTGCATTGGTTCTCAATGCGACCTACGAGCCCATTGGAGTGGTCTCGAGCCGGCGAGCTGTCGTACTGGCGCTGGCTAACAAGGTCGATGTCCTGGCTGACACCGGCACGCGCCTCGAGAGCGAACACCTCAGCGTTCCCGTTCCCTCTGTGGTGAGGCTTCGTTACTTCGTCACGGTTCCATACGAGCGCCATGCTCCGCTGAACCGTCGTGCCGTGTTCACTCGCGACAACGGACGCTGCCAGTACTGCCAAGGTCCCGCCGAGAGCATCGATCACATCCAGCCGCGCTCACGGGGCGGCAAACACGAGTGGATGAACGTCGTCGCCTGTTGCCGCCGTTGCAATTCAACCAAGGGCGACCGACTGCTCGACGAGTGTTCGCTGCGACTACGACACTCTCCGACGGTTCCGACAAAGTACTCCTGGGTCACCGTCGCTGTTGGTTCAGTACCCGAAGCTTGGAACCCGTACCTGGGCAAACGGGCCGCCTGACTACATCGCCTCCGGCTCCGTGTCGCTGGGTCGCCTCCGGCTCCGTCATTTGCATCGCCTCCGGCTCCGTCATTTGCATCGCCTCCGGCTCCGTCATTGCATCGCCTCCGGCTCCGTCATTGCATCGCCTCCGGCTCCGTCATTGCATCGCCTCCGGCTCCGTGTCGCTGGGTCGCCTCCGGCTCCGTGTCGCTGGGTCGCCTCCGGCTCCGTCATTGCATCGCCTCCGGCTCGTGGGCCAGGCTGACCACAAG
>JBLINY010000065.1:0-26151 GCA_047638695.1 Acidimicrobiales bacterium | reverse complement strand
CAACCGACCTTGGCCCCCGCGAGTTGCTCGAGGTGCTGTCGGCCCGACTTGTCGAGCACGTGTACGTCGACGGTGGCCTCACCGTTCGCAACTTCATCGAGGCTGGACTGATCGACGAGCTCATTCTTACCACCGTGCCCATACTGATCGGCGAAGGCATCTCACTGTTCGGTTCGGTGCCTACCGACGTCCGCCTCGAATCGCTGGGTACTCAGGCGTTCTCCAACGGCATGGTGCAAACCCACTATCACGTGCTGCGCTAAGCGTTCTCAGGGGCTGAGCTCTTTTCACGTGCTGCGCTGAGCTCAGTCAGGCGAGCAGCTTCAGCAACAGGTCGAAGAACGCAGGCTCGGGGTAGTCGGTAACCAGATCGACGTTCGGCTGACCTCCGTGGAACCCAAATTGGTCGACGATTAGTGTGCCCCGCATGGGCTCGGGACCAATGGCGATGTCGACATGCACCCGCTCGACGGAAGCCGGCACCGGATCGATGGCGTGGGCCATGGCAATCGGGTCAGGGAAGTCGGGCCCAAGCAGCCTGGTCTCCTCATAGGCAAAGTTCGCCAGCGTCGATTGAATGTCGAGCGAGAAATCGGCGAGGGGGCTGCCGAGAGATCGAATCTCGGCGTGGCGTTCGGCAGTAACCACGGCCGACTCGATCGAGATGTCCCATCCAACGAACTCGAGCGGCATGCCCGAACGAAGCACGACTCGGGCTGCTTCTGGGTCAGCCCAAAAGTTGAACTCTGCATTCGGCGACACGTTGCCCGGTCCGTTCATCCCGGTGCCACCCATCACCACGACGCGATTGAACATTTCCGCGATGTCGGGTGCCCAAAGCAAGGCGATAGCGAGGTTAGTGAGCGGGCCCAACGCCACCAAGGTGATTTCCCCCGCTTGAGCCCGGGCCGAATCGATGATCACCTGCGGACCCCAACCAGCAGCCGGCACTCGACCCTGGAGATCAAGACCGATGTCACCGAACCCGTCGTCGCCGTGAACATTCTGCGCCGTTTCGAGTTCTCGCAACATCGGACCGGCGGCGCCAGCAAACACCGGAACGTCGCTTCCGCAAAGCTCGACGGTGTACAGGGCATTCTGCACCGCTTGGTCAAGCGGCACATTGCCGGCCACCACGGTGAATCCGAGCACCTCTACCCGCTGATCGCGCAAAGCCATGATCATGGCAACGGCGTCGTCCGACGCCGTGTCGGTATCGATCAGAAAGGCGCGGACAGGAGCGAGCGTTTCGGCCATGGACCAAGCGTCGCACCGGCGGTGGTCATTTCCGCATGACTCGACGGATGGACCGAAGCACTTCTCACGGCCGCCTGCTGGCGGAGACGACGAAACCAGGCATCGGCGATTCGTGACAGGGCGGCCAGCCTCTGCCGTTCTCTCGCCCGAAAGGGGGCGTCGCGCCCGATCACGAGACTGGCACCCGCTGCCGGCAGCGGCATCCAGATGGTGTCGAGATCATGATCCTCGCCGAGCGACTCGGCCGCTGGGCTTCCGGCGACAAACGCATTGAGCCAGCTGTAGACAGGTGCAGGACCCACCGATGCGACATCGGAGTTGCCATCGATAACGGTGGCCCAGTCCGAGCGCACGCAACGCCCAACGTGCTCGCACAGTGCCCAGGCGAGGTCATCGAACGAATCGGCGCCCAACAAGATGGCGGCCGCCTCGAGAGCGTCGAGCTGCGGGTCATAGGCGGCGTCGCCAAGGGCCCGAATGTCCTCGACATGGACATCTTCTTCGCTGCCAACCTCGCGGGCCACCAGCTCGAGCGGCACCGACTCTGGGAGGGCAACAACCAACTCATCGACCGCCATTCCGCCATGCCGTTCGATGATTTCCAGGCCAATCACGTCGCCCTTAAGCGAGCCCAGCCTGCTCGCGACAGCTCCGAGTGCCCCGGGGCGATCAGGCAACCAGACTCGCATGACGTAACGCTTCTCCGCAGGCATGTCGCAACCGTACGAATCGAGTGTGGCCACCGATGGTCGGCAGTGAGAACAGCGTGTTACGGCTCAGACGAGCGCAAGCGGGCCGCGGCCAGTGGCGACAACGTCTGCAGCCCCGGGATGCACCAAGACCCTGGCGATCGACCACTGGTCATCTCGACCGACGAATCCGCTGGGTTCAGCGACCATCGACAGGGCTTCGTCTCGTGTCGCTGCTGAACGGTGCTGATTCCGAGTCGTGTTCCAGATTGCGTAGCCGCGCATGGAGCCAGCTTCGGTCACCCGAGCGGAGGTAGAAGGGCCACGGCATTGTCGATGAATTTGCCGAAGAATGTGAGGGTCGTCATCGCCGGTCGCGGTCAGCGGTTCCGTTTCCCCCGGCGTTGGAGAGGGTGGTACGACATGACCAACGCAATCTCGAGACTCGGAGAGTTCCCTGTGACCGTAAAACTGGGCTATTTGCTGCCTACCCGTGAAGCCATCATGCAGGGGCATCCCGAGGTTCGCCCAATGCTCGATGCGGCCAAACAAGCTGGTGACCTTGGCTTCGACTCGATTTGGGTCGGTGATTCTCTGTTCGCTCGACCCCGACACGATCCCATCACGCTGTTGGCTGCGGTTGGAGCTGCGGTTCCTGATGTCGAGCTCGGCACCGCCGTGCTGTTGTCGGCCCTTCGCAACCCCGTGGTGCTGGCCCAGCAATTGGCGACTGTCGACCAGATCAGCGAGGGCAGGCTGATCATCGGCGCTGGCATCGCCGCTGATGTTCCAAGTGTGCGAGCCGAATTCACTGCTGCCGGAGTGCCGTTTGAGGGGCGAGTCGGCCGAATGATGGAGGGTTTCGAGCTCTGTCGAGCCCTTTGGACAGGCGAACCGGTCAGTTGGGATGGTCGCTGGCAGCTGGAGGAGCGCGTGCTGGCCCCAGTTCCCTACCGGCCCGAGGGGCCGCCGATCTGGCTTGCAGCCGGGGTGCCGGCCGGGATCGAGCGGGCGGCAAAACACTACGACGGTTGGTTCCCAATCGGGCCAGATGCCAAGACGTTCGCCGAACGTCAAAGCCACCTACTCCAAGCGGCGGAGACCGCTGGCCGAGAGGCCGACGACCTGACAACGGCCATGTATCTGACCGTTGCTGTCATGGACGACCCAGCAACTGCCGAGACGGCCATCAATGCCTATCTGGAGGACTACTACGGCGCCCCAGCAAAAGTGATGCGTCAGATTCAGGCCTGCCGTGGTGGAAACATCGCCGACGTCATCGCTTTCATCCAGAGCTACGTGGCTGCCGGGGCCGAGCACCTCGTGATCCGGATCGTTGGCGAACATGGGCCAACACTGGAAGCTCTCGCCGAGCATCGCGCCGACCTGGTCCTCTAGAGCACGACTCAGCGGAATGGCCCCGGGATTATGCGCCGGGTCCTTCGCTGATGAGGACACCCGCTCTCAAGTGCCGTACTACTCGGGCCAGGCTGGCTGGGGTGTCGACGCTGATGATCTGAGCGGGTCAGTCGAACAACTGTACGTTTAAGATTACTTTCAAATGTACACTACGTCTCATGGATGTCGCCGTCACAGAACTCAGAGCTCACCTCGGTAAATGGATCGACGCTGCACGTGACGGCAACGATGTCGTCATCACCGATCGAGGGACGCCGGTCGCCCGAATCGTCGCACTCGATGCCACCCCGGTCCTCGACCGTCTGACCACCGAAGGTGTGATCAGTCGTCCCACCCGATCATCGCGCCCGATCGCTGGCGGTCAATCCCGGCCAAAGCCGAAGCGCCCAGTGGCTGAAATCATCAGCGAGCAGCGCCGCTGAAGGTGGCCATCGTCTATTTCGATTCCAGCGCGCTCGTCAAACTCGTGCTCGACGAGACGGGATCCGACGTGGCAGCAGCGCTGTGGAACGCATGCGACGCTGCACTGTCGAGCCGGCTCGCATATCCCGAAGTCTGCGCAGCTCTCGCAGCAGCGCGCCGCAATCACGACCTCACTGCATCCGACGCCTCCGCAGCAGCAGATGAATGGGAGATCTTCTGGTCCTCGATGCGTCCGATCGAACTCTCGGCCGACGTCGAAAGAGTGGCCGGCGAGCTGGCTGTCCTGCACCGACTGCGGGGAGCCGACGCAGTTCATCTTGCAAGTGCTCTGGCTCTCGGTTCGCCGGAGGTCATCGTTGCTGCGTGGGATAAGCGTCTTCACGCTGGGGCCGCTGCTGTTGGACTTCCAGCGGCTCCCGCAACGCTCGACTGATCGTCGGGGTGAAGCCGAACCGTGAACGACAACCAACTTCGCTAGGTCGTCGCGTCGACACACGTTCTCGAGCGTCTGGCCGAGCGCCGATGTGCCGATCTCTAGCAGGTCTGGTTTACGACCGGCGTGCGCGTTATCGAGCGGTCAACAACTGAGCCACGCTTGTCCCAGCTCAACGGGACACTCGGTGAGCGCTGCAGCCGGTCCGGCTCGTGGAATCACGTGACGTCGAGGCACTCAACCGATTGGCCTGTGATCTGTGCGATGAGATCGAAATCCTTGTCGACGTGCAGGACGGTGAGTTCTGCAAGCTCGGCAATGGCTCCGATGAGTAGATCGGGGATCGAAGGCGCTCGATGCTGACCGATCGAAGCGAGGGCTGATTGGACCTCAACGGCCCGATCCTCGATCTTCGGTGTGAGGTACTCGACTGGCATCGAAGCAATCGGTGAGGAGTGCAGCACCGTTCGGTGGTCCGCCCCCGAGCGTGCGGAGTAGCCGACCTCGAGTTGGGTAACGGTGCTGATTCGTACGAGTCCTCGTTCGATCCGCTCTGCCCATTCGGCTGCGTTGTCCGCCAAGTGCAGCCGGCTGACTGCGGACTTGTCGATGAGCCAGGTCGTCATGACCAGGCGTCGCTAATGACATCTGGGTCCTCGAGATCTTGCGTCAGCGCGGCCAACTGTGCGAGCTGGTCGATGTCGACTGGGCCGTTGGCTTGAGCGCTCTCTCGTTCCAGGGCACGTCGCAGGTATTCGGTGCGCGATAGCCCGACGCGTTTCGCCTTGGCGTCGATTGCTGCGAGTACCTCGTCGGGTACGTCTCGGATCAGAATGTCAGCCATCGCCAACCTCCATGATATCAGATGGTATCACTCAGGCTCGATTCCGTCACGACCTTTCGTGCGAACGGGCTTTGGTTTGTTCGCTCAGAGCTGACTCCCCTGGTGAATGGCCTTTCTCTCGGCTCACACATATCGGCACGCCGCTGACCTCCGATTCCCACTCGGGAGCCGGCATCAGGCGAGGGATGCAGCCGTCGGGGGCAACAGCAGCCGATGCGCTCTCTCCGGCATCGGGAGCGCTTCAGCGACTCGCTTGCTTGACCGCCGAGCAACCGATATTGGTGCTAAACGTCGAAGATCGGAATTGATCCCCCGGCAACGTCAGCCACCTGTTCGATGTGCGGTCGATTCGAAGTGACAACAGCGTCACCCCGGCGCTCGGCTCCTTCGACAACTGCGGCGTCCACGATGTCGATCAGACCACTTCGGCCGATCAGTGTTCCGACCGTACGGGCCTGGAGCTCTTGCATATCCTCGATCCGGCAGCCTTTGAGCAAACGTGAGATCTGGTGTTGCGGCCCGCCTCGCCACGCTTCGGCGAGAACGCCAACTGGAACGGTCGGGGCGATGCCGCGGCGGAGAGCGGCCCGGTGCAGTGACCAGAGAATCCGCTCGTCGCGCTCCGCTGCGATCAAGGCCCCGGTGTCGTAGGTGAGCCCGTTCGCGCTCACGCAGACTCTCGGGCGGTGTCGTGGAGAAGGCGGTTGAGCAGGACCTCACCTGCTGCAAGTTCCGCCGCAGTGAGCGGCCCAGCCTCCGCTTCCCATTCGGTCACGCCCTGCATGCCTTCACGGATGAGCAGCGAGTGCTCCGCTGCGCTGGTGAGCCATGCCGAGAACGACACTCCTTCTTCGACTGCGGCGCGTTCAACTCGAGCGGCAATGGAGTCGTCGAGCGAGACGGATCGTTTGGTGACAGCCATGCAATGTATGGTAATACCACTGGTAGTACCAGACAAACAATTTCAGGCTGACCCGATCAGAACAATCGATGGTGAGTTCAGTGCAACGAGCGAACAACGATGTCGCGCAACTGCTCAAACGTTGGCGACCCCGCCATGCCCTGAGGAGTCGCATAGACGCGACACGAAAGACCCACCGGCGCAGACGGATCAGCGAATGGGTCGACGCCGTCGATGAGCACACTCGGCGACCCTCGGAACCGGAACGCTTCGGCCGCCTCCGGCGTGTCCACCACCTCGCGACTGATATGCAGTCCGTCGAACTCTGCGGCGAGCATCTCGAGATGCCCATCGACCTCGACCCAATTCGGGCACTCTTCGAAATAGAGCAACGTGACCTGCACAGTCCCAAGCCTACGCCCAGCGCCCTGAAGCCTTCGACCGACACGGCACACGTCAGAGATCCGTTGGCCATGCCATTGATGGCGTGGCCGCAACCACAACCGACATCGGCCACAGTGATCCCCTCTTCCAGCCGGTCGATCGCACCCGGGACCAAGGGAAGGGTCACCTCGCGTCTTGGAGTCCTGAGCCACTCGGTACCGACATCTCGGGAAGATCATGCCAACGACTAGACCAACTCGCGACGGCGAAGACTGCGATTTCCTGCGGCCTGACTACGGCCTGACTGCGGGCTCGGCTGAAAACGAGGAAACCCCCCGGTCCAACGGTGACGCCGCCGAACAAGGGGGTTTGGAAGTGGAGCTGAGGGGAGTCGAACCCCTGGCCTCCTCGATGCGACCGAGGCGCTCTAGCCAGCTGAGCTACAGCCCCGAAGGGAGGGTCATCCTAGCAGTGCCCGCATTCGAGCCGTGCAGTTCTTGCCGAGCTGCTCAGCGCTCGCCGACGGCCTGTATCTGGACCGGATTGCTGGTCCGTCCGGCGTTGAGGTAGGTGACCTTCGAGCCACGCTCGGCCTCATAGGCACCGGCTCGAGCAGCCAGTCCGAAATAGGTGACCAGCATCAAGCCGAGCAGTCCGAGCTGCCAGACGAAGATGCCTTGCATCACCGCAGCCAGAACGGCTGAGACCATGACCGAGAGAACCAGGGCCATCATCAGCTGCAGGCGGCGCTTGGTGGCCGGCTGTCGACCCCAAGCCTGCCCACTGGTGGCCTGTGGGCTGGTCGTCAGCGAACTCTGGGCCAATGAGCGCTCGGGAGCGCGGCCCAGTACCGACAATTGACGACTGAAATGACCAACAGGGTCACGACGGGCGACGTTGAAAAGGTTTTGCAGCAGTGGACGACCCAGAACCCAGGCCCACACAGCAGCAAGACCGACCAGAGCGAGTGTCTGGATCAGGTTCATGCAGTTTTCTCTCTTCTACCCACCCGGTCGGCGGAGAGCCGGGTTTCCACCGGCCGGACCGTACTACGACCCAGAGTGAGCAACAACCACACGGAACCGAGCGTCCCCACGGAACAGCGATTCGCCAAGCGGTTCATTTTGTCTCGTCCCGGTCGGCCAGCGCTTGCTCACGGCGATACGTGCCCGACTTCCCACCGATCTTCTCCCACAGTGCGATCTCGCCGATAACCATTGACTTGTCGGCCGACTTGCACATGTCGTAGATAGTGAGCGCCGCCACTGAGCAGGCAGTGAGCGCTTCCATCTCGACGCCGGTGCGATCGACCGTGTCGACCTGCGACTCGATCTCGATGTAGTCGTCGCCGATCTCGAAGTTGATCAATACCGCCCCGACCATCACTGGATGACACAGGGGGATGAGGTCGGCGGTGCGTTTTGCCGCCTGGATACCGGCGACACGTGCGACGGCGAGAACATCGCCTTTCGACATCGCCCGCTGCGCAACCAGGCTGGCCGTTTCGGACGTCATGTAAACCCGGCCACGCACAATGGCCCGTCGGGGCGTGGGTTCTTTCGGCGTGACATCCACCATCCGAGCGTTGCCAAGGGGATCGAGATGGGTCAGACGATGATCAGACATCGCCCTTCACCGTAGGGCCAATCAGGCCACAATAAGCGGACCGCAGTCAGCCAACCACAGGGTCAACCACCGAGCTGACTCATGCCCTTGCTCGGCTTGATGAAGTGCACCTGGTTGATGCTGTGGCCGGCCCACTTCTCTTTCACTTCACCGGCAACAGCACGAAGGAGATCGTCGTCGGTGCCACCGTTGCGCAGAACCTCGCGCAGGTCGACGTGGCGAAGGGCGAAGAGACAGTTGCGCAACTGACCTTCGGCGCTGAGACGCATGCGGTCGCAGCTTTCGCAGAAGGGCTGAGTGACGCTGGCGATAACGCCGAACTCCCCTCCACCTGGGGCGAATCCGTCGTCGGTGTAGCCGAAGCGCTCGGCCGGTGATGAGCCCCGAGTAATGGGTTCGAAGTCGAAATGCTGATGGGCCAAGGTGAGAATCTCGTCGTAGGTGACGACCCGATCATTTGACCACTCACCCTGGGCATCGAGCGGCATGAACTCGATGAAACGGACGTTCACGCCCTTGCGGCGGCCCAACTCGAGGAAGTCGAGCACCTCGTCGTCATTGATACCCCGCATTAGTACGGCATTGATCTTCACCGGCTCGAAACCGGCATCGATCGCAGCATCGATGCCTTCGAGCACATTGTGAAGTTCACGACGACGAGTGAGCTCGAAGAACCGGTCGGCGTCGAGGGTGTCGAGGCTGACGTTGATGCGATCAAGACCTGCGGCCCGCAGATCGTGGGCGACCAGAGCGAGCGTTGCGCCATTGGTCGTCATGGCCAGATCGATGTCGAGCGCCGCCAGCTTCTCGACCAGAATCGGGAGCCGGGCCCGGATAGTTGGCTCACCGCCGGTGAGGCGTACCGAGCGCACACCTGCACTCTTCACCAACACTCGAACGGTGCGTTCGATCTCCTCGAAGGTGAGCAGGTCAGAACGGTCGAGCCAGTCCATGCCTTCTTCTGGCATGCAGTAGCCACAACGAAAGTTGCACCGGTCAGTAACCGAGATGCGCAGATCGGTGTGCTTGCGACCGAAGCGGTCGACCAGTTCCATGGGCTCAGGGTACCCATGACGGGCGCTGTGTCCTAAGGCGGGGTTGCTATCTCGGTTCCGAGCCGGGCTTCGCAACTGGCGACTTGCTTGCTCAATCCGTCAGCCCAGGTCGAGCTGCATCACCCGAACGACGCCGCCTTCGTCGACACCGTCGCTTGGCGGTAGCACGGCCAGGCCATTGGCCGTCGCCATAGCACTGAGCTGATGAGATCCTTGCCCGCCCGCTGACCGCACCCGCCAAGCTCCGTCGGCTTGCTGGGCCACCACGACCCGCTGGAAATGAGTCTTGTCGTCGTTGTGCCGGCGCAGGGGCTCATCGGCCAACGCCATCACCATGGGCCGGCCGGTATCGGGTCGTCCCATCATCTTTCGCAACCCTGGGCGGGCGAACAGCTCGAAACTCACCATCGAGCTCACCGGATTGCCAGGCAGGCCGAATACCGGCGTCGAACCCAACAGGCCGAACGCCAACGGCTTGGCCGGCTTGATCGCCACCTGCATCCAGTTCATGTCCCCAAGCCTGCCCAGAACCGACTTTACGAAATCGAAGTCGCCCATGCTTACTCCACCGGACGTGAGCAGCACATCCACCCGTGCATCCTCACCCTCAGCGCCCACAGCACCAAGGAGGGCGGCTTCGATGACCGCCTCATCATCACGGAGAAGGCCGAGGTCAATGGCTTCGCATCCCGCCTCCTCGACCAAGGCCAACAGCGTCGGTCGGTTCGAATCGCGAATCTGACCCGGTCCGAGTTCGACCGGCCCAACCATGAGTTCGTCACCGGTGGAAAACACGCCAACGCGGGGTCGGGGATGAACGAGCACTTCGGCGACACCAACGCTGGCCATTACCCCGATATGCCCGGCCGTGATGACCTCGCCAGGTGAGAACACCACCACACCGGCCGACAGATCGTCACCGGCGGGACGCACATGATTGCCGACCGGGACCTCGGCCAATAGCTCGATGGCGGTCTCACCCGCCGGCCGAGTGAGCTCGACCATGATCACGGCGTCGGCACCGTCGGGCATCGGTGCCCCGGTCATGATGCGCATCACCTCGCCCGCTTCCAGCGGGCGATCGGCCACCGAACCTGCGGCGATGGTGGCGACCACCGGGATGTTTACCGGGGCATCTTCACTGGCGCCGACGGTGTCGGAAGCCCGCACCGCGAAGCCGTCCATTGCCGTGTTGTCGAAAGGGGGAATGGCTTCGGCGCTCGACACCGACTCGGCCAGCACCTGGCCCCGCGTCTCGCCGATTGGTCGCCTTACCGGCGCCAAGACCGAGATGTCACGATCGATGCGGGCCTGCGCTTCCTCGAGGGAGATCATCCCCTGAAGATACTGTTGATCCTAGAGACCTGGATCCCTAAAGACCTTCGCGAGCGGCGATCTCGGCAATGATCGACCGCATAGCCGGGCCGACGTCGTCACGTTCGAGCGCCAGCTCGACAACAGCCCGCAGATAGTCAGCCTTCTTGCCAGTGTCGAAGCGACCTTCGGTGAACGTGAAACCGTAGATGTTCTCTCGTTCCAGCAGTTGCACCATGGCGTCGGTGATCTGGATCTCACCACCAACGCCGGGGGTGGTTCGCTCGATCTCTTCAAAGATCGTCGGGGTGAACAAATAGCGGCCCATCACCGCCAGATTCGACGGTGCCTCGTCGGCCGGGGGCTTCTCGACGAGTGACAACACCCGAACCAGGCCGTCGCTCGCGTCCTCGACCTCGGCACATCCGTAACTCGAGATGTCGTCAGTCTCCATGAGACCGACCGCCGACTCACCATGCTTCTCGTACGCAGCCAGCATTCCTGGTAGAACCCCGGCCCGTTCTTGCATGATGTCGTCGCCAAGCAGAACGGCGAACGGCTGATCACCAACGTGCGAATGTGCCATTCCAATGGCATGACCGAGACCCAGGGCTTCACCCTGACGAATGAAGTGAATGTCTGCCATCTCAGAGAGGCGTCGAATCTCGGCGGCTTCGTCGACCTTACCTTTCTCGGTCAGCGCGTCTTCGAGCTCGTTGAAGCGATCGAAGTGATCTTCCATCACCTTCTTGTGACGGGAAGTGATGATCAGTATGTCGTCCATCCCCGCTGCGATGGCTTCCTCGACGATGTACTGGATCACCGGCCGATCGACGATCGGCAGCATCTCTTTGGGGATGGCCTTGGTGTAGGGAAGGAAGCGAGTTCCTAGACCGGCGGCGGGAATGACGGCTTTGCGCACACTGCTCACCCTCGAACATTAGTGACTGGGCAAGGCCATTAGGCCGATATCCTGTCGATCGCTATGCCGACCTACGAATACAAGTGCACCATCTGCGATGAACGCTTCGAGGTTCAACAGTCGATCAAGGCTGCGACTCTCAAGACCATCAAGGGAGACGATCACCGTCACGAGGTGAAGAAGGTCTTCCACGCCCCCGGTATCAGCTTCAAAGGCGACGGCTTCTACAAGAACGACGCCAGAGGCTCGAAGAAGGCCTCGAGCGAATCGGCCAACAGCTCCGACGACAAAGCACCGAACAGCAGCTCGGAAGCAGCGAATAAGTCAGAGAAGTCGGATTCCGCTGACAAGAAGCCCGAGAAGAAGCCCGAGAAGAAGCCCGAGAAAAAGCCCGAGAAAAAGAGCTCTGACTCCAAGAGCACTTAGAGCTCACAGCTCCCGCTCTTCCCCACACACACACCGCTTCCCCTCCGCCGCTTCCCTCCGTTCCCCCAAAGAGCGTGACCGGCTCACCTGAGCCTGCAGTGTCGTGGAGGCACCATGGATTTTCGAGCAATGGATCTTCGAGCAACATTGCCGCGTCCCACGGGACCGATGCCACTGAAATCACGGCTGCTGGGACTCGTCCGGGGCCGCATCGACCGACGACGCGTCGTCGCAGTACTGCTCGCCGCCGCGATCGGCTCGCTGGCTGCACATTCGGTCGAGCGAGCTCGGCTCGTGACGGCCGAGCTCGGGCCGACACAGCCAGTGGTCGTCGCCTTGGCCGACCTTCCGGCCGGCCATCGAATCGAGCGAACCGACCTTGGGGTTCAGCAGCGACCGCCTCGATTCGTACCGGCGGGCGCCTTCGCCAACACCGATGACGTGATCGGCTCGGTCGTGCGGTCCGACGTGATCACCGGTGAGCCGATTGACGATCGACGTGTTCGGTCCTCCCGTCTCGGGCTAGGCATCGACGAGAGGGCGGTCACGCTGCCGATACCGCTGGCTCCCCCACCGGTCGTTGTTGGCGACGCCGTCGAGTTGATTGGCGTCGGGCTGGTTGCCGGCACCGACGTCATTTCGACCCGACCGCTCGGGACGGGGCGAGTGGTGACAATCGACCCGACGGGCCTGACGGTGGCGGTGACCGCGGCCCGGGTCACGGCCCTGGTCGAGTATCTGGCCATTGGCTCCGTCGAGATCGTCATCACGCCGCTAACGTCGGCATCATGAGCCACGGCATCGATATCGGAACCTTCGGTCTTTGGACCTCCTTGCTCGACCTTTATCCGAATAGCCGAGGCACCGAGGTGGTGGCGCAGCTCGACGAGATGGGGTGGGGCGCTCTCTGGCGGCCCGAGTCGAGCGGACGCGATCCCTTGATCACCGCTGCGCTGTGGCTCAACGCCTGCCCTCGCATGGCGGTGGCTACCGGAATCGCCCAGACCTATGCCCGGCACCCGCTCACGATGAGCGCCGGCGCCAAGACACTCAACGAAGCCTTCCCGGGACGTTTTCTTCTGGGACTCGGCGTCAGTCACGCACCGATGGTCGAGGGTGTCCGAGGGCTCGACTACTCCCGTCCCCTCAGCGACATGTCGGCCTATCTCGATGCTATGGACGCCGCTCCGTTCACCGGGTTCGGCCCTGACGAGCGACCACCTCGGGTACTGGCCGCCCTGGGCCCCAAGATGCTGGCGCTTTCCGGCGAAAAGGCCGACGGAGCGCACCCCTATTTCACGACGCCGGAACACACTGCGTTGTCTCGCGAGATCATCGGCCCCGACGCCTTCTTGGCCCCTGAGCAGATGGTGTTCGTCGAGACCGACCCCGAGCGAGCCCGTCGTGTTGCCCGCGACAATATGGCCCGCTATCTCCAACTCCCGAACTACACCAACAACCTCAAGCGCAGCGGCTTCACCGACGACGACATCACCAACGTCAGTGACAAACTGGTCGATGCCATCGTGCTCTGGGGCGACCTCGACTCGATCGTCAGCCGCATACGCGAGCATCTCGATGCCGGAGCCGACCACGTCTGTGTCCAAGCCCTCGGCGAGAACCCCACCGATCTTCCTCTCGACGACTGGCAGACCCTGGCTGACGCCCTTCTTTAGGAAGCAGAGCGCTAGGCAGCGGAGCTTTGGGCAGAAGAGCAAGCTCATCCGGTTGAGCTACTGGTGAATCCCTTGCGCACCTGTTGACCCCACTCAGTGCGGCCCATCAGAAACAGACGAATCCCCCACAGCCGCCACACGATCGTCATCTGCCGGTAGACAAGCTGCTCGATCACCGCGTAACCAGCGAGCTTCAGTCGGAATCTAAACTTCGGGTACGAGCGAAAGACGGCGTCGTCGAACCAAAGCGTGAGAATGGTGACCGCGGTGCCAAACCCGTACGCGGCGCCGAGCATGAACAGCGACGCAGGATCGACCAGGCCGGCCAATAAACCAATCAGCAACAGGGTCAAGCTGAGCGCCTCCACGATCGGCGACAGGAATTCGACCACGAAGAAGAACGGCATCGAGAGCATCCCGGCTGTGCCATAGCGATAGTTCATAATCATCTTTTTGTGTCGGCTCAGCACGTCCATCAGGCCGCGCTCCCAACGGTTGCGCTGTCTGGCTAGTACCCGCGCCTCCTTCGGCGCTTCGGTCCACACCACGGGTTCGGGCAAGAAGTCGACTCGGGCGAACTCGCCGTTCTCGTACCCGACTCGTCGGAGGCGAACGATCAGCTCCATGTCCTCGCCGATGGACGACTTCTCGTAGCCACCGGCAGCCAAAACCTTGTCCCGCCTGAATACACCGAACGCACCCGAAATGATCAGATTTCCGCCCAGGCGATTCCACCCGAGCCGGCCGACGATAAAGGCCCGCACATACTCGACTACCTGCAAAGCGGGAAGAGCCTTCTTGGGGACAACAAGGTTCGTCACCCGAGACCCTTTCACCGGTGAGTCGTTGGTGAGCCGCGCCGAGCCGCCAACGGCAACTATCTCCTCGTCGACAAGGAACGGTGCCACCAGCTGTTGCAGAGCATCTGGCGCCACCAAAGTGTCGGCATCAATAGCGCACACCAGCTCACCCGAAGCGATGTTGACGCCGGCGTTGAGCGAATCTGCTTTGCCGCCGTTGAACTTGTCGATCAGCACGAGGTGAGGCTCGATGCGCGAGCGGTAGATCGCCTTGACGTCAGCCGTCTCGACCAGTTTTTGATAGATCGGGTGGATGGGTTGAAGCTCGAACCGTTCGATCAGCACCTCTGCGGTTCGATCAGGTGAGCCATCGTTGATGGCCACGATCTCCAGGTTGGGATACGAGAGGGCCAGCAGACCGGTGATGGTCTCGGTGACCGTGATCTCCTCGTTGTAGGCCGGCACAAGCACCGAAATCTTCGGTACCAACGGCGAGCTCATCACTCGACGCCAGATCTGGTGTTGATCGCGTTGGCGGATTCGGCGCATCTCGATGATTGCCGACACCACCATCGTCAGCTGCAGGATGGTGATTCCAACCACCCAGGCGGCGGCAAACATGGCGATTCCGTCGAAGCCGACCCGGATCATGAGACCAAGCTTCCCGGAAGCCCCAGAAGTGCGCGTGTCTCTTCAAAGATCTCCTCAGCCGAGGCCACGGTCCCATAGGGATCGGGTTCATTCAGATCACTGAGAGGGTCCTCGGGCGGCGGCACCGTGCTCAGCCCCGAACGTGCGGCCGCTGCATCCAGGATCTGGCGTGCCATGTCGCGACCGAAACGATCGGGGTCATCGAGATGTTGGCGGAGGACCAGGCGACCGGACGCGCCGAGGTCATCGAGGGCGTAGCCGGCTGCCCGTCGCACATCGAACGATCGGTCGGCGAGACGCTTACCGATCACGATGGTCGAACTCATCGAGCCGAGTCGAGCCAGGGCATCGATGGCGGCAACCCTCACCGAAGGCTCATGGTCGTCCAGCATGCCTTCGAGCAATGCAACGGTAATGACACCGGCTCCGTTGCCCATCACTCGAGCGGCCGTCGCCATGGTCAAGCGATCTTCGGCTTTCGCGTGCTCATTGAGAATCTCGACTAGACGAGGATCGGGCAGGTTGGCGGCGACGTCCAGGGCGAGCGAGATGGCCTTGTCGTCGTCGCCTTCGAGATGCTCGAGCAAACGAGGCACCGCTTGTGCACCGGCATTGAGAATGCCGTGCTGGGCTGCCAAACGAACGGCCGTTGACTTGTCGCCAAGGAGTTCGAGTAGACGGTCGAGATGCTGCGCGGCCTGCTCAGACGTCAGGGTCTCTGCCGCCCGAGCCCGCACGAACGTGCTTCGGTCATCGAGCAACGCGGCTCGATCGAAATCGGGGTGGGTGACAAGGTGCTGTAGCTGCGCAGCCTGCACCCGCATTCGCCAGCGTCGACTGCGCGCTCGCCGACGAATGAACAACTCAAGACCGGTGCTTCTAACCAGCTGATGGAGACGAAGACTGGCGTTTCCGTCCAGGTCGACGGCAAGGCTCTGCAGGACGGCAAGGAGAGGCCCTCGTGGCAGTGTGAGCACTTGGTCGTGCAACGCAGCCGCCTCTGCGTCGGTCTCGAACAAGACGATGCCGATGATCTCGAGGACCTTCTCACGCCGGGCTCGATTGCGTTTGACCCGAGCATCGACGATGGAGCCCGACAGCAAATAGCCGAACGTCAATAGCCCAACGAGTCCCCACGAAGACAAAAACAGTGTGAACCGCATCAGATCTCCAACAACCGATTGAGTCGATGCACCAGCAGTGGCGTACTGAACGGTTTCGGAACGAAGTCGTCAGCACCCAACTCGAATGCTTGCTGGAGTTCAGACTCCTGGACGCGGCTCGACAGGACAAGGACCCCGAATCGACCGAGACTCCCGCTGTCGCGCATCGTGCGGAGCATCTGAAGCCCATCGATGCCTCGCTGATCGAGCTCCATCAGAACCACCCGGGGAAGACTCGCAGCGTTGCGAGTTGTCAATTCATCCAGGGCTTCCAGTGCGTCGAGGGGGTGCACGACGGTGAGACCTCGACGACCAAGCGTCGCCGATAGCACGGCACCGAGCGTGCGATCAGGATCGATCAGCATCACGTCTGCGGCATCGGCGGCCCACGGCTGCCAGTCAGCCCCGACGACCATCGGAGCGCCATCGATGGCGGCTTGTTCGATGCGAGCGCAGCCGATCTCGAGGAGCTCGTCAAGCGACCGACCATCAATTGGGAACTCGAGGCCGATGGCACGCACACCCCGTTCGGACAAACCAAACTTGCGGTACACGTCGTGGATTCGTCGCAAAAGGACGCGACGGCTGACGCCCGGCAGAGCAAAGACAAGATGCCGTTCATCAAGGCGAGCAATCACGTCGCCTCCACGGAACTCTCTCGCAATGTCACGGTCGAGAATCGGGGTGTCCTCATCAACCTTCAAGTCCAACACAACCAAACCCACCGGCTGGTTTTGCCGGAAGGCAGTGAGGAACAACCGCTCGATCATGACAACCGCAGTAGGCCAGCTCACGATGCCGCTTCGCTGCTTGCTTTCGATCACAGGTTCGAGCTGAGCTCGTCGAGTCAATTTGGATTTGAGCGAAACCGCCAGGTCATCGGCATCTACCAACAGCGCGCCAGGAAGAGAGCTGGCGAAGTAGTCATCGGCACCGTCGCGCAGCGACCCGTGGGCACTGATGCCGCTCGAGGATCCCCCGATCACCATCACAATGGCCGAACGAGTTTCGGGGTCGGTGCGGATCATGCGAAGCAACGCGTTTGCATCCATCGTTGGATCCAACAGGTCGGGCATCAACACCGCGGCCGCGCCTGACCGGCCCGCAGTTTCGCGACAAGATCGGCTGCCGATCCGACGGTGCGGGCCACTAAACCCCGCTCGTTCAGAGCACCGCCGATCGCGCCGCGCCCTCGCCAAGAAGTGCTACGGAATTCGGGTGTAGACGTCGGGCCATCTCGTGTCCAACCTCGACAACGACATCGAGTGGACGGGTATCGGTCGGCAAGATCACATCGACCGTCTCAGCGATGCGAGACATATGGCGTAGGTCGCCGGTTGGCGAGAGCAACACGATGGGCTGGGTCGGATGTTGTTCGCGGATCCCTCGCAACATCGGCCTGGCGCGACCCAACTCGGGATCATCGACGACGACCACAATTGCCGATGGCTCGGTGCCTTGGGTCGACACTCCGGCGACGAGGTGCACGACCGGCAGCCCCTGCGCCGCCAAAACCCACAACAGATCGTCAACGGCTTCGGATACTTGGCCTACAACGGCGACCTACCGATCGCTGTGACTGATCTGCTTGATTTCCAGGACGCTCGAGGCCATCGCCATTCGCACGTCGTCGAGGATGGTCGCCAATGACACGGCATCGGTCGTCCCCAGCTCGGCGGCCTCAAAACTTGCGGCCGCTTTTCGCACGAGTTCAGCGGTCGCCGGCAGGCCAAGTAAACCGAGTTTGGACGCGATGGCATCACACAACTCGATGGCCTCGAGGACCTCGGTTGGGTGGAGGGAACGGTCAAACAGGGCAGACACGAGCCGTTCGACTCGAGTCAACCCGCGCTCTAGGTGGTTGGTGTTTTTCGTGCTGGTTGGTGCTCGCGTTTGGGGGACTGTAGGCGAGCCCATACGACATCGATGAGCGCAGCGCTCTCATCGTCTGGGCGTCGCGGCCCAGCATGCGCTTCGGTTTTCGCCACATCTTTCCATCGGCAGTTCGGAGGCCCCAGCCGTAGGTCATCTGGCCCATCAGCACCCGCAAAACCCCCGTCTGGCGCTCCCATGTGGCCGCCGATCAGTCTGGTGACCGTGCAACTTACTCAGCTGGGATTGTCAGGCACCGATGGCACGATCCGAGGAGTCCACGGTCGAGCCTTGTCGAAGTGATGGCCAACGGTTCGGCCGAGCCGTAGCGAGGCCAGAAATGACACCGGGTCATCGAAGTCGGGCATCTCGACAAAGGCCGCACCAAGAGCGTCGGGCACATGGGCATCGCTGCCAGCACCGGGCGCCAGATCGTGCATCTCAGCGAATTCGGCGGCTTGCCTATTCAGAGACTCGAGACTGGTTTTGGCGTTGCGAACCTCGAAGGCATCGACCAGCCCGGCATCGACAAGCTGGTCGATGGCACCTGGCGACAAACAGTTGCGCATTGGATCAAACGGGTGGGGCACATACGTGATGCCGCCCTGATCTCTGATCATGTGCGCCGCCTCGATGAGGTTCGTGCCGCCCGGTATCCGTTCACTCAGAAACAAGCCGATCAACTCACCCGACCCTACTCGCAGCTCTTCGCCAATGATGACCCGGCAGGGAAGCTCGTCGACCATCTTCTGTGCTCCAGCCGTGGCGTTGTGATCGGTGATGCACAGCACGTCGATGCCCGACTCCTCGACTGCGGCTAGGAGCTCGTCAGGGGTCGTCGTGCAATCACCTGACCACATCGTGTGACTGTGCATGTCAACCCGCACCCATCCCTCGGGCAGAGGCTGACTCAAGTGAGGATGGCGTTCGATGGCCTGAAGCGAAGGCATCAGGCAGCGGCGCCCGACAGCATCACATCGCCAATGACCAAGCTGGGGGTACTGATGCCGCTGGACAGGTGGACGCGGTCGGAGCCAATGGCGATGATGTCAAGCAACAGGCGCTGCAAGGTCGACCCCACCGTCGCCTCTCCGATTGGCTCGGCGAGGGCGCCGTTGCGGATAATCCGGCCCTCGACACCAAGCGAAAGATCTCCTGAAACGGCGTTTACGCCCGAGTGCAGACCAGCGAGGCTGAAAACGAACACGCCGTCGTCGACACCGGCGATGAGATCATCGAGCCCGCCACCACTGCCGTTATCGACGGTGAGGGCATGGATCCCGGGTCCGGGCAAGCCACGAGCAGCCCGAAGGGCCGAACCGGTCGAACCGGTGCCACCTCGTCGGCCGGTGTAAGAATCCCAAAAATAGCCATCGAGCACGCCGTTGCTCACGAGGACGTTCGGACGACATGCCAAACCTTCGCCATCGTAGGATTCGGCACCCAGCGACTCTGGGTCGGTGGGGTCGTCACCGAAAGACAGCGAGGGATGAGCGATCGTTTCGCCGACCCGATCGGCGAAAGGCGTGCGCCCTTTGATCACTCGGCCACCGCTCAACGTCCCGGCGATGACCGACAGAACCGTTGCCGCCAGACGAGGGTCGAGGACCAGGCTCACCTTGCGGCTGGTGGGCTTAGTGGCCCCCAGGAGATCGGTGGCCTGGCTCACAGCCCGAGTCACAATGTCGTCGATGTCGATGAGCCCGGGTTCGCGGGCACCATCGCCGGCGTAGCCGGTCTGAGCCTGCCCACCATCGTCAGCCAATACCTGAACACCCAGGCCGGCTGAGGTCGAACGGCTGGCGGCCCGCACACCGTTGCTGCTGGCAAGCGCGAACGAACCAGCCCCGTCGCCGTAGGTAGCTGTCGGCACACCAGCGATGCGTTTGTCGGCTGCCTTCACTCGACGCTCGACCTCGACTGCCATGTCGATTTTCTGGGCAACCGAGTAGTCGAACAGCTCGTCCCGCCAAAGATCGATGTCGACCGCTTCGACATCATCGGGCTCGGCGATGCCTGCATGCGGATCGGCCTCGGCGAACGTGGCATTGTCGCGAGCGTCCACCAACATCTGCTCGATCACCGCAGGCTCGAGCGTGCCGGCGCTCGCAAAACCCTCGCGACCATCGCGGATGACACGTATGCCAATGCCTTGATCCTCGGCTTGAGTAAGCGACTCGACCTCGGCCTCGTACACCCGTACCGACGTGGAGACTCGGTGCGAGCAGGCCACCTCGATCTGTTCGTTGGCTTCAGCTCGCTCGACCAAACCAGCGGCGATGGCCAGCAGCTCATCCGGGTTCATGCGGCTGTTCCGCCAATCGTCATTTCGGAGACTCGGAGCGTTGGCACTCCGTCGCCCACGGGAACGCCCTGGCCGTCCTTGCCACAGGTTCCGGGCGGACCCATTTCGAAGTCGTTGCCTATGGCATCAATCGACTGCAGCACCTTTGGCCCATTGCCGATCAGCTGACCCTCGCGCAGGGGGGCTGTGATCTGACCGTCTTCGATGAGGTAGGCCTCGGTCATGCCGAAGACGAAGTCACCCGACGTCGTGTTCACCTGTCCACCGCCCAGCCGAGCGACATACACACCTTGCTCGACGCCGGCGATGATGTCGGCCGGATCGCTCTGACCGCCGGCCAGGTAGGTATTGGTCATGCGCACCATCGGCAGGTGCTTGTAGCTCTGACGGCGTCCGTTGCCGGTACTCGATCGCCCAGCTTCGCGGGCCCGGATGCTGTCCCACATGTAGTCGACGAGAACACCATTCTGAATCAGCACGTTCCGGGTGCCGGCGTGTCCCTCGTCATCGATGGCGAAGTGACCCCACTCACCGGGCATGGTTCCGTCGTCGATCAGGGTGACCAACTCGGACGCAACCTGCTCGCCGACCCGACCAGCAAAAGTGGATGCCCCCTTGCGGATGAGGTCGGCCTCGAGACCATGACCACAAGCTTCGTGGAACAACACCCCGCCAGAGCCGGGACCGATCACGACCGTATGAGTGCCCGATGGTGCGGGTCGAGCCTCAAGCTTCGAAATCGCTCGGGCAGCGGCGCCGGTGGCGAGGTCATCAACCGAGTAGCGCTCAAAGATCTCGAAACCAGCCGTATGACCAATCGACTCTCGCCCGGTCTGGAGCCCAGCGTCGCCCGACGCGACGCAGCTAACCGAGAAGTTGGTCCGGGTCTGATCATCGGTGGAAAGAAGACCATCGGAGTTCGCCACCAGAATGCGGCGACGGTTGTCGCCGTAGTTGGCACTGACCTGAGAGATCGCGGTGTGGTGGGCTCGAGCAACTTCATCGGCTCGTCGTACCGTTCCGACCTTCGTTGCCTTGTCGACGTCACCGGGGCGCTGGGCGATAGCGGCCGGCGTGGTATCGATGCTGCCAACCTCGACCGTTCGAGGTTCGCCGCTGCCGCCCTTCGCCGCATCGGCGGCAGCTGTCGCCGCTTTCAGGAGGCTCGCTTGGCTGAGGTCGGCGGTGTGAGCGAACCCGGTGGTGCCACCGGCAACAACCCGTACGCCGGCGCCGCGATCGCGACTCGATGCCAAATTTTCGATGCGCCCATCGTCGAGGCTGACCGAATTACGCTCGACATCCTCGGCAAAGACCTCGGCAAACTCGGCTCCGCGTCCAAGTGCTGCGGTCAGGACTCGGTTCAGTACCTGTTCATCAATCACGGTCCCATGGTACTCGGGCATGCCAGAGTGGCCGCTCGCCCCGTCTCGGTGCCGACGCCACTCCCCGAGGGCGTAGGTTGCGCCGTGCACAAGATCGCCTCGACTCGAGCACAGACTCAACACAACTGTTCCGCTAGCGTGAACCCTGGTGACCATTCTTGAGCGCATCCACACGCCTGCTGATCTTCGAGGCCTGACGTCGCTCGAGCTTCAGCGGCTCTGCACCGAAATTCGTGATTTCATCGTCGACACCGTCAATCGGATGGGCGACGGACACCTCGGCTCAAACCTTGGTGCTGTCGAACTGACCGTGGCCCTCCACCGGGCACTCGATTCACCTCGTGACGTGATCCTGTGGGACACCGGTCACCAGACCTACGTGCACAAGATGCTCACCGGTCGCACCGATCACTTCACCAGCCTGCGCCAGCCAGGTGGCCTGTCGGGCTACCCGAGCCGCGACGAGAGCGACCACGACTGGATCGAGAACAGCCACGCATCGACGGTTCTCAGCTACGCCTACGGGCTGGCGACCGCGTTCGAGAACAAGGGCATCTCCGACCGCCGCATCATTGCTGTGCTCGGCGACGGCTCGATGACGGGCGGCATGGCGTTCGAGGGGCTCAACAACTTGGGCCACTCAGGCCGCAACGTCACCATCGTCCTGAACGACAATGGCCGAAGCTACGCCCCCACGGTCTCGTTGCTCAGCGAGAGCTTGGTGAAGATCCGATCAAACCCGGTCTACATGCAACGTCAGCGGCGCTTCGACCGCTGGGTGTCACGCCTGCCGTTCATTGGCAAGTACTCCAACCTCGGGCTGGACGCAACCAAGGCCGCCATCCGCGAAGCGCTCGAGCCTCGCTCGTTCTTTGAGCCACTCGGGGTTCGTTACTTGGGGCCGTTTGACGGCCACGACATCGAAGAGGTCGAGACCGCGATCAAGAACGCCGGGGAGTTCGACGGTCCGGTCGTCCTGCATGTCTTCACCCAGAAGGGTCGCGGCTACGCCCCGGCCGAGAACGACCCAATCAAAAACATGCACGACATGGGCGGTATGAAACCCGAGAGTTACACGGCGGCGTTCACCGAGACGCTGGTGAAGCTCGGCGAAGAACACGACGACCTCGTGGCCATCACCGCCGCCATGCCAGATTCGACCGGGCTTCTTCCCTTCATCGAGCGGTTCCCCGATCGCTCCTTCGATGTCGGGATCGCCGAGCAACATGCGGTCACGTCCGCTGCGGGAATGGCCATGGGCGGGCTCCGCCCTGTCGTTGCCCTGTACTCGACCTTCCTCACCCGGGCGTTTGATCAGGCCAACCTCGACGTGGGCCTGCACGGCCAGCCAGTCATCTTCTGTCTCGATCGAGCCGGCATTACAGGCAACGACGGCCCATCGCATCACGGCATCCTCGACATGGTGCTTATGTCGAAGATCCCGGGCATGACCATCTTCTGCCCCAGCTCGTATCAGGAAGTTCAGCAGATGCTGACCGACGCCTATGACCTCGATCGCGGACCGGTCTGCATCCGGTGGCCGAAAACAGCGGCACCGTCGGTGCCTAACAGCATGGTCGGCCGGGGGCTCAGTGCTCGCAAGGACCGCTCCGGGTCCGGGGTGTGCATCATCGGCGTCGGCAAGATGCTCGGTGCAGCCCAAGAAGCCGCTGACCTTTTGGTCGCCGATGGTATTTCGGCCACGGTCTGGGATCCTCGAGTCGTTAAACCACTCGATCCCGACATGCTGGCCGACGCAGCCGAGCACGACCTGGTCATCACCATCGAGGACGGACTTCGCCACGGTGGCATCGGCAGCATGATCGCCTACGAGCTGCAGGAGTCGTCCTGCCGGGTCGAGGTGTTAGGTGTACCAACCGAGTTCCTGCCCCAAGGCAAGGCCGACGACATTCTGTCGGCGCTTGGCCTCGACGGCGAGGGTGTCGCCACCTCAGCTCGTGAGGCCCTCGGCCTCGCTGCCAACCGCTATTGAACGCTCGTTGATGCTCAGCTTCTCCGGCTGACGTTCAGTCTCGAGGACCGGCCGCAAGGCGAGCGCGAGCTACGTAGTCCTCAAGGTCACGGCTGACCTCGGAGTCGGGCGCCGGTCGACCGAACAAGAAACCCTGGGCCAAATCGCAGCCGACCTCGCGAAGCAGGCTTGCCTGCTCCTCGGTCTCAACGCCCTCTGCGATCACATAGCAACCCAGATCGTGGGCGAGACGTATCAGTCCCGAGACAATTATCTTGTCTTCTTCGGCTAGGCCGAGCCCGCCAACCAACACTCGCGGGAGTCGAATCACGTCGAAGCGGCAACGGCGAAGCAGATCGGGCGATCCGAATCCAATGCCGAAGTCCTCCATGGCAATGCCGACGCCCTCGGCCTTCACACGGGCGAGCTGCGGCCACAGCTGTCCGATCTGCGGACCGGCAACACTGCCGTTGATATCGAGCAACACCTGTGTCGGATGAACGTTCATCTCCGCGATGACCTGCATCACAACCGAGTAGAAGCGCTCGTCTCGGACGAAGCTGGGATCCATGTTGGTAGCGCCGAACAAGCTTGGTGCCGCCAGTCGGCGACTCCAACTGCTTACCTGTCGCGTGCACTCTCGCAAGACCCAGGCGTGAAGCGGCACAACAATCGGCGAAGCCCGAAGGGCATCAAGAAAAGCGCCGGGGCTGATCGGTTCAGCACCGGTCGGACCGGCATCGGGGGCGAGCCATCGCGGCATCGCCTCGAAACCAACGAGGGAGCCGGCCGTCAACGACACAATCGGCTGGTAATAGAGCTGAAATTCATCGTTCTCGAAAGCACGCTGAAGTCGAACGGCCAACACTTCAGGTTTACGACGTACCCCGTATGCCTCATCGCGGATCAACATGCGGTCGTGGCCCTGGATGCGAGCTTCGGCCAAGGTGGCTTCGGCCTCGACCAAGAGCAGGCGCTCGTTCAAGTCAGGATCGCTCATCACACCAGCAACAGCGACCTCGACCGGAACAACGAATCGTTCGAACGTGACCTGTTGCGGCAGCGAGGCGACCAGATCAACAGCGACTCGGTTTGCTTCGTTGGCACCGAACAAACCGGGCCAAAGAACGGCAAACTCTGAGCCCAGATACCGAGCCAAGCTGCCACGGGTGCCGACGGCCGCCTCGAGCGACTCAGCAACCGCCTGGAGCACTTCGTCGCCAACAGCCGAGCCGTATCCACTGTTGATCTCGGCCAGGTTGGCTACAGAGACGAGAAAAAACCCGAAGCGGTCGCCTGTACGGCGGCCCCGAACAAGCAGTTCAGCGACCCATGTCTCGACCTGCCACCGATCGGGCAGTCCTGTGAGACAATCGACGTGCCCGTCATCGGCGTCCGCAACTGGGTTATCGCTCTCAATCGATCGTCGAAACGCCATACCGTCAACACAATCGGCACGTCCCCAGCGAGGTTGAGCGGTTACTGAACAGACCTCTCAGACGGCGTGCGTCTTCAATTCAGCCAGGGTTGCCCATTCGAGCATTGCCGCATGGGTTGCCTCGAGGACTAGTCCCGGCGCCATCCCTGCATCAAAGGCGTCCTTCCACCTGGCAGCGCAGAGACACCATTGGTCGCCATCACGCAGTCCCTGGAAGCCATAGGCGGGCATCGGGGTCGAGAGATCGTTGCCCTGGGCTTTGGAAAACGCCAGGAAATCATCGGTGACCCGCACACAGATCACATGCACGCCGCCGTCTTCGGACCCCGTGTTGCAGCACCCATCCCGATAGAATCCCGTGACGGGGTCGAGCGAACAATCCTGAAGGTCTGTTCCCAACACATTCTTGGCCATCACCCCATTGGAGCAGACGCCCCCCGGCCCGGCACCATTCAACCGGTTCGGGGCCGTAATGTGCACGGTGTGCTCCGAGCCCGACATGCCCGACGGCTGGCGCCCTTATTCGGTGCAGCGGTGCTTCTGACCCCCGGGTGCTCGGCAACGGTTGCGCCCGACGACGATGCAGCAGGGGTCACCCAACCTCAACGCGTCGGATCCTCGAACCAGCCTGCTGCTGACTCGGTCGGTACTACTGACTCGGTCGGTACGACTGACTCGGTCGGGACCTCCTCGCCGAACCAACCGGCCGAATCGACGCAGCCGACAAGTCCACCGCTAACTCGCCCTGACTGGTTGGGACAACGGCCACTTCCCACCGACTCTCTGGGATTCGGCCTGGCGAAGCCCACACCGCCCGAACTAGCTGATCGAAAACTGCCAACGGTCGACACCTTGCCACCACCAACCGACGACATGGCTTTCATTTCGACAATCGCGCCGCTCAGCGGCGACCCGCTGGCCCGATCGACCTGGGCGGAAGGCTGCCCGGTAGGACCGGATGAATTGCGATACATCACGGTCTCGTTCTGGGGATTCGACGATCTGCCTCACACCGGTGAACTGATCGTGAACGCCAGGTGGGCTGAGCCCATCGTGACGGTGATGCGCACGGCGTGGGACGACCGATTTCCCTTTGAGGAGATGCGCATCGTCACTCCCACCGATCTCGACGCACCGCCAACAGGCGACGGCAATAACACAACCGCCTTCGTCTGCAGGGCAGTCACCGGCGGCAC
>JBLINY010000064.1:0-26205 GCA_047638695.1 Acidimicrobiales bacterium | reverse complement strand
GGCGCATCGCCGTCGTCCCACAGGCCCTGCAGGTAGACCATGTCGCGTTGGGTGTCCATGCACTGCCAGAACGACTCGTGCTTGTAGGCGGCCAGCTGACCGTCCTTGGCCAGGTTCATCAGCGGCTCTTTCGAGAAATCGATGTCGTCACCGTCGATGTAGTCGAGCACCTCGGGTTCGAGAACAAAGAAGCCGCCGTTGATCCAGCCTTCGCCCATCTGCGGCTTTTCGGTGAATGCGGTGACGGCGTCACCCTCGAATTCGAGCGAGCCGAAACGGGCTGGTGGACGAACCGCGGTCATGGTCGCCAACTTGCCTTGACGTTTGTGAAACGCCAGCAGCTCTTCGACATCGACGTCAGCGACGCCGTCGCCGTAGGTGGCCATGAAGGTTCCGTCGATGAACGGTGCGAGCTTACGAATACGCCCGCCGGTGTGGGTGTTCAGCCCGGTGTCGATCAGTGACACCGACCATGCCTCGTCGGGGGTCTGTGTGTGACGAATCACTTTGCCTTCGGCCAGGTTGACGGTGAGATCGGAAGCCAGATGGGCATAGTCGCTGAAGTAGCGCTTGATGAACTCGCCCTTGTAGCCGAGGGCAACGAGGAAATCGCTGTGTCCATAGCGGGCGTAGTGCTTCATGATGTGCCACATGATCGGGCGGCCGCCGATTTCGACCATCGGTTTCGGCCGAGAAACGGTCTCTTCACTCAGTCGGCTACCGGTACCGCCGGCCAGAATCAACGTCTTCATCCGAATGTCTCCATCTGCTCGTCCCACAGTTTCCAGGCCAGCGAGTCCGAAGGGCGTTCGATATTGGCGATGGTGATGGGTTCGTCCTTCGAAACGCTAGTGCGCAGTACACAAAGGTCGCTGAGGCCCTGAGGGAGCAAATCTTCCTCCCTGGCCTGGCCAGAATTTTCCATGACGCCATAGACGGTGAAGCCGCCAATGCCGTCGAGGGCCTCGCCTGCCTCGCAGTCCTTCTTGGCCATCGCAATCACGTCGGTGACGGGAGCGCCAAGCGGTGTGAGCGCGGCGTCGCCGAAACAGGCGACCCGCCCGATGGTGGCCGGTGTCTCGAGCGGGCTCTGGTGGTAGGGCTGGTAGAAGGTGTAAAGCGGACCTTCGCCCATCTTGTAGACCTTCATGTAGCGCTTCAGCCACATGTCGTCGGTGGTGCCGAGAATAAATACGCCAAAGCTTGGCTCGGCGCCGATGATGTAGTCGACGTAGCCGGGGCCGTTGATCAGTTCGTCGGCATCAAATGCCTCTGCGGCGGCCTGCTCGATCTGTTTGCGAACCTCGGGAGCGCGCATGCCGCGTTCCATGACGCCAAATCCGGTGCCGTTGGCCAGCGTGGCCATCTCGAAAGCGATCTTCGAACCGTCAGCAAAGCTTGTGATCATCTTCGGGCGTTGCCACACGTTCGCTGCGAACTCGGCCTGGGTCGTCGGGGTGCGATAGTGATCAAGCAGGCTTTTGATGTTGCCGAGCATCAGGGGACGCATGCCCCACATTTCGACCTGGCGCTTCAGGTTCATCAGCACACCGGGCTGATCACCGTCGGTGTCGGTGAATACAACGCCTTTGGCATCGGCGTAGGTCTTCAAGATCGGACCGAGTGTTGCATCGAGTTCGGCGTTTACCAGAACGATGTGTTTGCCAGCATCGATGGCGGCCATCACAACACGGCAGCCGTGCTCGATCTCACCGGTTGCTTCGACCAACACTTCGATGCCTTCGGCGCTTGCGGCCAGGATGGGGTCGGTAGTTATAGCGAGCCGGCCAGCATCCATAGCGGTGCTCAGCTGCTCGGCATCGGCGACCTCGACGAAGTCGGTGATTTCGAGATTGGCCAGCACCTGGTGGATTGTCTCCATGGTGCGGTTGGCGATGACACACAGCTCCAGACCGACGGTGAAGGGTTTGGTGAGCTGCATGATCAGCCCCTGGGCGGCGAATCCTGCGCCGCTCAACGCTATGCGAACGGGATTCCCGTTTGCCTCACGTTCCCGTAATGCGGAATCGACAATGATCATGCTTGGACCTCAGCTGTACGTAAATAGCGGGTGATTGTTCACCATCGGCAGCGCCGACTCCGACCTTAGAACAGCGGTGTAATCGAGCGAGGGCAGCAACCAGCCTCTGCCCGCTAGGGCGTGGCGCCATGAGCGAGTTCGCCTAGCCGAGGGATCGAACAGCGCAACACTTCGATGGGGCAAACTGTCCCGATGACCGAAGAGGGGGCGACACTCAGCATCGGCGACTACGCCGGCATGCTCATACGTCATTGGTGGCTGGCCCTGTTGATCGTGGCGGGTGCTGTCGCCGGAGCGATCGCCTGGACTTCCACACAAGACGACGTCTTCGAGGGCACCGCGGTGGTGCTGCTACGGACGGGCAGCAACAGCCAACTCTTCCCTCCGGTCGGAAACAACTTCAACGCATTCGTTCGACAACCGACCTCCGAGCTCGAGTTTGTGCAGTCAGATGCCTTCCGAGGTCAGATCGATGGCGGTCCGTCGGTGTCGGTATCGGCCCCTGAGGCCGACAACCGAGAATGAGGTGGCCCGGCTCGACGCCTAAGAGGTGCAACGTGGGTTCCAAGCAGAACGCGACCTGATCCTCGCTCTACTGAAGCCACTCGATGATGCCCTCGCCACCGAAACTGAGGCCGAGTACGTCTCGCTCTTCACCACCCAGCGCCTTGCGCTTCATCAAAGCCTGGCCAAGGACTCTCCCCCATCGAAAACGACATTCGAACCATCACAGGCAAGCTAGGCCAGCTCAACTCGATCGCCCGCGGTCAACCCAGCGCTAGCAGGCTGATGAAAAGCTCCGTCTCCGCCTCGTGGTCGCCAAGCATCATGGCCGAACCACCCGATTTCGGCACTCTCCGCGTCAGAAACTGCGGTCCAGAGGATGCTGGCGACTGCGGTGAGTAGCCTCGGTCGGCATGAAAGTTCTTCCCAGGCCTTTTTCAGCACCCTGCTAGAGGGCACACGTTGAGCGCTCAGTCTTCTTGCTTGACCCTGCTGAGGTCGGCAATTTTCGTCAGGTCGCCGCCTTGACCCTCAGTTTCGGCCAACTCGACCTGTTCCGCGGACAACGGATCGCCGTGGGTGTGCATGATGCGGTCGTGATCACGGCGCACCGCGATCTCGTTGCCGGCCAGGAGGGTCTCGTGCATCTTCTCGCCCGGACGGAGGCCTGTGAACTCGATGCGAGTTCCCGGCTTGCTGTGGGCAATCAGGCGCTTGGCCAAATCGGCGATCTTCACGGCCTCGCCCATATCGAGAATCAAGATCTCGCCCGTCTCGCCAATGGCGCCGGCTTCCATGACCAGACGAGTCGCCTCCGGAATAGTCATGAAGTAGCGGGTGACGTCGGGGTCGGTAACCGTGACCGGTCCCCCAGCCTCAATTTGAGCCCGGAAGGTCGGAAGCACCGACCCTCGAGAACCAAGAACGTTGCCAAATCGAACCGAAACGAAGCGGCAATCAGTGTGCTTGTCGGCCATGGAAGCAGTGAACCGCTCGGCCAATTGCTTCGTATATCCCAAGGTGTTGCAGGGGTCGGCGGCTTTGTCGGTGCTGACGTTGACGAACGTCGTTACTCCACTCACAGCTGCGGCACGCAACACGTTGTAGGTGCCGAGGGCGTTGGTCTTGAGGCCCTCATCAGGGTTTTGCTCAAGCAGCGTCACGTGCTTCAGCGCTGCTGCGTGGAAGACCACGTCGGGTCGACGCTGCTGCATCACATCCATGATGCGGTCGCGGTCACGGATGTCGGCAACGACCAGGCAATCGTTGTCGAGCAAAGCTCGACCCTCGATCGACAGCTGCAAACCATGCAGAGCGTTCTCGTCGCGGTCGAGCATGATCAGCTCTTCGGGAGCGAACCGATGCAGCTGACGACAGAGCTCAGATCCAATGGACCCACCGGCTCCGGTCACCAACACCTTGCGACCAGTTATGTACTCGGCAACTCGATCTACGTCGATTTCGACCTCATCGCGCCCCAACAAGTCCTGCTCGGTGAGCGGGCGAATGTCGCTGACACCAACGAACAGGCCCATGAGTTCCGAAGTCGACGGCAACACCCGGACCTCGATGCCAGCCTCGATACCAATGTCATAGATCTCGCCAATAAGGCGTGAACCGGCCGATGGCAGAGCGACAACAAGCAGGTCGGCGTCGAAACGCTCGGCCACCTCTTTGATGTTGTCGCGATTGCCCGCAACCTCAACGCCATAGATGGTGCGGTGCCGTTTCGCCGGGCTGTCGTCCAGCAGGGCAACCGGGTGGTAGCCAGAGTTGGCATCCCGAATCATCGACCGCAAGATTTGATGACCACCCTCGCCTGCACCGAAGACAATCACTCGACGGGCACTGTCATCAAACCGTTGGGCCAGGGCAAGATCCAAACGACGGCGCCAAATAAGGCGGGGTGCCGCCATCAAGGCCAGCGCCAACAGCGGCGCAGCAACGAAGCCGGCGGCGGTAAGTACTCGGGGGCTCTGCGTCAGACCGGCGACGACAACAGCCACCGTGGCAGCAGCCCAAGTAATGAAGAGATCATTCACCTCATCGGCCGACCCAATCGGCCATCGTCCGAGGTAGAGCTTGGTGATCAGACCCGCCGCAATCTGGCAAATGCCTGCGACCAGCGCCAGAACAAGACTCCGACCCAAGACCATGTCGTAGCCGAAACCAGCTGCGACCAGACCCGCCATACCCAGAATGGAAAGCACCCAGACGACGACATCAAGGACCCCGAGTACGGCGCTACGAGACCGTGCCAGGGCCGCTGCCGCATACTCCTCGTATCCGTCGTCTTCTTTTGCTGGTTGAGCGTCCCGCCGACGCAAATTCACGTTGTTCTCCTTGTGCCCCGAAAGACCTTCCTCGCATCGCTGCGAGGCCGCCTCGCGCTTGACCTGTGCCTTAGACATCGGTCGTATATCCCTCGACTTAACCCCAATCCGATACTGGCCAAGTCTCGCGTCTTGCCGGAGCCGAGACAAGGACCACCCGTAGGTCAAATCGCCCGTGCGCTAGGAACTTAGCCTCGATCCACCGTTCGGCTTCTGAGGATCGCCCGGGCGGGGTGGCTCGCGTTGTTGGCGGCTGCGAGCCGGCATGGTTGGTGGTTGGGGCACGTCGAAGTGGTTTCGGCGTAGTGGGCGGGTTGTCGACGCTCGGCTTGTCGGGGGTGCGTCAGGCCCCGAGCGTCAGTGTCAGCCCGATGCGAGTTCGGGCAGCGACCGAACCCTCGCGAATGCCGATGTGAACTGCCCGGCCCATGGCCAGTCGGTCGGGAACCGCAGCATGTGCCGGCCGGAACGGTTCACGATCGCCGCAGCCAACGCAATCAGCCGGGTACGTCGTGTCCGGTTCGTGATCATTGGCTGCCCGTCGAGGACATCGGTCCAGATCCCGATGTTGTGGGCCAACACCGAACATCCGAGCCACGCGCTGTTGGCGTAGAAGTTCCCGGACGGAATGTGCTCGAGCCCGGCCCCTTCTTTCAGGTCACGGATGGCGAGCTCGACCACCGCATGCTCACGATGGAACTGATCAGCAGCGACCATGCCGATCTCATGATCCGACGTGATGAACGCGTGATGTCGCCAATCAGGCCACAGCTTCGCTTGGACCGGATCGGTGAGTTTCGTGCGCCGAACAATCAGGCGAACCTCACGTCGGTGTCGGCCGGTCCCGCTGGTGTAAATCGTTTCGGCAACCTGTGCCCGACCACTGAGCGTGTAATCGATATTGACCCAGGCGCCCTCGTCAATGTCGGCGATCGCCTGGCGCATCGACTTGTGCAAACGGACCGTGATCGACCAGCCGACCCGGTGAACGTCGAGCCGGTCGATCATGCTCCACGACCAAAACCCAGAGTCAGCCCGCACGAACCGTGACCCCGTTGCCCCGGCCCGGTGGATGACACCGATGAGTTCGTCAACGAACCGGTCGACACCGCGTGCAGTGTTCGCCGACCCATGCCGCATCCGTGCGAACAGCACTTCACCAGTCCCAGCCCTGGTCGCCAACAACGGGTGATAGCCCAGCACTCGGGTGTAGCCGTAGCCGGCCGCTCGTTTCTGTTAGCCGTGGACCTCACAGATCGTGGAGTCCAGATCGATGACCAAACGATGGTCCCCGGGGCCGGCACCGAGTTGCCAGGCACGGGCCAACACCAGCGAGCTGACCGCGTCGAGTTGGCGGGTGTGACCGAACGTGAACGAGCGTAGGAACGTGCCGATCGTTGAAGGTGCCATCACACGGAACGGCAACACTGGTTGTGTCGCCCCGGCCCGCAAGATATTGACATGATCGATGTGGGTAGCCCCGGCAAGCATCGCTGCGACAAGCGTCAGAATCTTGCGGCCCGGCAGGAACGAACCAGTCCTCACATGCTGATTGATCAACGCTTCCAGACCCAGCCGGGCCATCAGCGTGGCCGGCACGATCAGGCCAGCGTTGGCCACCAAACCCTCATGATCGAAGATCGGTTCCAGCCCGTCGATTCTGCGCGATGATGCACTCACAGAAAGTGTCTCCTGTTGTTGCGATTCCGTTGATGTAAGAGACCAACAGACTCCCAGCTCAGGAGGCCTTTCTGGTGGACGCGACCTTTCTCACACGCTCACCAGGCGGTGGATCGAGGCTTATGTCACCAAGCGCCGGCTTGCGCTACGCGCAGAATGACAATGGTCACACCCGGACGCCGCTGCTGCGTGTCTGCGACGCGAGGGCCCGAACTTTGTCGACGTACGCGGCGTAGATCAACGGAACCGATGCCAGCAAGAATATAAACAGCCGACCCATCGACGTGATGAAGCCCGTCTCAAGAATTGGGTACGCAACATGGCTGAGGGCGATGGCGAGAATCCAAATCGCGGCCGGCATCGAAATCGTGGCAAACGTAGATTTGGCTGACACTCCCAGCCGATTCCCCACCCAGCAACTAATGACCAGAGCCATTGCCGACTGCACAACGACCGCAGCGACCACAAGCGCCGTCAGCCCGCCGATCAAACCGCCGATTGCAGCAGCAGAGGACGTTCCGACCGCAGAAAGGGCGACCAGTACCGAGTATTGCTTCCACCAACCACGGGCTTGGGTAATCGACAACGTCACCGAATGCACGAGAGCGATCGGCATCACACCGGCCAACAGGACGATGGCGATCGTCGCTTGGTCCCAACGCCCACCCCACACAAGGTGAACGAGCGGCGCCGCTAGCACGGCCAGACCGCCAAACGGCAGTCCGGCAACGACCGGAATGATCTCGACGGTCTCGAGAAAGGACGACCTCATTCGGGGACCCTGCGGCAAGCGGCTGAACGATGGGACGAGCACGCTGCTGGCTGCCGTGGTGAACGGCTGGGTGAAGGCACCGGTCAGTTGATAGGCAAAGAAGTAGAAGCCAACGACGGTCGCCGGCTGGAACAGCCCAGCCGTGGCGTAGTCGCCGTTTACCCAGATCGTCAGAGCAATCGCAGCGACTGGCAGCCAGCGCAAGCTGCGTCCGGCCAAACGCAGCCGGGCACCATCAATGGGTCCGAACAGACTCGGCAACGGCCCGGTGGCCCGACGGGCGGCCAACATTTCGGCCATCGTGCCGAGATACAAGCCGAATGCGAACGACAACACCCCCCACCCAAGCAACGCTCCAACAACCGTCCCGGCTTGGCGAACGACGATGCCGGTCGTCATTATCTGGCCAAGACGACGGAAGTCCAGCTGGTGGTTCAGCTGAGCCAGACCGAACATCGGGTAGATCTGGAACGGCACGGAGAAGAACATCAGCGCCAGGAGAATCGCTAGGTTTTCTGCTTCGAACAGCCCGGCCAGCCAAGGGGTTGCACCGAGGGCCAGCGCCGTCGCCAGCCACATGCTCCACATGAGAACTCGGTACATGCCGGCCTGGTCGCCGTCGTGGGTGATCAGCTCCACCAGGTAGGGACGCAACACGCTGCGCAGCGCAGCGGCAAGAGCGATGAAGCTGACGGCGATTGCGTACACGCCAAATTGTTCGGGAAGCAGCAGCCGCCCCAACACCAGCTGAGCCAAGAAACTTGACGCCCGCATCGCCACCGTCGCCACCGCCATGGTGATGCCGCCCCGTAAAACGGCGCGGCGCAGCGGTGCCTCTTGAGCGGGCACCACGGTTTTCTCGGCGGACACTACGGTTTTCTTGACGGGCACCGCTGATTTCTCGGCAGGCACCGGTCTATTCACCGCCCCGTGTCGGGGTGGTGGGGATTGCGTTGTCGTCATTAGTCTTTCGAATCGCCCTTGAACCATGGCCAGCTGCGGTTTACTTCATGGTCGGCGGATACCCAACGCAGGTACACGGGTAATCGGCCTATCTAGGCCGAACGCATCATTCCCAACTGAGACCGAATGTTACTGTCGGGATGTGCCGATTGGCGGATAGAGCGCATACGCGGATTCAACCTCAGGGTCAGGCTCCGCACCACCCGGAAGGACCTAGGCAGCACTCATGCCCGATGCAACGCCCGAGCCCATCAGATCTGAGCAACCGATCGTTTCGATCGGCATGCCCGTCTATAACGGTGGCGACTATTTACGAGCGGCTATCGAGTCCGTGATCGACCAGAAGTTCAACAACTGGGAATTGATCATCAGCGACAACGCTTCGACCGACGGCACCGAAGCGGTGTGCCGTGAGTTTGCCGCGCAAGACGAACGCATCAGCTACATCCGTCAGACCGAGAACCTCGGCGCCGGCCCAAACTTCAAGGCGTGCTTTGAACCTGCCAAGGGGAAGTTTTTCGCCTGGCTCTCCGCCGATGATCTACTCGGCCAAGAGTTCGTGCTGAAGTGCGTCGAACTGCTCGACGAGAACGACGATGCAGTCGCTGCTTACACCCACGCCATGAAGATCGATGCCACAGGCAACGAACTTGGCATCTACGACGCCGCTGAGAGCGTCCACAATCGGGCAAGTCATGTTCGAGCCCATCGCTACAAAGAGCTTCTGCTTGGTTATCCGGCCGTCATCATCTTCTCGATGATGCGTCGCGAACTTCTCGCGACCACGCCCGTGATGAGCTCAAACGTCGGTGGCGATCGAATCCTCGTATCAGAGATGGGCCTACACGGGCGCTTCCTGCAGGTCCCCGACGTCCAGTTCTACCGACGAGTACACGAAGACCAGTATTCGTGGAAAGCCACGACCGCAGAAGAGCGGCGCGTTTGGTTCGGTGGCGCCAACGCCAAAGGCGGGTTCCTCACCGAGTTCCGCCGATTCGGCGATCACGTCGAATCCTTCCGCCGGGTCGATATGCCACGATCGGAGCGGGGAAAGTGCCGACGCATCCTGCTCTCGAGCTTCGGTTTTCACATGCTCAAGTCGCAGGTCGGCCTCTCACTTCGCAACCTCACACTCAAGTTGGGCAAGCTGACGGGCAAAGATCTCGACCTCTACCGCTGGATGCAACGCAACCAGCAGTCGAACTGAGACACAGGACTAAATGGCCACAACGGTCGACGATGTAGCGCCCGGTCTGGAACCGGAAGATGCCCCCGAATCGCGCGAGGACCGCGCCCGGGGTGCGCTACGTGGTGGCGCCATCATGGCCGGCGCCAGCGTCGCCATGCGGGCCGCCAGCTTGGTGGCCCAGCTCATTCTGGGGCGGCTCCTCCTCGACGAGGAATTCGGCCTCTTCGCGGTCGCCCTCTCGTTGACCGCAGTAGCCACCGCGCTACGCAGCACGATTCGGCCCGTTCTGGTCGAGACGCTCACCGCAGGCCGATCGTTCGATGCCATCTACCGATGGGTCATGTGGTCGGTGCTGCTGCTGAGCGCCGCCGCCGTCGCCGCCAGTCCCATCATCGCCTCTGGTTTTGGCGAGACTGAGGCCCTGCTGCCCCTGCTACCGCTCATGTTCCTGTCGATCCCACTGCAGGTACTACCCGCGTTCGGCCTGGCCAGAGTCAACCAGAGCGAGAACTACGCACGCCTTGCCAGCCTTTTGACACTCGGCATCATCGCCCGCCAGGGCGGGATCATCATCGCCGCCCTCGCCGGCATGGGTGTGATGTCGTTCGTCGTTGGCACCTTCGCCGGTGCCGTCTTCGAGCTGACGCTCGTCCGAGGACAATCCGGCCGCTACCCATCGCTCTTCAAGAGAACCCACAGGTTGGATGCCAGCGGTGCGAAAGCTCTGCGCTGGTTACCCCTCGCCACCTTGGCCCTCGTGTTCGCCACCAGCGGCGACTACCCAACGGCAGCAGCCATCACCACAGTGGGAGTGGTTGGGCAGTATTTCTTCGCCTACCAGCTCACCGGTGCGCTCAGCCAGCCGTTCCACCTCGCGGTCAACAGCGTGCTGGTACCGACGTTCGCCAAGTTGAAGGACGCAGACGAAGTGCGGCAGGGATTTCTGCGTACCGCTCGCACCATCACCCTGATCGCTGGAGTTCCCTTCGGTTTCTTCGCCGTCACCGCCGCCCCGCTCGCTCACTTTGCCTGGTCAGGTCGGTGGGATTCAGCCTCGCCCGCCATCATGTTGTTCGCGGTCGCCATGCCCCTTCGTCTCGTTCATCCTGCGTGCCTATCCATTCTGCAAGGCCGCGGTCTCTGGCGAAGCCACGCGGCAATGATGTGGCTGGCCGGGCTCACTCTGGTGGGAACCGCAGCGCTAGGCGCACTGCGCGGAACGGCCCTCTCGATCGCCCTTTACACACTCATCGGACACGCCATCGTCACCCTGGTCACCGCGGTCTGGATCGCTCGCCTCACCTCGACCTCGGCGGTGAAATCGCTGCTGGCCATTCTCGAACCCTGGGTGCTGGCCATGGTGGGCGTCGGCGTCGCCCACCTGGTCGAACCACTCGATTCGGTGACGTGGACGGCCATGTTCACTCATGCCGGCATCTACGCAGCCGTGACCCTGCCCCTCATCGGTGCGCGGTTCCGTCGAGATTTAACCCAGCTGGCGTCATCGATACGGTGAGACTCTGATGTCTTCAGAATCTGAGCGAGCGTTTCTGCCCGTTATCGCAGGTCTTGCGATCCTGGCCGCCATTATTGGCTGGCTCGTCTCGACATCAACGCAGCCCGATGCAGCCGCCAACGGACGTCTCGGCGTCGACCCTGCAGAAGAACCATCGGCATTCCGCGACTCCTTCCGATTCCGTCAAGTCGACCTGCTCGAAAGCGACGACGACGAGATCGAGTCACTGTTGCTTCCCGGTCAGGAGATCAAGGCTCGGGCTCGACCAAACCTCACCTACGTCGACATCATCATCACCGGCCCAGACGAGGCCGAAGCCATTGCCACGACCGACGCGTTGATGGCCTACCTCATCGAGCGCAACCAGCTCGAACGACGCGAGGGGGCCGACGCAAGCATCGCCGAGCTCGAGGTGCTTCAGACGCAGCAGGAAAGCGAACTCGTCAAGCTCGACGGCGCCGCCGACGATGTCTCGATCGCCAACCGGCAAGGATTGGTTGACGCCGTCGCCGACACCCGAACCAGCCTCGAGGGCTTTCGGGCTTCCTCCGCCAGTACGAACTCGGCGCTCGAGATCGTCGCTTTTGGGCGAGGCACGAGCGAGGGTGGACAAGCGTGGATTGCTGCAGCTACTGCGTTTGTGGGTGTAATCCTCGCCGGCATGGCCTTGGTATCCGTGCTTCCGGTGGGCCAGGGTTCGCGCCGCTCCACCCGCGGGTAGCGCGGTGACCGCGAACACCTCCTCCCAGTCGTCCAGCCTCTGGGCGAGATCCGCCGCCTTTGGCACGGTCTCACTTGTCGTAGCCATCGCCGCCATCGACCTTCGCCAGTGGTCTGACCGGTTCGACAGCATCGGCGACAGCACCCGCATCGCAGCCGCTCCTATCGCCATGCTCGCCGTCACCGCCATTGTTTGGCGTTCGCCATCGTCTTGGCTTCCCTCGCTGCGTCGTGAACCAATGGCCTGGCTTTGGGCGTGGATCCTCTGGGCCGCGGTTAGCGGGCTCGCTGGTCCTGCTCCCCTCTCGTCACTCGTCTTCGCTTCGACGGCTGGTGCCATCGCCGTTTTGGCCACCCAGCTCCGCTCGGACCGACGGCTGCTACCGGCAGCCATAGCCGGGGCCGGCGCCCTTTTCGTCGTCGTATCGGCTGCCGCCCGCCTCGGTGGCGCTGACATGGCGCTGTCAGCTGGACGACTTGAACTTTTGGCCTTCGAAGCGAATCAACTCGCACGATTCATGGGTATCACCTGCCTGGCCGGGTTGTGGCTGGCGGCATCGTCGCGCTGCAGCATGCGAATCATCGGGCTCGTGGCTGCGCTCGCCGGCGCCGGAATGCTCGCCCTCACCCAAAGTCGCACCGGCCTGGCGGCCTTGATCGCCGCCCTCGCATTTCTGGCCTATCAGCGCTATGGACGCCGCTTTGCCCTGTGGGCCTGGGCTGGGGGGTTCGGAGCTCTCGCCGGCATGGCAGCGCTCAACAAGGTGGATGGTGTGTTGCAGCTCTTCTCACGGGGCAATTTGAGTGACCTCACCTCCGCCACGGGCCGCACCGACGTATGGCCGCCCTTTGCTCGGCTCGTCAGCGAACGCCCGCTGATGGGCCACGGTGTGGGGGCCGTCGACGTGGTTGGCCGTCGGGCCACCATCGAAGGCGAACTCGACTTCGTCGCCGAGCATGCTCACAACTTGGGCCTCCAGGTGACCGTTGCTACCGGAGTCGTCGGGCTCGGCCTCCTCGGTATTGGGATCGTCAAAACCTGGCGAGCCGCCGAGTCACCATACGCTCTCGCTCTGCTGGTCTTCCTGGCAATCGACGGCCTCACCGAGGGCGTCTTGCTAAGCCCAAGTTTCGCCTGGTTTGCTCTCGTTGCCGTGGCCTGCGCTGGCGAGCGAAGCAACTGTGCCTCCACAAGCGACAGGGTCGCCGACAGTAACAGCGTCTCCGGCAGTAGCAGAGCGTCACGGACCGACGGTGACCTCGCGGGGCGAGCTGTCGTCAAAGCTCGTGCCGTTCCACTGCCAACCGACTGACGGCACCCGTGCGCTCGGCAACACGGTCAGGCTGTCGAGTTGGCCCGAAATCGCAACCTCGACCTTGAACGTCCGGCTCTCGCCGGCATCAAGCGAAACCCGGGTAACCATCACACCGATGGGACCGTCTCGCCCGAAGACCTCGAGTGGCTGAGTAGGTCTGACAAAGTCAGCGGCGCTCGAGCTGCCGGGCAGGATCACCATCAGCCTCCCGGTGTAGCCACCGGCGTCGGCAAAGCCGAGCTCGTCCCATGGCCCCAGCACATACTGATTGAGTTCACTGGCGGGAGCATTGTTCGACACCGTGATCTCGAGTTCAACCACCGTTTCCGCGCCTGCGGCAGCCGACTCGGCCGCGGCTGGGCCGGTAGCAGCGACGACGGCAAGATCGAGGTACGGGTCGAGCTTGTTGGCCCCAAGGTTCAGCATGGTGACGCCAATCTCATCGCCCTCCATCACCCCGGCCACTCCGACAAACTCCCAGAGGGCCTGGATGTCAGGATCGGTCGAGTAGGCCAAGAGATGGCGACCTTCGGCGACCGGACGGAGGGCCTCGATCAGTTCGAACGGATCCCAGTCGCCACCCGCGAACCCGGCGAATGCCTGGGCCGCCACCATCGACAGCACGTCTTGACGTTGGGCACCGAGAGCGATCAGATCATCGCTGTCTTTAACCAGGTCCTCGTCCTCGAACTTGTCGTACTGCCCCGACAAGATGTATTCGAGAACATTTGACTCGTCGAACACCTCGCCGTCGACCTCGATGGGGCCCACAACGACGAGCAGCGCCTGAAGAGCAACCGGATCGATGGTGAGCACACCGCTGAGGTTGTCACCGGCCAACTGGCGATACATGGCCAAGGCCATCGGGCCCGAGTAGTCCCGGTAGCGAGGTGTGAGGGCCAGCTTTCGAAAGTCGTTGCCCGGCACCAGGAAGCCCCAGAGGTCAGCAACATCCTCGTCGAGCGGCGCCACTCCCCTGCCGAGGTTCACATCGCTGACGGTCGTGAAGCTCGACACCGAGAATTCGCTGTTGTTGGCCTCGACCGTGCCAAGCGTCAGCGGCATCCCCGACCCGGCTTGCATTTCGTTGACGTTGGCCCCGATCAACAGATAACGCCCTTGGTCACTGAAGACACGTAAACCACGCACCACGATGAGGCCGTCGCCCCCTCGCTGGCGCAGTTCGGCGAGTTGAGTTTCAGCCGAGAACCGGGCATCAGCCAACGGCTGAACCAGGGCCCGGTCGGGTCCAAGATCGGCCTCGTCAAGTGTCTCGACCAATGCCTCGAGCGCGACCTCGAGCGAGAGTAACGCGGGCACCCGGTCGGCGTTGCGAGCGCCAACGACTCGGTCAGCGGCAGCAACAACGGTCTTTGTGTCGACCACAACCGTTTCGGCCGTTCCGGCCAAAGCCCGCGTCGCCGACAACTGACGACCAACGACTGGCAGCAGACGCATTGGCTCGAGATACCAACGGCCCAGCGAATCGTTGGCATCGCCGAGCGATGCCTCTGCCTTCTCGAGGTCGACCTGTACCGCCCCAAGGTCGGCGATGGTGGGATCGACGTCAGCCAGCTCGGCCAAGACCGCCTGGCCATCCAAGGCTGCACCTCGCGCTTGCCAGAGCGTGTAGGCGCACAGAGCCAGCCAGAGAAAAACGGAAGCGACGAGCCCAACCAGGACCCGTCGCTTCTTTTTTGGAGTTTCTTTCGCCGCCGAGCGAGAGGTCGCCGCTGATTCCTGTGGTCGGTCAGACGCCGACGCCGTCAGGAACAAGCCAGCTCGCTCCGACCCGCGATCCTCGGTCAGGCGGATTCCTCGAGCTGCCGACTACGAGCGACGAGCAAGACGCCTCCGCCCAGAAGCGCAGCTCCAGCAAGGGCCAGGGTCGCGGCGTCTCCACCGGTAACGGGAAGCTGAACGTTTGTGGGTGCTGTGGTCCTTGGTGCGGCCACGGTCTCGGTGGGATCAGCGGGAAGGGTGACGGCTTTGACCTCGACCGAACACTTCGGGTTGGTTGCGGCCACATCCGAGAACTGACACTCGACTGTGTCGGCCGAAGCCGCGCCTGCCAGCGCCAGTACTGCGAACGAAGCCGTCGCGGCCAGAGTGGTGAGCTTCTTGAACATGTCGATGCCTCTCTCGAATGTCGTGGAAACGACATCTCGCTTCAACCCAGTGTGGGTGATTGCTGGGATCCAATCAATGGTAGTTGCTGGGCAATCCCACATCGGGGATCAGCCAATTCGGCCCATGTACTCGGCGCTTTCGAGCACATTGTCGGTGACGTTGGTAACGGTCATCTGGCCACGCCTGATGGCGTTGCTCAACGTTACGACCTCCGACTCGGTCGGCGGACGATCGAGCAGACCCTGGTACACGGCGATCACCTCGACGTTCGCCTGGAACTGCGCCTTGAATTCGAGACTCTCGCTGAAGGCCAGCAGAGTCGACGCCCGACCGAGCCCACCATCGATTCGTCGGACCCAGTAGTCGAGACCGAGCGAATCGGGTGCACGGCCGAACACATTCCGGTACATGGCACTGACGAACTGACGGTTGGACGTTCCCGAACCGTAGCGAGCAACAAATTCTGGCGACGAAATGAAGCTGGCGGCGATGCTCCCGAGCGGCTGGCCGCCCTGAGCGCGACGCGATGTCCAGAAGTCGTACCCCGCAGTGTCGGGAATTCGGTCGAAGCAGGCTTGGTACAAGCGGGCCACCTCAAACCGGGGGGCGAACTCGGCTGAGTGAAGGAACCGCTCGACGATCTCCGCCATATTCGATCCATCAGCCTCCAGCTGTCCCGTCCAGTAGGCCATACCGCCGCCATCAGCCTGACGGAACAAGAAGTCGCTGTACTGCTGGCCAACGAACGCTGAGGCCGTGGCAAAGGGGGCAAAAGCCGGCACCGGCGGCACCGGCGGCACCGGCGGCACCGGCGGTGGCTCTGGCTCGGGCGGTTTCGGCGGATCGGGAACGCCGGCATCGGACAACATGCGATTCAGCAAGTTCTGCGTTGCTCGCTGAACGGCAGCGTGGGCGTGCCCGCTGCGACCGAGGGCCCAGGCGTAGGAGATCGTTCCGGATGCCCAAACCCACGCCCCGCTGGTCGAGCGGTAGATGCTCATGTGGGCCGTGCTGGTCGCATACGGCGACGCAGCCAGAATGGTGTTCTCGGTGTTGGCAGGCAGAGGACCCTGGCGATTGTCGATCTCGTAGCCGACGCACGCTGTTCCGGGCAGCGCAACGCCATCGACGGCACCGGTGCCGTCCCAGAACCAGTGGCCGACCGCGGCGGGTACTAGATCGGTCTCGCCAGTGCCGAACAACTCGTATTGCACGCCCCAGAGTTGATCCTCCGGCAGGCCAGCGTCGCGGAATCGAGACGTCTTGGGCGAACCCGGATCAACGGCAGACGCAAACTTGTAGGCGACCATACGCCGGGCGGTGCCACCAGCATTCTCGAGTCTGACCCTCCAATAGGCGCTGTTGGCACCAAAGCAGCAGACACTCACACCGGCATCACGTGCTGCCAGCCACCCGTCAAAGACTCCTTGTGTCCAGTACTCGTCGTGTCCAGCCGACATGATGATCTTGTGACGACGCAACTCGGCCGGGTCGTCGTGAATGTCTGTAGTGGTCACGTAGGAAACGTCGTAGCCGTGCCGCTCCAGGAACTGCACCAGATCGACCTCGAACAATAGGAACAGACCGGCGCCGGAGCGCTCATACGGTCGGTCGAAGTTGACGGTCACGGCTGCGGGTCCGCCTCCGACGGTGTCGGCTCCGGCGCTCTGATAGTCGTAGAGGCTCTTGCCGAAAACTCCTGTCGGCGTGGCCGTGTAGGCCTGATTGGTGGTGTTCGGTTGCTGATACAACAGGTCGGCGCCGCGATTGTCGCGAACAACGAACTGGGCGTACGACTGGTTGCCGCTGCCATCGATCAGCTTGACCATGTAGATGCCGCTGACCCACGACGAGTCGATGGCGAAGCTGAAGGCCACCGGGAAATTGCAGATGATCTCACCGGTCGAGTTGTTCAACGACGGGGTGGCCGACGGATTAACCGTGACGTTGCCCCGTGTCGTGACCTGGCGGCCGCCGGTGCCGCCGTACCAACCCATGCGGTAGACCTCGGCTCGAATGGAGCGGGTGCTACCAACACCGACACAGATTTCGGCTGTCTGACCGGCAACGACACTGTGTTGCCGACAGTAGCCCGAGACCTGGGCCAGTGTGTCCGGCGCCCGATTGGAGAGCCGCCAGCTGGTGGTGCCTGACTTTTGATTCTCGATGACAACAGGATTGTCGGCCGCGGCAGCAACACGCGGCAGCGCGCCGAGCGACATAACCGTCGCACCGGCCCCTACACCGGCCATGAACTTCCGCCTAGACCACGCGCTCGTGTTCTGGTCCGCCATTGCTTGACCTTTCCCGCCTGAGCCTACGATTCCGCCGTCGACTGCTCTACGTAACGTAGCGAACGATTGGGCCGGGTCCCAAGGGCCCGATGGCCTACGGGGTAGTTCCACCCAGTGGGATCTGCCCGGTCGTCATCATCGCTGTTCGCGCCCACGCCTAGAATGCTGGCTCGTGCCACCTCGCCGATCGATCACCATCATCTCGCAGTACTTCCCACCAGAGATCGGTGCTGCTCAGGTCCGACTTGGGGCCATGTCGCGCCAGTTCGAAGCCGCTGGCCATGATGTTCGCGTCGTTACCGCCATGCCGCACTACCCGAGCGACACCATCCTCCCTGGCTATCGTCGCAAGTTGCGGATGACCGAGGACTTTCATGGCGTCGAAGTTCGCCGAATCTGGAACCTCCCCGCATCAGGGCGTGGTTCGAAACGATTTGTCAGCTTCGCCACTTTTCTGCCGCTCGGCGGGCTCCGTTCGCTCACGTTACCAAAGGCCGACATTCTGTTCATCGAGTCACCACCACTTACGACCGGGCTACTCGGCATCCTCCTGGGACACCGCAAGGGTCGCAAGGTCGTCTTGAACGTCGCCGACCTCTGGACTGACGCCGCGGTCGAGCTCGGTTCCCTCACCGAAGGGTCGCGGGGGCACCGAGCGTTGGCCAAACTCGAATCGACCATCTACAGCCGGGTCGATCAGGTGATCGCCGTCACCGAGGGGGTCAAGGACGGCCTGCTGGCCAAGGGTGTGCCCGAAGAGAAGATCGGCTGGCTCCCGAATGGGGTCGACATCGACACGTTCCATCCCGAGCGTCCCGGCCGACGTCCAGCCGAGCTCCGAGACATTGATGCACCGCTCTTCGTCTTCCCCGGCAACATCGGCTACATCAGCGGCCTCGACGTTGTCATCGAAGCCATGGCTTTGCTTAAGGCTGAAGGCAGCGACATTCACTTCGCCTTCATCGGCGACGGAAGCGAACGCGAACGCCTCGAAGAAGCCAGCCGCAGCCGGTCACTCACCAACATTCGTTTCGTCGATCCGGTTCCGCCAGAACAAATAGCCGATCTTCTGCCGACCGTCACCGGCGGCGTAGCCACATTGGCCGACCTCCCCATCTCGCTGATGGTCCGCCCATCGAAAGTCTTTCCCATGCTGGCGACCGCAACCCCCGTCGTCTACTCCGGCAAGGGCGAAGGGGCGGCGCTCGTCGCCGATCATGGAGCAGGAGTCGTTGTCGAGCCCGGAGACCCTGCCGCTCTTGCCGCCGCTATGCAGCGGGTCGCTGCCGGCGGCGAGGACATCGAACAGATGGGCAGAAACGGACGCCAGCTGGCCGTCGACCGGTTCAGCTGGGCCGCCCTTATCTCTGATTGGATGGCGTCGCTCGAAGAGTGAAGCTACGACTGCCACCGGGAGCAGTTGGGCCTCAGGGATAACTGGGCCTCAGGGATGCTGGGCCTCAGGAGTTCTTGGCCTCGACCACCGCGTCCAGGACGGTCTGCAGTTGCTCGTCGGTCATTCCCGGGAACATTGGCAAGGACAACACCTCTCGGGCGAGTAGCTCTGCATTCGGAAGCGCAGCCCACTCCTGGTCGGCGTACACCGGCAGCTCGTGCAGCGGCACCGGGTAATACACGGCAGTGGAAACGCCACGTTCCTTTAGCTGCTCACCCAGAGACTCGCGGCTGCCATCAGTGACACGCATCGTGTACTGGTGGAACACATGGTGGTCGTTCTCGGAGAAGCCGGGAACCGTAATGCCGTCCAGGTTGCCGAATGTCTCGTTATAGGCCGAAGCGATCGCTCGCCTCTTCTCGTTGTTGGCTTCGACGGCCTGCATCTTCACCGAGAGCACGGCTGCCTGGATCGAGTCGAGGCGGCTGTTGTAACCGAATACCTCATTGAAGTAGCGCTTCTTCGATCCGTGAGCACGCAGCATTCGAGCCTGCGCTGCGACCTCTTCATCGTTCGTGGTGATCATGCCACCGTCACCGAAGCCCCCAAGATTCTTCGACGGAAAGAAGGAGAACGCTCCGGCGGTTCCAATCGAGCCGGTGCGTGCCTGCGAGCAAGCCGCACCGAATGACTGGGCACAGTCTTCGATGATTGCCAGATTCGATGCCGTAGCGATCTCGGTGAATGCCGTCATGTCCGTCGGGCGGCCGAACAGATGCACCGGGATGATGGCCGAGGTCTTGGCCGTCACTGCCTGCTTCACCGCGTCAGGATCGAGGTTGTAAGACTCGAGGTCGACGTCAGCGAAAACCGGTGTGGCCCCGATGGCGTTTATCGACTCACCGGTAGCAAAGAAGGTGAAGGAGCTGGTGATGACCTCGTCGCCAGGCTTTACGCCAGCGGCGCGCAAGGCGATGAAGAGGGCGTCGGTCCCCGAGTTCACTCCGATGGCATGGCTGGTTCCGATGTACTCGGCGACCTGCTCTTCGAGCCTCGCGACCTGGGGTCCGAGAATAAACGAGCCGGTGTCGAGCACCTCGGCGATGGCGGCGTCGAACTCGGGGCGGAGTGCGACGACCTCAGGCTTGGGGTCGTATACGGGAATCATGCTGCTGTTGATCCAGTCTTCGTCGATAGCGGGTTGGGAACTTCGGGCAGTAAGGCGCGTGGCAGTAAGGCGCGGGCCTCGGGAATCTGATCCGCCACAAGCCGGTGGGCTGAAGTCTCTACGGCACCCAAAATGAACTGTTCGAAAAGACTCCGCACGACCAACCAATCGAGCGAAGGGCTCGCATGGCGCGCATAATAACGATCGATGGCCACCTTGGCCGGTACAGCGACCTGTCGGTAGAGAGCAGCCGGGTCGTCGCCCGTAAGCTCGGTCTCTTCCCATTCTCCTGCGATCACTTGGGCGAGCCCGGCGATGCCGGGACGAGCGCTAAGAACCTCGCGCCACCCATCGTCGTCGAGGTCGACGAAGGCCGGGTCTTCGGGGCGTGGCCCGATGATGGCCATCTCGCCGCGAAGCACAGCCAGCAGCTGCGGGAGCTCGTCAATGCGGAGTTTTCTCAACAGAGCACCAACAGGGGTGATTCTGTTGTCTTCTGACCCGGTGATCTTTGGGCCAGAGTCGTCAGCCGGACGCATCGATCGGATCTTCGTGACGTTCAGCGAACCGCCTCCGCGTCCAATGCGTTGGAACGAGATCGTCGGGGCGTGTCGGTCACCGACAAAGACGGCGAGCGCCGCAACCATTCCCAGCGGGATCAGGAGCGGAGACAAGACGAGGACAAGGCCTCCGTCGATCCATCGCCGCATCCGAAGCCACGGCCGTTGGCCACGGTGCTCAGGTTCTGTCACCCGAGCGCCTCAATGACGCGACCGCACACCCGATCGATGTCGGACAGCGAGAGACCGACGTGAAGCGGCAGGCTCATCACCGATCCATCGAGCCGATCGGTGTTGGGAACGCCACCCGGCCCGAGGGGAATGTTGTTCTCTTTGAACCACGCAAAGGTATGCAACGGTCGGAAGTGGACACTTGAACCGATGTTGTCGGCTGCCAAACCGGCCACCACGGCATCTCGTCGCGCCTGCGAATCGAGGCTGATGACCATGAGATGGTCGGCCGAACCCTCCGGCAATACCGGCGGGACGAAGCGGACATGCTTTTGGCTATCGAGATTCTCGCGATAGCGGAGTACCAACGCACGACGATGGGCCTGGCTGCTCTCGAAACGTCGAAGCTGGCTACGGCCCAGTGTGGCGAGAAGATCGGGCAAGTTGGCCTTCAGGCCAGGTACCTCAACATCGTAGGAGTGAGCGCCCGGGCGCTTGTAGCGATCGATGGCATCCGACGACATGCCGTGCAGTCGGTACGTGCGAGCGAACTCTGCGAGACCCGCATCGTCAGTCGCTATGGCACCACCCTCACCGGTCGGGAGATTCTTGGTGGCATAGAACGAATAGCAGGCGCCCGCAGTGCCCCGTCCGGCAATGAGCCCTCGGTCGTCGCGCGCCCCAAGTGCATGGGCTGCGTCTTCCACGAGCGGAAGATCGTAGGCTTCGCAGATTTTCCGAATGTCGGAGCTCATCGGGTTGCCGCTGAAGTGAACACCGACAACGCCGGCGAGGCCCTCGTCAGCGGCCCGCTCGAGTGCGGCCGGACACAGGTTCAGCGTGTCGGGGTCGACATCGACCAGCACCGGCACTCCCCCGGCACGATGCACACCAAGTGCGGTCGAGACAAACGTCCACGCCGGAACCGCGAACCGGGCCCCAGGCTCGGGGTCGAGGTAGGCAAGGCAGATCTCTTCGGCGGTGGTGGCTGACGAACACGCAACGACGTGCTCGATTTCCAGATAATGCGCGAGTTCTTCTTCGAACATCGCGCATTCGGTTCCGGTCGTGATCCAGCCGCTGCGAAGCACTCGGGTGACGGCTTCCACGTCTTCCTCGGTGATCTCCGGGATAGCAAAGGAAATGGGATCGTTCGACCCTTGGTTAGCTGCTGAATTGTTCACGAGTGCGTTCTCTTTCATCCGCAGGTTCTGTCGTCAGGCATGGCCCGGCTCACGCTGTTTCTGTCGGCCGCCGCCGACCAGTGTTGAGTTATGCTCAGGGAGCTTCCGTCACCCCGAGCCGAACCACATTCTTCACCACTGACGCCATGAATACGCAGCGCTCGAGCCATGGCGCTGACGCCACCGATCCGAAGTTGCAAACCCAGCCCCCGGCCGGATGCTCCTTCCACACCATGAATGCAGGACCCTCAACGTTGTCGCCAACGGCGAGAACGTCGACCAAGCCGCTACCCATATTCACCTTGTCGGTCTCGTAGCCACTGCCACCACGGCCGCGATCGTCGGGCCCTGCGAAGTGGTCGCCTTCGGCCAGGCCAGTCCCTTCAAAGACCGGGTGATCAGCGTTGACGACTCGGTAAGGGGCATAGGTCTCGTAGCCGTCAGCCGTGTACCCGGAACCGAGAGTTGCCGCCACCACCGACGGGTCCACCCGATCATCGACGACTTCCAAGCCGTGTTCCAGAAACTTGACCGTGCGGTACCAGTGATTGCCGGACAGGAAGAGGGCCCGGCCCCCGGTAGCCAGATACGAAGTGAATCGCCCCTTCATCTCCTCAGACCAATACTCGCTGTGTGCGGTGAAGATCATGAGACGCGCCTTGTATGGAGCCCCACCAAAGGCGATGTCGCTGTCGGCATACACGCCATACGACAGATCCGACCTGTCGAAATGGCGAAGTGCGGCCCACTCGGCCCGAACCAGGTGGCTTGGATAATCCACCGGATCAGCGTCGAGGGTGGCGAGGTCTTCATTGATCGCTGCGTTGGGGCGAAGGAACGGTAGCGGCAGGGCGGGAACCGACCGACGGTTCCCCACCACCAGTCGCCAGTTCATTGTCTTCAGAACTTTCTTGAGTAGGCGCAACGGTTGGGGCGAGGCATAATCGCGATAGTTCGAAAGGCCCCCGAACTCGTTGTAGGCAGCCCACGTGTTGGTGGACACGACCACCGCAATGTCGGGTGTCGTGAGCGGCTTGATCACCACGGCCTGACGATAGATCGCCGCCCCCTGCGACAGCTCGAGTAGATAGAGGCCACTGACCCAATCAGAACTGGTACCGATATCAATCGTGGGCCAATCGAGGCCCCGCCAAAAGTCGTAGGCCCCGCTTTGCGGTGTCGCCTCGATCGTCTGCGTATGAACCACGTGCGGGCCGTCGGCAGAGAGGCGGGCCAGCGAGAGCTCAACGCGGCCGCGGCCATGCACGCCCAGTGGGATCGGGTCCCCGGCAGTCGTCGACTGCTGGGCCACGTAGCCGCATACCTCTGGTAAATCGACCTCAGTTGTCCATCGTCGACGCAGATCGATTTGGAAGACCTCACCAGCGGCCACACCCAGCGCAGCAACGGCGCCCGCGCCGGCTGCGATCAATCCTGCACCAATCATCTTCTAAACACCACCATGCTGTCGACTGCGGATCATCGTTGTCCGACCGTTCCGATCGGCACGCGGTACACCCGCGTGAGGAGCTAGAAACATCTCAAGCACAGCGCTCAACTGCCGACTACTGGTGGATAAGGGTGGTTCTACCCACACGCACCACGACCTGAGGTTTGAACGTGCCTGCTGATAACGGCGATCTACACTCCATCCGTATGGATGAACGCCCGCTTGATGATGAGCTGGGTGAGTTCCTGAAGGCGTTACAGCGGCGTTGGTACATCGTACTCGGTGCGATTTTCCAGTTCGCGATTTTGGCGTACTTCCTGACCTCGCTTCAGACACCGATGTACACCGCCGAGACCGTTGTCTTGTTGGAGCCGTCTGCAGCCGAGCAGACCCTCGATGCCGGTAGTACGAACAACAACGGCATCCGAGGCCGGAACGTCGCCAACGAGATCCTGTTGGCCAAAAGCCGCAACATCATGGAACAGGTCAGCCAGAGCTTCGACCAGTTCAACGTTGGGATCATCACCAAGAAGCTGAAAGTCAGCGGCGACGAAGCGTCGGACCTGCTTACCTTCACGGTGAGCGACACCGACCCCGACCAGGCCGCCAGCATGGCCAACGTCTGGGCCGGGCTCTACGTCAACCAGCGACAGCAGGACTCCTCAGAAAGCCTGGCCGAAGCGACGGCCCAAGCCGAAGCCAGGCTCGCCGATCTCCAGACCGAGCGCGAAGACGTCCGTGCCGACCTCAACCAGCTTCTTGCCACCCGAGCCAACGCCACCAACCCTGACGAGCAGAACCGACTCGATGCACTCATCCAGGCTGAGGAGTCATCTATTGCGACCAACGACTCCATCGTTGAGGCGCAGATCAACGCGGTCTCCGACAATCTGATCAGCCTCAGCGTGGCCAGCGATCTTGCCAGCATCGGTACCGCCCGAGTAGTAGGCGAAGCGTTCGCACCGACCGAGGCCACCAACGTGGCCCCCGCACGCAACCTGGCTATCGGCATCATGCTCGGTGGCATCATCGGCCTTGTTCTCGTCCGCTTGCTCAGCCGCCGCGACGACCGGGTCTCGACGGCCAGCGAGGTGGAGCTCGAACTCAACCTGCCCGTCCTGGCTTCAATCCCGAAGGCACCCCGTGCCCTTCGCCGCAGTTCGGAACTGGCTTTGATCAGCGCCGAACACCCCGGCGAGTTGATGAGCGAAGCCTTCAACCAGCTGCGCACCTCCATCAGTTTCATGCAAAACTCAAAGCGCCGCCAGGCCCTCATTGTCACGAGCGCTACGCCAGGTGAAGGAAAGACCACCACCGCGGCCAACATCGCTCTGGCATCGGCCCTGGCCGGCACCAAGACCATGCTCGTCGATCTTGACCTGCGTCGACCCCGGGTTCACGAGGCCTTCAGCCTGCCCCAGCATCCCGGATTTTCCGACGTAGTCAACGGCGATGTCGAGATTGCTTACGCCAACCAGCAGTTCGCAAATATGCCCTTCTCGGTAACTACCGCTGGTACGCCAACCCGCAACGCCGCGAACTTGATCGCCGGTGAGCGCTCACTTGAATTGATCAACGCAGCGGTGCGCGAGAACGATCTGGTCGTCCTTGACACTCCTCCACTCTTGGCCGTTGCCGACGCGGCGTCGATTGCCTCGTCCGTTGATGCGGTGTGTGTCGTTGTTGTGCGCGCCGGAGCAACCACCTTGGCCGATGTCCGCGAAACGGTGAAGAGGATGGAGCGAGTTGGGACCGAGGTCGCCGGCATCATCCTCACCGGTGTGAAGGCCTCGAGCGCGAGCGGCCGCAGCTACTACGGCACCTCAGAGGGACATGGCCGAGGAGAGATCGCCAACCTCGCCGTGATGCGTCGCCCCCCGGAACCAATGAACTTCGACCAGGTGGGCAGCCAAACCGTACGAACCAACGGCAGCACCACGGTTCCCGTCGATGCCACGTCGGCCGAGATCAGCCGCAGAGCGGCTGCAGCGCGCGCCGCGTCGTCGACCCGGACTGGTGGTACCGAACGCTCCTATGGCGTCGATTCGACGGGACCTCCAGCCACCGCTCCCCGCCCTGCGCCGACCTCCGGTGGCCCCGCCCCTGCTGCGAACGGTGCACGCCCAACCTCAACTGGGCCCCCCGAGATAAAGAAGCCAGAGGTAAAGAGGGCTGAGCCAAAGAGGGCTGAGCCAAAGAGGGCTGAGCCAAAGAGGGCTGAGCCAAAGAGGGCTGAGGTCAAGAAGCCCGAGGTCAAGAAGCCCGAGGTCAAGAAGCCCGACACGAAGACCCAGGCCAACGGTTCGGGAGCGACAGGCCCCCGAACCAACGGCTCACACAGTGCGACGAACACCTCCGCACAGCAGAACGACTCCGGTCCATCGGCCACACGCCGCAGTGCGCCAACGAGCAACGGGGCTGGCCGAAAGGTCGCTGAGCCGAAGACCGAGCCTCAGATGGCCGAACGGCCGGCCAAAAACAAGCCCCCAACTAAGAAGAACAACGATCGCTGATCCGGTTCGGCCCGTTGGCCGACCCGTGACCTCCCCAGCCCTGCCCCAGCCCGGAGATTTCTGTGAACACCCCTGAACCGTCAACCACGTCCTCGTCCACGTCCACGTCCTCGTCGCCGTCATCCGATGTCCGCATCGGTCTGCTCGGATGCGGAGGGTGGGGCTCGAACCATCTGCGCGTGTGGGCCGAGTTGGGCCACCTCCATGCCGTTGCCGATCCTGACCCTGGTCGTCTCGCTCACGCCGCTCAGGTGGCGCCCGGCGTACATCAGCACATGGATTGGCGCGACCTGATAGAACGTGAC
>JBLINY010000063.1:0-26352 GCA_047638695.1 Acidimicrobiales bacterium | reverse complement strand
CGGCGAGACTGAACGGCGAGACTGAACGGCGAGACTGAACGGCGAGACTGAACGGCGCTACGAGGTTCTGGCCAAAAATGCAGGTGCCGGACCCGGAGGGAATTGGGCCCGACACCGAACCACTCGATTGAATGGATGCGAGACCAGGAGGGAGTAGGTCTCGCATCCGGTTTCGATGCGGCACTGATGTAGACGCCCAATGGGGCTACGTTGTCGCGAACAAATCTAAAAAGTTTGAAACAATTTCTACGAGAGTGAGAATCCACTGTGTTGTTGCCTCTGACGCCGGACGAAATGCTCTCGACGACTCGGTCGGTGCGCAAGCGCCTCGATTTCGACCGGCCGGTCGAGCCCGAAACTCTCACCGAATGCCTCGAGTTGGCTCTCCAGGCCCCAACGGGCTCACTTCGCCAGGACTGGCACTTCGTTGTCAGCACCGATGCCGAGCAGTGCCGGGCCGTTGGTGAGGTCTACAAGCGGGTGTGGAACGGGATGATCAGCGATGAGTATCTCGAGAAGACGGCAGCCGCCGAGCCAGACCCTGCGGCCAGGGAATCATGGCTGAAGATGATGGAGTCGGCCCGTCACCTGGCCGACAACTTTCCCCGGATCCCAGCCATTCTCGTGCCTTGCATCTCGGGCCGTCTCGACGGCGCCCCGGCTCAGCTGCAGGCTCTCCGGTGGGGTTCAGTGATCCAAGGGGCGTGGAGTTTCATGCTGGCGGGCCGGGTGCGGGGTCTCGGTACGTGCTGGACCACGGTGCATCTGTCGGAGGAAGCTGAGGTCGCCGACATTCTTGGCATCCCGATCGACGAAGTCCAACAGGTGGCCCTCATCCCGGTGGCCCACACCATTGGCACGGAATTCAAACCGGGCAAGCGCAAGCCATTCGACGATTTCGTGCATTGGAATGGCTGGTAGAGCATCACCCGGTCGTCGGCTACATGGTCTGCCTCGGTTATGAGGCAATAGGCTCGCCAGCCATGGAGATGAACGATCGAATCGCAGTGATCACGGGCGGAAGTGGGGGAATTGGCAAGGCGATGGCCAAAGCGTTCCTCGCAGAGGGAGCAAAGCAGGTCGTGCTGGCCGACCTCAACGATGACGCAGTGCAGGCCGCAGCGGCGGAGCTTGGTTGCGTTGGCCAGGCTTGCGATGTCACGAACGAGCAACAGATCGTTGAACTGGTCGAGTCGACGCTCGAGACGCACGGACCAATCGACCTGTTCTGCTCGAACGCCGGGGCCGGCGGCTCCGGTGTACTCACCGACGCTCCCAACGAGGTCTGGCAACAGCAGTGGGAACTGCACGTGATGTCTCACGTTTATGCGGCCAGGGCCGTTCTGCCATCGATGATCGCTCGGGGCGAGGGCTACCTGCTGAACACTGCATCGGCCGCCGGTCTGCTGGCTGCCATGGGGTCGGGTCCCTACAGCGTCACCAAGGCTGCGGCTATCAAACTGGCCGAGTTCCTGTCGATTACCCATGCCGATGATGGCATCTTGGTGTCGGTCCTGTGCCCGCAGGGCGTGAATACAGCGATGGCCCCGAGGAGTCTGGGCGACGGCCAAACCGACGGCATCATCGAGGCCGACGATCTTGCTGCAGTCGTTGTCGAGACGCTGGGCAGCGAACGCTTCTACGTGCTGCCCCACCCCGAGGTCGAGGAGTATGTTCGCCGCAAAGGCGACGACATCGATCGTTGGCTTGGTGGGATGCAGCGCCTGCGTCGTCGAACGTTGGAGGGGTGAACGGGCCCGACCCGTTTGCTGCAGTCCCGTCGATCGACGATCGACGCATTGCGGTTCGCATCACGAAGGACGCGCTGCGACACATACGGCGCGGCCACCCTTGGATCTTCGACGAATCCATCGTCTCTGAATCGTTCGGAGGCCGGGCGGGTGATCTGGCCGTGGTCTTCAACGACGATCGAAAGTTCGTCGCCATCGGGCTCTACGACCCCGATTCACCGATCCGTATTCGGGTGCTTCACCGTGGCAAACCAACAACGGTGAATGTCGAGTTCTGGCGCTCGAAACTGGCGGAAGCGGCAGAAGCCAGAGCAATCCTGACGTCGTCGGCAGATACCACCGGCTTCCGTCTGGTGAACGGCGAGAACGACTCCCTGCCCGGCCTTGTGATCGACATGTACGACGGCACAGCCGTCATCAAGCTTTACAGCGCGGCCTGGTTCGGGCACCTCGCAGAGGTGGTCGAGGCTCTTGGTGATCACGCTCAGAGCGTTGTACTTCGTCTTGCCCGACAGGTGTCGAAGGGCGACACCTTCGGACTCAGCGATGGTCAAGTTCTGGTCGGCCCGTTGAACGACCCCGTGCTGTTTCTCGAGAACGGCCTCACCTTCGAAGCTCATACGCTGAGCGGGCAGAAGACCGGTCATTTCCTCGATCAGCGCGAGAATCGCCAGCAGGTACGCCAAATGAGCGCGGGCAAGCGGGTGCTCGACGTGTTCTCGTGCACCGGCGGTTTCTCGGTGTACGCCGCTGCAGGGGGAGCGACCGAGGTGCATAGCGTGGATCTCAGCCCGCAAGCCATCGAGGCCGCGGTACGCAACTTCGAACACAACCACGATGCCACCGTGTCGTGCCTCCATCGCACCACGGTTGGCGATGCATTCGAGGTCATGGCCGACATGGCAAAGGCCAAGGAGCGTTACGACATCGTGGTCGTTGATCCACCGTCATTCGCCCAGCGGGCCGCCGATTCCGATCGAGCCATCAGGGCCTACAAACGACTCACCCACCTTGCTGTTCGGCTGGTGAAGCCCGGTGGGCAGCTTGTGCAAGCGTCGTGCTCGAGCCGGGTGAGCGCGGCAGCATTCTTCGAAGCCGTGGCCAACGCCGCGAACGACGCCAACGTCACACTCTCCGACACCGGTCACACGAGCCATGCCGTCGATCACCCGATCGGTTTCCCGGAGGGCGCTTACCTGAAGGCGCTCTTTGCCACGGTGGGCTAGGCGTGCGTTCTCTACCTGGGCTCGGTCGCCCCGTTCTATGCCTGGGCTCAGTCGCCGCGTTCTATGCCTGGGCTCAGTCGCCCAGCTTCGACACGACCACCTCGGTCAGGTGGTCGAGGTGCTGCAGCGTGTCGTCTGGCGACATGATCTGCATGGTTGGGGGGAAGAGCACAATCCGTTCAACGCCGAGTTTTGCGTATTGCTCGAAGCGGCCGGTGTTGACGCCGAACGAGTGGATGGTGATGGGGATGTCGTCGGGGTTGCGGCCAGCTTCTTCGGCCAGCCGCCGGAAGAGCTCGATGGCACCGGGCACGTCGGGCTTCCCGGTGGTGTTCAGCATTGACGCATCGATTGGGCACCACTCATCGGCGTACTCGGCCGCATGCTTGATGCCAACGGGTCCGGCGTTGCCAAGTGAGACGGGAATCGTGCCGTTGACCGGCTTGGGGTACACGTACGATTCGGTGAATTTGTCCCACTGGCCGTTGTAGCTGGCCTTTTCTTCGGCCCAGCAGATTCGCAGGGCTTCAACCCGTTCGCGCATGGCCGAGTAGCGCATCTTGAACGGCAGATCGGAACGGTGGTTCTCGAGCTCTTCTTCGTTCCAGCCGACCCCGATGCCGAGATGGAAACGTCCGTCGGACAACACGTCGAGCGTTGCCGCGGCGCAGGCCAGGTCGAGCAGATCGTGTTCGTGGACCAGGCAAATCCCGGTGAAAAGTTCGATGGTCGAGCTGGCTTGGGCCGCGGCCATCAACGAAATCAAGGGGTCCATCATGCGGTAGTAGCCCGAGGGCAGCTCGCCACCGGCGGGATAGGGAGTTCGCCGATCTACCGGGATATGGCTGTGTTCTGGCATCCAGATCGAGTCGAAACCGCGTTCTTCCAACGCCGTAGCGAGGTGGTCGGGGCGGATGCCGTCAGCGTCGTTTTGGGAGAGGTAGCCGAACTTCATTCCGTCACGCTCATCGACAGGGTGCGGCCCGTCAAATTACTCCGGCCAGCAATGTTCGGAGCACCAGGTTGCTCACGTGGCGTGGATTCACGGCAGCTCGCTACGGTGGGCGCTATGAGCGAAATCGATCGCAAGCTCGAGATGTACGACGCCGTTTGGGCGTCGTACAACCAACTATTCGACTCGATGGTCGACAACGACTGGACGGTGCAGTCGTTATGTCCTGACTGGGACGTTCGCGGTGCCATCGTGCACGTTTTCGGTGTCGAGCACGCCCTCGACGGCTGGTTTCCCGAGAGTGTCGAGACGCCGGTGCCTTTCGACAAAGTTGCGGCCTATGCCGAGCTGACCTCCAGCATGTCTGCCGACGAGTTGGTCGCCGACTGTCGTCGCTTGATGGCCCTTCGCCGGGAGCAAATCGCGGCCCTCAGCGATGATGATCTTGCAAAGCCCTCGATGACACCGGTTGGTCCTGGGACCTATGGCCGTTTCCTCGATATTCGGGTGTTTGATTTCTGGGTCCACGAGCGCGACGTTCGGATCCCGCTTGCCCGTCCAGCTGGTTCCGACGGAGGCCCTGACGCGGTTCGATCGCTCGACGAAGTAGCCATGTCGATTGGCTACATCGCCGGCAAAAAGGTTGGATTGCCCGATGGTCAGAGCATTTCTTTCCGCCTCACCGCGCCGGTCGAACGCACCGTCAACGTCGCGGTTGATGGTCGAGCGGCAGCGGTCGAGACACTCCAGAACCCCACCGCAGTGGTCACGACTGATTCGACCACCTTCGTGATGTTGGCCTGCGGTCGCATCGACCCAGAGGAGCAGATCGCAAACGGCAAGATCTCCTGGAGTGGCGATGAGGCTCTGGGCGAGAAAGCGGCCCGCAACCTCAGATTCACGATGTGATGACAAACCACCCGGTGATAGCAAACAAACTCGTGACGGAAAGCAAAAGTTGATGACAGCCAAACACATCATTGTGGTCGGGGGCGGCAATGCCGGATTCTGTGCGGCGCTTGCCGCTCACGATGCGGGAGCATCCGTCACGGTGCTCGAACGGGCACCCAAGGCTCTGGCCGGCGGCAACTCAGCCTTCACCGCCGGCCTGATGCGTTGTGCCTTCGATGGGGTCGATGACATCGACGCCATCGTCGAACTCTCAGACGAGCAGAAACGCACCACTGAATTCGGCTCGTATTCGGCCCAGGCCTTCTACGAAGATCTCGGCCGGATAACCGAGTACAAGTGCGACCCCGACTTGGCTCATGGCCTCACCTTCAAAAGCCACGAGACGCTGGTCTGGATGAAGGAACACGGCATCAAGTTTGATGCCGCGTACGGCCGTCAGGCGTTCAACGTTGACGGCCGATTCACGTTCTGGGGTGGCGTCGTCATCGAGACGGTCGGTGGTGGCCCAGGTTTGGTCGAGGGCCTCACGAACGAAGCCAAGAAGCTCGGTATCGAAGTGCTGTACAACGCCCGGGCCGAGCAACTCCATCGAGGCGACGATGGCATCGAGGGAGTGACGGCGCGTATCGAAGGCAAGACCACACGCCTCGATGCCGATGCCGTTGTGCTCGCAGCCGGTGGCTTCCAGGCCAACCCGGAGATGCGCACCCGCTACCTCGGCCCCGGCTGGGACCTCGCCAAGGTGCGAGGCACTCGCTACAACACCGGCGACGGCATCCGTATGGCGATGGAGGTCGGTGGATCGTCGGCTGGCAACTGGTCCGGCTGCCACGCCGTTGGCTGGGACCAGAACGCGCCCGAGTTCGGCGACCTGGCCGTTGGCGATGGCTTCCAAAAGCACAGCTACCCGTTCGGCCTCATCGTCAATGCCGAGGGCGAGCGGTTCGTTGACGAGGGCGCTGACTTCCGCAACTACACCTACGCCAAGTATGGCCGTCGGGTACTCGAGCAGACTCATCAGTTCGCCTGGCAGATCTTTGACAGCAAAGTGACGCATCTGCTTCGCGACGAGTACAAGATCCGTCAGGTCACCAAGGTCAGTGCCGACACCATCGAGGAGCTCGCGGCCAAACTCGAAGGAGTCGACGCGTCGGCGTTCCTCGACACCATCGCTGAGTACAACGCCTCGATCGACCAGAGCGTTGCCTTCAACCCCAACGAGCTCGATGGCCGAGCCACCGCCGGTATCACTCCGCCCAAGAGTAATTGGGCCAATACCATCGCCGACGGCCCGTTCGAGGCCTACGCCATCACCTGCGGGATCACCTTCACCTTTGGCGGTGTGCGCATCAACGGCAACGCCGAAGTGCTCGACGACGGCGGCGACCCCGTGCCGGGTTTGTATGCCGCTGGCGAAATGGCGGCTGGCATCTTCTACTTCAACTATCCGGGTGGATCCGGCCTCACTGCCGGCTCGGTCTATGGCCGTATCGCCGGTGCCAGAGCCGGGCAGGCGTGAGCAGGGCAGTAGCGGCTTGTCGAGGCATGCATGGCTGAGCGGGCAGTTGGCTTCGTTGGTCTCGGAGTTATGGGCGAGCCAATGTGTCGGAACGTCCTACGTAGTTCCGGTCGCTCGGTCGTTGTGTTTGACCAGAATCCCGACGCGGTAGCCCGTCTTGTCGACGCTGGGGCGGAGGCCGCGAGCAACCTGGCCGACCTCGCTGGCCGTGTTGAGATTGTTCACCTGTCGCTGCCGGGCGGCCCCGAACTCGAGGCGGTACTCGATGGAGCCGCTGGACTGCTGACGCTTCTCGACGACTCTCAGACCATCGTCGACCATACGACGGCGCCATACGGTTTGACGACCGAGCTCGCGGCCAAGGCGGCCAAGCGAGGTGTCGCGTATTGCGATGCGCCGGTGGCTCGTACCCGGCAGGCGGCCATTGACGGCACGCTGAGCATCATGGTCGGAGGCGACGCCGCTGATGTCGCCCGGATTACACCGTTGCTCGAATGTATGGCCGAGGAGGTGTCGCATTGTGGCCCGGCCGGCGCCGGCCAGGTGGCCAAGCTGCTGAACAACGTGATCCTCGTGCAGAACTTGAATGCCGTTGCCGAAGCTCATGCCATCGTGCAGGGGCTTGGCCTAGACCCAGCGGTCATCTTCGACACCCTGACCAAAGGCAGTGGCGACAGTTTTGCCCTTCGTAGTCACGGCCATAAGGCCGTGCTGGCCGACGACTACCCGCTCCAGGCCTTCCCGACTCGTTACCAGTTGAAGGATGCGTCGTACGCCATCGAGCTGGCCGAGGATGCAGGTGTCGATGCCAAGGGGGCACAGCTAGCCAAGCAGCGGCTGGAGGCTGCAATCGAGGCCGGCTACGTCGAGGAATACTGGCCCGTTATCCGCAAAATCGTCTAGCGGAGGGCGTTGTTGGCTAGCAGTTGTTGGCTAACAACAGTCGCCACAGCCGAGCACGGCCCGCAACTGAGTCAAGCGAGACTGGTTGAGTCTGAACCATGCCCATTTGCCTCGTTGCTCGCGGTCAAGGATGCCGGCCTTCACCAGTTGTGTGAGGTGATGACTGATTGTCGGTTGGCTCTTCCCAAGCGGCTCGGCGAAGTCGCAGGCGCAGGCTTCGCCGTCTGGGGCCGCAGCGACGATATTCACGAGGCGGAGTCGAACAGGGTCAGCCAGCGCTTTGAGAACGCTGGCGAGCTCCTCAGCATCGCCTGCCTCGATAGGGCCACTGAGTAGCGGAGGACAGAACAAGGGAGAACAGCAAAGCACAGGGGTTGGCGAGGCGCTGGTGTCCGACATGTGATCATTTTGACAGACATCGATGCATTTAGCGTCCCGCCGTCGCTCTATTCTCGGGCCGTGCACATCATTATCGCTGCCGACGGTTCGGCCACTCTGAATAAACCAGCTGAATTCACCGCATTCGATGTGCGGGCAGCTGATGCCCCGGCGGCCCTGGCCGCACTGGGCGACGAGGCTTCAGTCGCCCCCGAAGCCGATCACGTTTTTGTCACCGTCGCCGCCGTCCGCCGTCTGGCCGGCGATGCGGCCGATGCCGAATGGGAAGCAGGCTTTGCCAAGATGCTCGACTTCGCGGCATCGAAAGGCTGGATGAATGACACCAGCACGTCGATCAAGGCCCACATCGACCCCTCCTAGGTGCGCCAGAGGGTCAGGATTCGGCCAGGAGAATGCCATCTGAGGTGAGGCGGTCGATTTCGTCTGCACCTAGACCGGTCCACTCGCTGAGCACGGCCGCGTTGTGCTCGCCACGAAGTGGCGCCGGGCCTTGGATAGCAGCAGTCGATTTCGAGAATTTGTAGGGGGGCTGGACGACCCGACGAGTACCACCATGGCGGTCGTCAATCTCGGTGAGGGTGCCACGATGGGCCATCGTCGGTGACTCGAGCGCGTCTATCGGCTTTTTCACGCTGCCCCACGCCAGGTTTGCTCGGTCGAGTTCGGCTAGCAGAGCGTTGCGGTCGTCGAACGAGAGGACGTACTCGGCCCACTTCTGCTTGCGCAGCGAGATCTTGGTACCGAGATCAGCGCCAGGCGGCGTCGGATCTTCGAGCCCGAGGATCTCGTTGCCGCACTTCCAGACCCATTTGAAGTCACCCATGATGATGAGCGGGCCACCAGTAGCGTCCCATACTTCGCCACCGCCGTGAGGAGCGTCAGCCACGCCGTCCAAAGCGAAGTGGGCGTAATCGTCGACGACGGCTAGTGCCTCGACCATGGCGATGTCGACATGCTGGCCAACACCGGTTGCATCTCGTACTCGCAACGCCGCGAACATGCCGATAAGGCCGTGCATGCCGGCGGTCGTGTCGGCCACCGACAACTGCGAATCGGTAGGCGTGGCCTCGGCCGAGCGTGACTGCCGGTGCAACCAGCCCGACTCGGCGTGGATGATGCCGGCGTACGCGGCTCGTTGGCTTTCGGGACCGTCCTGGCCGAAACCGCTGATCGACACCATCACCAGCTCGGGGTGATCGGTTGACAACGACGCGTAATCGAGGCCGTAGTTGGCCAGCACGCCGGGTCGGAAATTCTCGAGCACAACGTCGGCCTGGTCGGCCAGCAACTTCACCAGATCAGGTCCACCCTCGCGAGTGAGGTCGACGCAGATGCCGCGTTTCCCGGCGTTCTGCTGCGCGTAGTAACCGGTCTGGGTGCCTCGACGGACACCGAAATGTCGGGTGACGTCCCCTTCGGGTGGTTCGACTTTCACGACGTCGGCGCCGAGGTCGCTGAGCATCCGGGCCGCGAACGGGCCGGCCAATACCCGAGTGAGGTCGAGCACTTTCAGCCCCACTAGTGGCGCGGTCATAGTGTGCCGCCCAGCTGAGGGAGCCTGCCTTTCAGCTGTGATGGCGTGCCGCCCGGTCGGGCTGGCGAGGCCAAGGCGGTCGTTAGAAGATCCACAAGTCCCATGGGGGACTGGTTTAGTCCAACGAGAGATTCACCACGACTTGGTTGGTGCGCCAGCTTTCGTTGCCGGCAGCGTCGTAGGCCTTCACGTAGATCGTGTAGCTGCCCGGCGAAAGGTTGAGCGATGCCGTGATGCCTGAGACATCATCGATTACCGAACCGTTGGAAGCGTCATAGACCCGGTAGCCGGCCACGGCGACATTGTCGGTTGATGGGTTCCAGGAAAGATCGACAACGTTGCCGTTCACGGCATCGACTGACAGGCCGGTCGGTGTGCTTGGTCGTTCGGTGTCGGTGCCGCCGCCGGTGATGGTGATGTTGGTGAAGCCGGATCGGTAGCTTTCGTTGCCGGCTGCGTCGTAGGCCTTGGTGTAGGTCTGGTACGTGCCGGGCGTGAGGCCGGTGACGGTTCCGCTGTTGGTGGCGGCGTCGAGGAGGACGTTGCCGTTGGCGTTGTCGTAGATGCGGTAGCCGGCCACGCCGACGTTGTCGGTTGATGGGTTCCAGGTGAGGTCGGCGGAGTCGGGTCCGATGGCCTGGATCTGGGGTTTACCTGGTGTGCTTGGTCGTTCGGTGTCGTTACCGCCGCCACCGCCTTCGCAAATGCGGCTGACGTTGCGCTGCGTGGTTCCGGACCATTTGGTGATGTTGCCGCCGAACCAGACGCATCCGTCGGCGCCACCGTGGATGGCCCAGATGCCGGGACCGGTCGAGTTCATATTGGGGATGAAGGTGTCGATGTGTTGGCCTGTCGTGGAATCGAGAGCCATGACCCACGAGTTGGCGCTGGTGCTCGTGACCGGAGCGTTCGACTGGCCGTTGGGGATCGGACCGAACCAGCGGATGCCGTCGGCACTGTTCAATGCCTGGTCGAGGTGACAATGGCAGCCGGCGTACACACGGTCACCAACCACTTCGAGGTCTTGGTAGTCGCCGCGATTGGGTTCGGAGATATGGAACTTAACGAGCGAGAGATCCGATTCGTTCAGGACCTGGACGAAGTGTTCGCTGCCACCGGTGAAGACCAAGCCGTTCACGGTCACAACGTCTTAGAGGTACTGGCGGCTCACGTTCTGGGTGTTGACCTGGAACGGCAGGACGCCGCCGGCCAGTTCGTCATCGGACGCGTTCAGCGCAGCGAAGCCTCCGGGACGGTTTTGGCCGTTGACGGTGTCGAAAGCGCCGGCGATGTACACCCGGTCGTTTACTTCACTGGCGGCGATGCCCCACACACTTCCGCCGCTGATGACGGGCCGCCACGAGCTGTCATGGTTGCCGGTCTGCCAGTTGAAGCGGGCCGTGCCCCAGGCTGCGTTGCTGCCGGCGTTGCTGCTGATCGAGCCGAAGCTGCCGGAGACGTAGAGGTCGTTGCCGACGAGATCGAGATTTCGTACGAGGTTGTAGCCGCCGATGCGGCCTGACCAGCTGTCGAGGTCGCCGGTGTTGGGGTTGAGGGCCACCAATCCGCCGGTCGGCACGCGGGTTACCTGATCGAACGTTCCTGCGACGAACAACTTCGAACCGTCGGGCGCTGCCTCGAGGGCAAAGACCGCGTTGTCGAGCTGGGGAGCGAAGCTGCTGATGTAGACGCCGCTGGTGGCATCGAATGCAGCCAGATATGGCTGGTTGATGGTTTCGTTACCGTCGGTGGTCTCGAGGAAGCGTCCGCCGACGAAGATGCGGTTGCCGATCTGCTCGATGGCAAAGACCTCAGACTTGATGGTGTCTGTGTTGGTGCCCGTTCCTAGACCTTGCACACCCCACGACGTCGTCGGCTGATCGGCCAGCTCGGCCGAGACAGGTGCGGTCACCATCGTTGCCAGCCACACCGCCGCGATTGCCGCAATGGCGAACGGTCGCCAAACTCCACGCTTCTTCGAACCAGTCATGAACGTCCGTACTTCCCTCGTCGAACCTCCGCGCCGGAGGCGCTCAACGTGCAAGCTGTACCACTCAGAGTGGTGAATGGGAGGAGTATGGGTGGTTCAACCCGTGGGCAATTTTGTGGAGCGCAGTACGTCGTTCTGACTATGCAGCGACCTGACGAGGCAGCGATCTGGCTAGTCGGTGATCTGGCTAGTCGGTGAGCTGACTGACCGGTCAGGCCTCTACGACTGCGTACCTGTTTTCAGATCGCTGAACGGCACGTCTTTATCGACGCTTGGTTCGCGGGGAAGGCCGAGCACCCGATCGCCGATGATGTTCTTCTGGATCTCGTCGGTTCCGCCAGCGATGTTGGCGCTGAAGCTTCGCAGCACAGCATTCGACCACTTCGAACCCTCGGCGTCGGCTGCACTCTCCCAGGCGACACCTTCGGGACCGAGGATTTCAAGTCCGAGCGAGCGGGTGAGGCGGGCGATCTTTGCCCCGTGGAGTTTGCCGAGCGATCCGCCGGGTCCCGGTGTTTTCCCGGCCTTCAGCTCGGCCCTGGTGCGGAGAGCCACCAAGCTTTTTGTTGCCTCTTGGCTATAGAGCCGCATGAGTTCCTGGCGAACGAGGGGCTCGTCGGTGCGACCGCGGCGGGCAGCCTCATCGCCCCACCATTTGTAGTTGGGGGTCTTGATGCCGCTGGTTTGACCGGTGCCAATGGCAACCCGTTCGTACATCAACATGGCTGTGGCCAGTCGCCAGCCGTCATTGAGTTCACCGACCTGCCAGCTCTTCGGGATCCGAAGGTCGGTAAAGAACACTTCATTGAAGTGTTTGCCGCCGTCGATCTGGTTGATCGGTCGGATCTCGATCGCGGGGTCTTTCATGTTCACGATGAACATGGTGATGCCCCGATGCTTGGGCTGATCCGGATCGGTTCGGGCGATGAGAATGCCGTAGTCGCACTGGTGGGCCAGCGTGGTCCAGACCTTCTGGCCGTTGATGGTCCATTCGTCGCCATCGAGCACAGCGCGGGTCTGGAGACTGGCGACGTCAGAGCCGGCCCCGGGCTCGGAGAACATCTGGCACCACAGATGCTCGGCGCTCATCTGTTTGGCCAGGAACTCGGTCTTCTGCTCGTCGGTGCCGTATTCGGCCATCATTGGCATACACATGCCATGGCTGATCGTGAGCTGGCCCGTCATGTCCGGGTAGTTGCCGTATTCCTCCCGCCAGATCCGTTCGTGGGCTCGGGTGAGACCAAGGCCACCGAACTCCTTGGGGTAGATGATGCCGGCCAGACCAGCGTCGGCGACCTTCTGTTGGAAGGCGCGGGACTGGGCCACGGACTGATCGCTGCGGGGATCTTCTCCGACGATCTCGAGACCGGTGGCGTGTTGGTCGAGAAACGCCGTGCACTTGGCCCGGAACGCCTCAGCTTCGGCGGGGTCAAGTGCGGCGTCTACTGCATTGTCGGTCATGGGAATCAGCCTTTCGTGGTGCGAGCCGTCGGTGTGAACGAGGCAGGAAGGTGCTTAATGCCGTGGATGAAGGCGGCCTGCAGCACATCGGGGTCGCCGCTGGCATGGATATCAGGAACTCGCCGGAGCAACTCGCGGAACATGACGGTGATTTCTCGCCGAGCGAGATGCGCTCCAAGGCAAAAGTGAGGGCCGGGGCCGCCGTAGCCCAGGTGTGGGTTGGGGGTGCGGCGCACATCGAACTGGTAGGGGTCGGCAAACACGGCTTCATCGCGGTTGGCTGCCAAGTAGAACATGCAGAGCTTTTGACCCTCCTTGATCTCCTTGCCTCCAACGACGGTGTCAGCAAGAGCAGTACGGCGCATATAGGTGACGGGGCTGGCCAGGCGAACGATCTCTTCCACCGCTGTGGGGGCAACGGTGTCGAAATCGTCAGCCCAGATGGCCTTTTGCTCGGGGTTCTCCGTGAGATAGGTGAGACCCCAACTGGTGGCGTTGCGAGTCGTTTCGTTGCCAGCGACCACGAGAAGAATGAAAAAGCTCGCCAGGTCCTCGGGACTGAGTTGATCATCTTCGAGCTCGGCGTTCACCAGGACCGAGGTGAGATCGGTGCCGTCGCCGCCCTTCTTCGACGCTACGACCTGCTTCATCAACTCGGCCAACTCGGCACCGGCGGTGAGAATGGCGGTGACGATGTCGCCGAGCTCGGTGACGTACTCAGGGTCGGCGGCCCCGAGAATCACATTCGACCGATCGAAGACGAACCCGAGTTCCGACCCCGGGATACCCATCAGATCGCACACGACCTTCAGCGGTAGCAACGACGAGACGTCGGTGACGAAGTCGACCTCGCCCTTCTCGACGATGTTGTCGACAATGTCGATGGCAACGTCTTGCACCGACTCCTCGAGCCTCTTCAACATCCGGGGAGTGAAGCCAGCGCTGACGATGCGACGGAGGCGAGCATGTCGAGGGTCGTCCATTGCGATCATCGAGCTGAAGAACTCGAGGAACTCGGGCGGCTGCTCGCCGACCGTGATTCCCTTGGCCGAGCTAAAGATCTGCGGGTTTCGCGAGACATGCAGGATGTCGGCGTGGTTCGTTAGCGCCCAGGCCCCAGGGCCTTGAGGGAGAGGAATTTCCGGTGGCACGAGCGGCTCGATGAAGAAGGTCGGACCAAGCTGTCGAAGTGCTGCGAGCTCTGCTTCGATCTCGGCCTGCGGCCTTGTCCAGCAACTGTTCTCAAGCGGATTGAACGCCTGATCGGCCAGTCCGGCTGCGACGTTGGTCATCGCGCTCACGGTAGGACATTCGTCACAGAATCGGCGAGATCCAAATCTGCGGGTCACGGTTTGTCGTCGTTTCGGAAAGTTTCCCGGATTCGGCCTACGATCAGCCCACACGTCCGTCAATCTTCTGGAGCATCAATGTCATCTCAGGGCTCGATCCTCGGCAACTCCGTCCTCCGCCGGGAGGACCCCACGCTGCTGACAGGCAGCGAGAAGTACTACGACGACCTGGACATCGACAATCTCCACGTCGTGCACTTCGTCCGATCGCCCTATGCCCATGCGAATCTGGGCGCCATCGATACCAGCGCGGCCGAGGCCATCGAAGGTGTTGTTGGCGTGTACACCGCATCGAATCTCGAGATGGAACCAGTCCTCGGGTTCGATGCGTTCCCGCCCTTCCTTGCTCGCCCACCACTAGCGGTCGGCAAAGTCCGCTTCGTTGGTGACATCGTGGCGGCCGTCGTCGCTACCAATATGACAGCAGCAGCTGATGCTGCGGAGCTTGTCGAGGTCGACTACGACCCGTTGCCCTCGGTCACCGATCCTGAAGCTGCCCTTCTGCCAGACGCTCCAATTCTGTTCGACGAGCTTGGTGGGAACGTCGTGTTTCCCACCAACATGGGCGATGGCACTGCTCTCGAAGGAGCCGACCATGTGGCCGAGGTTCGGGTTGTAAGCCAGCGACTGGCCGGTGTGCCAATGGAGCCGAACGGCTGTGTCGCAATCCCCGGCGACAAGCTCACCCTCTGGGCCTCCACCCAGAACCCGAACGCTGTCCGCGATGCACTCGCGGGCATGCTCGGAATCGAGCCGGAGGGTCTGCGTGTGGTTGCCCCGGCGGTTGGTGGCGGATTCGGTCCCAAGGCCGGCCCTTACCTTGAGTTCCTGATGTCGATTCGCCTTGCTCAGGCCATCGGAGCGCCCGTGAAGTGGACCGAACAGCGTAGCGAGAACCTTGTTGCCCTGGTGCACGGTCGGGCCATGGTGCTCACCACCAAGATGGGCTTCAAGAAGGACGGCACGATTGTTGGCCTCGATGCCAACGTGGTCGCCGACTCCGGCGCCTATCCGGCAATCGGCACGATTCTCACGACGCTCACCCAGCAAATGAGTCAGGGCGTCTACAAGATCCCGAAGATCGACTTCAACGCCGTCTCGGTGGTCACGAACACCACCACCACTGGCGCCTATCGAGGTGCCGGACGGCCTGAAGCAACCCAGATGCTCGAACGAGTTCTCGATGTCGGTGCCGATGAGCTTGGCATCGATCCGGCGGAGCTCCGTCGGATGAACTTCCTACAACCTGATCAGTTTCCGCTGACGACACTAGGTGGAGCCAACTACGACTCGGGCGAGTACGAGAAGTCACTTGATGCCGCGCTCAAAGAGTCCGGCTACCAGGACCTTCTGGCCGAGCAAGCAGCCCGCCGAGCAAGCGGCGACATAAAGCAGATCGGCATCGGAGTGTCGACCTACGTCGAGGTCACCGCCCCCATTGGTCTCCATGTCGAATACGGCAAGGTTGAGATCAACGATGACGGCACCGTCGTCGGTCGAGTCGGCACCAGCGCCCATGGCCAGGGGCACAACACTTCGTTCTCGATGATCATCAGCGACATGCTCGGCGTGCCCTTCGATCAGATCACGATCCTTCAATCCGACACCGATGAGATTCCTCGTGGCTCCGGCACCCTGGGCTCCCGCTCCCTCCAGACCGCTGGCTCGGCCATGCACGTGGCCAGCGAGACCGTGCTCGAGCGCAGCAAGAAACTGGCTGCCAACATGCTCGAGGCCGCCGAGGGCGACATCGTGAAGGGCGAGGGTGGCCTCATGGTCGCTGGTTCTCCCGACTCTGCCGTTTCGTGGGCTCAGCTGGCAGCTGCGGCCAAGGACGGGGCGAAGCAGCCTGCGGGGATGGAAGCCGGGCCGCTCGAGTACGAACTCGATTTCGACGGCAAAGACTCCACCTACCCCTTCGGCGCCCACGTTTCGGTCGTCGAGGTCGACACCGAGACCGGCCACACGACGATGCTTCGTCACATCGCTGTCGACGACTGCGGCACCATCCTCAATCCGATGCTGGTAAACGGCCAGCAGCACGGCGGAATCGCCCAGGGTGCAGCCCAGGCGTTGTACGAGATCGTCGCCTACGACGACAACGGCAACCCCATCACCAGCAACCTGCTCGACTACGCCATGCCGTCGGCAGCCGAACTCTGCTCGTTCGAGACTCACAACACCGAGACCGCCAGCCCCAACAACCCCATTGGGGCCAAGGGCATCGGCGAGTCCGGCACCATCGGCTCAACCCCTGCAATCCAGAATGCAGTGGTCGATGCCGTGTCGCACCTCGGGGTGAAGCACATCGACATGCCGCTTACCGCTCAGGCTGTGTGGTCAGCCATCTCTGCTGCTAGCTGAATGCTGCTAGCTGAATGCTGCTAGCTGAATGCTGCTAGCTGAATGCTGCTAGCTGAATGCTGCTAGCTGAATGCTGCTAGCTGAATGCTGTTGGCCTATTGCCCCGTAAGAGAGTCTTGAAGCCGCTATCAGGCCGGTCTCATCGTGTGTCAAACACGATCGGGCCGGCCAGATGCGTTTTGCGGTGAACCCTCAGACCTCAGATGAGTGCGAGACACAGAGGAGTTCGGCAGCTACGAGCTGCAGCTGAGCTGGCTGCAGCCGGCCCGACTGCGGGCCCAGTCGGGCCGCTTGGTGGCCCAGTCAGCGTGCTCAGGGTGCTCGTCGTACGGACTGCGGAGAACGTCGAGGAGGTCGCTGACCATTGAGTTGTCGCCCTCTTCGGCAGCGTCGATGGCGAGCTGGGCCAGATAGTTCCGCAGCACGAACTTGGGGTTGGCTGCGTTCATGGCCGTTCGGCGCTCAGAGCTGCTGCGCTGCTCGACGGCCAAGCGCTTCTGATAGGTGACGAGCCACGCATCGATCGTGGCTCGAACCTCGTCGGTGAGTTGCTCGGGCAGGTAGTAGGCCTCGAGCAGGGGAGCGAGGCGGTCGGCAGGCGTCGCTGCATCGACGCTGAACTCGGCCAGCTGGCGATGGAAGATGGTCATGTCGGTCTCGGCCGCAGTGAGTGCACCGAGAAGGCCAGCGACGAGTTCTTCGTCGCCTTCGACCGCAACGGCCAGGCCGAGCTTCGATCGCATCATGTCGAGATAGCTCGCCTCGTAACGGGTTACGAACGAGTTCAGAGCCTCCTGCAATGGCTCGACATCTTCGACCAGCGACGTCAAGGCGCTTCCTAGCTGGGCCAGGTTCCAGTGAGCGATGGGTGCTTGCTGCCCGAATCGATACCGGCGCTGGCCAGCGTCGGTGGTGTTGGGGGTCCAGTCGGGGTCGAAATCGTCGAGCCACCCGTAGGGGCCGTAATCGATCGTTAGCCCCAGAATCGACATGTTGTCGGTGTTCATCACCCCGTGGACGAATCCAACGCGCATCCACTGCACGATCATGTCGGCGGTCCGGTCAACGATCTCGGCGAACCAGGCGACGATTGTCTCGTTCGGCAGTTCGTTCGGCAGTTCGTCCGGCAGTTCGTTCGTGACGGGATCTGCTGGTGTCTCGGGCAGGAGATGGGGAAAGTCGGCTCGAATGGTGAACTCGACGAGCTGGCGCAGCAGATCGAGGTCGCCTCGCGATGCCGGAAGTTGGAAGTTGCCGAAGCGGATGAACGATGGAGCGACCCGGCAAACAACGGCGCCAGGTTCGGGTTTGGCGTTGCCGTCGTAGAACATGTCTCGGGTGACCTTGTCGCCGGTGAGCATCAGGCTGAGAGCCCGCGTGGTTGGCACACCCAGATGGTGCATGGCTTCGCTGCACAGGAATTCGCGAACCGATGAGCGCAAGACGGCCATGCCGTCGGCTCCCCGTGAGTAAGGGGTGAGGCCGGCTCCTTTCAGTTGCATGGTCTGAAAGCCGCCGTCCGGTGTGCGAATCTCGCCAATGGCGGTGGCTCGACCGTCGCCGAGCTGGCCAGCCCAGTTGCCGAACTGATGACCGCCGTAGACCATGGCGAATGAGTCAGAACCGACAGGCATGCGGTTGCCGGAGAACACTTGAACGAAGTCGTCGCCGGCAACGGTGTCTTCGCTGATGCCGAGAAGGGCAGCGATCTCGGCCGAGTGGGCGACCAGAGCGGGTGCCGAAACGGTAGCCGGGGTGACCCGGGAAAACGCGGCACCGGTTACCTCGCGAGGCACGACCCGTTCGTCGGGGTCGGCCGGAAGTTCGCTGGTGAATCTGTTGGTGAAATCGAGCTGATCGAGAGCGTTCACGCCCTCAAGGCTAGGTGTTTCACTGGTGTTGGGTGTAGCGGCACAACGTGCGACACTCGGTGCTATGACTGCGATCGCCACCGATGCCGATACCCAGCAGGTCGAAGAAGCGCTTGCTTCCCTGCTCGAGTCCCACAATCCCAAGACCGAGACGTATGAAGACTTCCGGGCTCACCAGTTCGATGCTGGACTGGCCTGGGTGCACTTCGACAAGGGCCATGGTGGGCTGGGCGTCCGTCCCGAGCTGCAACGCATGGTCGAGACAAGCCTTCGCGAGGCGGGCGCCAAGCCAATGCAGCCCGCCATGTTCTTCCTCAATCTGGCCGGCCCCACGATCCATACTCACGGCAGCGATCACGTGAAGCAGAAGTTCCTGCGCCCGATGTTCACCGGCGCCGAGCGTTGGTGCCAGCTGTTCAGCGAGCCCGGCGCCGGCAGCGACTTCGCTGGGTTGGGCACCAAGGCCGAACTCGATGGCGACGAGTGGATCATCAACGGCCAGAAGGTCTGGAACACCATGGCCCATGTGGCCGACTGGGGCATGCTGGTCACTCGGTCGGATCCAAACCAGCCAAAGCACAAGGGCATGACGTATTTCGCCCTCGACATGAAGACCGAGGGCGTCGAGGTTCGTCCCCTGCGTCAGATCACCGGCGAGGCCGAGTTCAACGAGGTCTACATGACCGACGCTCGGGTGCCCGACTCTGATCGCATTGGTGATGTCGGCGAGGGGTGGCGGGTATCGCTCACCACCCTCATGAACGAACGCAGCGCGATCGGCGGCGGCTCGGGGGGTCCACCCAAGGTGGGTTCAGGAGCCATCTCGGTCCCGGTCGGAATCTGGAACAAGCTGGCCGAGGATCGCAAGGGGGCCGCAGCTCGCGATGAGCTGATGAAGTTGTGGGTGCGGGCTGAAGTCTTCCGTCTCACCAATATGCGAGCCGGTGAGAATCGCAAGGCCGGTAACCCCGGACCTGAGATGTCGGTAGCGAAGCTGGCGTTCGGCGCCCTCAACCAGGACGTCATGAACTTTGCCATCAACCTTCAGGGAGCCGAAGGCATGACCGGCTACGACTACACGTTCCGCCGACCCGAAGACCTTTCCGTCGACGGTTCGGCCAGCGGTGTCGGCCACGGTTTCCTCCGGGTCCGGGCCAACTCGATCGAGGGTGGCACCAGCGAGATCATGAAGAACATCGTTGGCGAGCAGGTACTCGGCCTCCCGGGCGAGCCTCGCGTCGACAAGGATGTTCCCTGGGTTGACGTTCCTCGTGGCTGAGCAGGTTTAGCTCCGGTCGATTGGCGGGCTAAGTTTCGCTCTGTGCCAAGCGGATCCGAAGAGACCACAACCCCCGGCTACGACCAAGCGGCGGTGAATGCCTGGATCAGTGAGAACGTGGAGGGCCTCACCCCGCCTTTCCGCTGGGAACAGCTCGAAGGTGGGCATTCGAACCTCACCTATGCCATCACCGACACCGAGGGCCGGGAGGCAGTCATCCGTCGTCCACCGATGGGAGAGTTGCTTCCGAAGGCTCACGACATGGGTCGTGAATTCAAGATCATCAGCGGATTGGGAGACACCAATGTGCCGGTGGCCAAGGCCTACGGTTACTGCGAAGACCCGAACGTCACGGGCGCTCATTTCTACGTGATGAGCAAGGTGCCGGGTCGGGCCATGTACAGCCCGGAAGACGTTGAAGACTGGCTTTCTCACGAAGCTCGCGCCCGCATGGCCGACTCGTTCATGGAGACCCTTGCTTCTCTTCACTCGATCGAGCCTGCGTCTGTGGGTCTTGATGACCTCGGTCGCCCCGATGGTTACGTGGCCCGCCAGCTGCGCACCTGGTACGGCTCGTGGACCGCGTCGGTTCCGGGGGCTAACTACGACGACGACCGCATTCACGCCCTGCACGAGATGTTTCAGAACACCCTGCCCGAACAGGGACCGGCCAGGGTGGTGCATGGCGACTATGGGCCCCACAACTGCATGGTGGCGGCCGACGGCAACCTCACGGCCATCCTCGACTGGGAGATCTCGACCCTGGGCGACCCAATGGCCGACTTCGCTTACGCCATCAACGGTTGGGGCGATCCCGATATCGAAGGCGACGACGGGGTCTCTGGTAGTGCAACGACTGCGCCCGGTTTTCCCAAGCGTGAGGTCTTGATCGCGAAGTACGCCGAGCTCACGGGGGCTGACCTCTCGATGCTGCCGTACTACCGGGCCTTCAACTTCTTCAAAACCGCCTGCATCCTGCACGGCGTCTACTCGCGCTACATGGAAGGCAAGAAGAGCACTGAGGGTGTCGATATACCCGATCTCTTCCAGCGCATGAAGAACAGCATCCAGTTCGCTGAGTCGTCAGCCGCCGAGCTCTGAGCGTGCCGGCTTGTGAACAACGTGGCGCGCTCTGATGCCGGTTGAGGTAGAGCCTGTCGGCACGACGGCTGGTCATGCCGGACAATCGGCCACTGACGTTTCGTCGTTTGTACTCGACAACGGCAATGGGTTGCAGGCGACGGTGTGGAACTACGGCGGCCATCTGGTTTCGGTAAAGACGCCTGACGCCAACGGCGATATCGGCGAAGTCACGTTGTCGCGAGGAGGTTTGGCCGACTACGACCAGACCGACCGGGGCGGGTACATGGGCGCCATCGTCGGTCGGTACGCGAATCGAATTGCCGGTGGGCGATTTCAGGTTGACGGGGTGAACTATCGGTTGGCCACGAATGAAGACGGCCGGACCCACCTGCACGGCGGCCAGATCGGATTTGATCAGTACGTTTGGTCAGCCGAACCCTTCGACGAAGGCGAACGCTGCGGTGTGCGGCTAAGCCATTCGAGCCCTGACGGCGACGAGGGATACCCCGGCCGACTCGACGTGTCGCTTACCTATTCTGTGTCGACCGCAGGCGAGCTTGCGTTCGAATATCGGGCACTCTGCGACCGACCAACGATCGTCAACCTGACCAATCACGCCTACTGGAATTTGGCCGGTCCCGACAGCGGTTCGGTACTTGGCCACGAGCTCCTCATCGCCGCAAGCGACTATCTCGCCACCGATGCAAAGGGCATTCCCGCTGGAAGGCCTCGAGCCGTCGATGGCACCGAGTTCGACTTCCGGGAAGCTCGGCCGATCGCCGAGAGCTATGACCACTGTTTTTTGCTCACCAGCACCAGTGAGGTTGCCGCGGTGGTGACCGAAGCACTATCAGGGCGGCGAATGACGGTGACGACCAATCAGCCGGGTTTGCAGTTGTACACCGGCCAGTATCTCGATCCGAGACATCCGGGTCTGTGTCTCGAGAGCCAGAAATTGCCGGACAGCCCCAACCGTCCAGACTTCGACTCGCCCGTATTGCGGCCCGGCGAGCTTTACGACCATGTGACGACGCACACGTTCGACACCATCTGACAAAAGCTCTCTGAGACACGCGCTCCTAGCCCGTGTCCCTCAGCGGCTCTCTCCTTTCGCTGCCTCCTTTCGCGACTCTCCTCTTTCGCGAGGCGGCCCTGTTCGCGACGTACGCTCCGATGATGTTCCCAGGTACGTATGTCGCAACGACTCCAGACAAACCGGCCGTCATCATGGCGGCTAGCGGCGAGTCGCTTTCCTTTGCCGAGCTCGACGCTCGGTCGGCTCAACTTGCCCAGTACTTGTATGCGGCTGGTCTTCGCCCCGGCGACCACGTCTCCATCTTCATGGAGAACAACATTCGATACTTTGAGCTGTACTGGGCCGCTGTTCGTTCCGGCCTCTACTTCACCACCATCAACCGCTATCTGCAGCCTGACGAGTCGGCCTACATGGTGCAGGACTCCGGCTCGAAGGCAGTCTTCACATCGGTGGCCATGAGCGACCTCGTTGCCGAGCTTCCCGCGCTCTGTCCCGATTGCCATATGTGGCTGAGCGTCGATGGCGCCATCGACGGCTACGAGCGGTATGAGGATGCCATTGCCGACCAGCCGGCCGAGCCGCTGGCCGAACAGCCCCGCGGCGAGATGATGCTCTACAGCTCGGGCACAACGGGTCGCCCAAAGGGCATCAAGCGTCCGCTGAGCGGACTCCAGATTGATGACCCGGATGGTGCCGGAGCGGTTGTGGCACTTGCTTCGGGCCTGTTTTCGATGGGTATCGACACCGTGTACCTGTCGCCGGCACCGCTCTATCACTCGGCACCGTTGGGTTTCTGCACCAGCACCCAGGCGCTAGGCGGCACCGTCGTCGTCATGGAGAAGTTCGATCCTTTGCTGGCGCTCGAGTACATCGACACGTTCAAGATCACGCACTCGCAGTGGGTGCCCACCATGTTCAGCCGCATGCTGAAGCAGTCGGCCGAGAAGTTGCAGGGCTTCGATTGGTCTTCGCACAAGGTGGCTATTCACGCCGCAGCGCCATGCCCAATCGAAGTGAAGAAGCAGATGTTCGAGCTGTGGGGACCGATCATCTACGAGTACTACGCCGGCACCGAGGTGAACGGCTTTGTCTTCTGTCCGCCGCAGGCCTGGCTCGATCACCCCGGCACGGTCGGTCAGTCGATCCTGGGCACCATTCATATCTGCGGTGAGGAAGGCAACGAGCTGCCGAATGGTGAGCCGGGCGCCATCTACTTCGAGCGCGAATCCATGCCCTTCGAATACCACAATGCGCCAGAGAAAACGAAGGACTCGCAGCATCCCGATCACCCGAACTGGTCGAGCTTGGGTGATGTTGGTTACATCGACGACGAAGGCTTCCTGTTCCTCACTGATCGCAAGGCCTTCATGATCATCTCTGGGGGAGTGAACATTTATCCCCAAGAGATCGAGGACTGCCTGATCATGCACCCAAAGGTCACCGATGTCGCCGTATTCGGCGTACCGAACGAGGACCTGGGTGAAGAGGTGAAGGCGGTTGTGCAGGCAGCCGATCCGACTGAGGTTGGTGATGCCCTGGCGGCAGAGCTGCTGGCCTATGCGAAGGAGCACATCGCTGGCTTCAAGGTGCCGCGTAGCCTCGACTTCCGAGACGAGCTGCCCCGTCTGCCTACCGGAAAGCTGTACAAGCGCCTCCTGCGTGACGAGTACTGGGGCAATAAAGGCAGCAAGATCGTGTGACGTACACTCGGGTCGGTGGCGCCTGCCCCTGAACATCTAATTTCGCGACGGCGCTGTCCGTTGGGCCTGTTGGGTGAGCTTCGCGCCATACCCGAGTACCTCTCGCTGGCCGCGAGCGCGCCAATCACCGCCTATCTGTCGCCGGTCGGGGCACCCCGACCGGTGTTGGTGATCCCGGGCCTGATCAGTGGAGACTCGGCGACGTTGCCTCTGCGGGCCTTCCTGCGTTCATTTGGCCATCGGCCCCATGGCTGGGGTCAAGGTCTGAATGTGGGGCCGGCGCACCACATGGCCGAAGGTCTCGACAACACTCTTACCGAGCTGGCCGAACGTTATGGCGGTCCGATCGACATCGTTGGCTGGAGTGCAGGCGGCATCTTTGGTCGTGTGTTGGCAAGTCACCGCTCCGAGTTGGTGCGCCAGGTCATCAGCCTCGGTTCGCCGGTGAGACTCAGGACAGAGGATTCGAACATGGCGGCCGTCAGCGATTTCCTGGGTCGCTTCTATCTGAAGGGGCCATCGACCATCGATGTCGACTCGGTACCAGTTCCGTCGACCACGGTGTGGACGGCTTCAGACGGTGTTGTGCCTCCCGATGCTTGCCGTCAGACCGTCGGCGAGTTCGCTGAATCGGTGCAGGTTCGGGGAAGCCATAGCGGGCTGCCCGCCAACCCGGCCGTCTACTACCTCGTTGCCGACCGGCTGGCCCTACCGGTTGGCGAATGGTCGCCGTTCAATCCGCCGGCGAAGCTCCGTCGCCTCTATCCGACCATCGAGTCCTAATGCACCAGCTCAGTCCTCGCGAGACAGAACTTCTGGCCGCCGAGTCGAAGACAAACCTCGGACACGCTTCGCTCTTGGTTGAACTCGACAATGCCAGTGCAGCGCCCGAAGAGCGGATCACCTTTGATCGGCTTCGCATCCGGATGGAGGAACGAGTTCACCTCATTCCTTCGTTCCGTCGCCGGCTGCACCGGGTGCCGCTGAATCTCGATCGTCCGTGGTGGTTGGAAGACCCACACTTCGACCTCGACTACCATCTACGTCATGCCGGTGTTCCCGGCGATGACGACGACGACAGCTTCCCGAGCCTGGTGGCCAGGTTGCACGAGCGACCGCTCGATCGGACCCGCCCGCTCTGGGAGATGTACCTGATCGATCGGCAGGGAAAGAACCCGTCGCTCTTCGTCAAGATCCACCATGTGCTGGTCGACGGAGTCACCGGTCTCGACGTGCTGTCGATGCTGATCGACGGTATTGACGTTGACGATTACGACGGACCTGTCCGGCCCGACCGTGTGCCCGATGATCGTGACCTGTTGATTCGGGCTGGCTGGTCGATGGCCAAGAGTCCGTGGCGTATGGCCGGTGTGCTGGGGAAGGGTGTCGAGGCCATCCCTGTTGTTGGTCGGTTGAATGTGCTCGGAATGTTGGCCCCCTGGACCACACCCGGGGGCACGGTTGATCTTCCTTCCAGCGATGTGCCGGCGCCGCGGGTGTCGTTCAACCGTACGCTCAGCCCGCACCGCCGGGTGGCGTTTGCATCGTTGCCTGTTGCCAAGCTCAAGGAGATTCGAAGGAAGCACGATGTTCGTTTCAACGACGTGGTGTTAGCCCTGGTAGCAGGAGCGCTCCGGCATTGGCTTGTGATTCACGACGAGCTGCCGGCAGGACCGCTGGTTGCGCTGACGCCGCTTCTGGTCGACTCGCTTGACGAGCCCCTTGGCACAGCACTGGTTCCGCTTGCCACCCATCGGCACGAGCCGGTGCAACGGTTGCGCGAGATAGCGGCAGCCACCAACGATCTCACCGCCGACCTTGAAGCTCGGCCGGTCGAGGCCATCCGGTCGATGTACGCCGCAGCACCAGCCGTAGCCTCGCTGGCGTCGATGCTGATGGTTCGCACCGGCGCCTTCACCCGCTTGTTGCCGCCATTCAATGTCTTTGTGGTGAATGTGCCCGGTGGCGAAGAGACCGCCAGCGTTAACGGCGTAGCGCTCGTGCATCAGCATCCGCTGACGACCCTGGTGGACGGCGCCGGCCTGTCGATCAGCGCCATGTCGCACGCTGGCGTTGTCGACTTCAGCTTCGTTGCCGACCGCGACCTTGTTCCTGATCTGATCGACCTGGCCGACCGTCTTGAAGTCGAGCTCGAGATTCTGCTCGACGCAGAGATCTGAGAGTTAGGACCCGAAGAACTCGGCGTTGTCTTTCCTCAGCTGGGCTTTTTGGATCTTGCCCATGGTGTTGCGGGGAAGTTCGTCAACGAAGAAGTAGTGCTTGGGTTGTTTGAAACGGGCCAGATCGTCGACGCAGGCGGCTTCAAGCTGTCCGCTGGTGACGCTGCCGTCACTAGCAATGAAGGCCACTACGCCCTCACCGAAATCGGTGTGAGGTAACCCAACCACCGCTGATTCGGTGACACCCTCGACCTCGTCGAGGATCAGCTCGATCTCTTTGGGATAGACGTTGTAACCGCCAGAGATGATCATGTCGCCGGAGCGGCCGGCAAGGGTGAGCCGACCACTCTCGTCGAGCGAGCCCACATCGCCGGTGCGGAAGAAACCATCGTCGGTCATCTCTTCGGCCGTCTTCTCCGGTAGCTGCCAGTAGCCGGGAGTGAGGTGCGCGCCCCTGGTCTGGACGATGCCTGTCTCGCCCGGAGCAGCTGCGGTGCCATCATCCTTCATCACCCGCATCTCGACCCCCGGAAGCGGATAACCAACGGTGCCGGCGATGCGATCACCGTCGTAGGGGTTGCTGGTGATGATGCCGCACTCGGTCATGCCGTAACGCTCGCAGATTACGTGGCCCGACCGTTCGGTGAATTCGGCAAAGACCTGTTCGGTCATGGGGGCCGAGCCCGAGGTGAACAATCGAATGTTGCTGCAATCATCGGGCCCGAATGCGGGGTCGGCCATGAGGCGTGTGTAGTGCGTTGGCACGCCCATCATGACGGTCGACCGCTTGAGTTCGCGTCGAACAACCGCACTATCGAATGAGTCGAGATAGATGACTTCGGA
>JBLINY010000062.1:0-26618 GCA_047638695.1 Acidimicrobiales bacterium | reverse complement strand
CCAGCAGGTCGAGCAACTCGTCCTTACTAACCTTGATGGTCGACGACATCGGCATGGCCCGAGTCTCGGCGACCAGCTCGATGGCCTCAAGAAGTAGCTGCTCTGCATCGCCTTGCGGCGGCATATCGCCTTGCGGCGGTGCCGGTTGATCTTCGTGTTCGTAGCGCTTGCTCATGCGAACTTGGCCTCGAGGGCCGCCAAGACCGAAGGCGAAACGGTTGCCGACACGTTTCCACCCAACGCCGCTATCTGGCGAACGTAGCTGCTGGCAACAAGGGCTGACTGCCCAAGTCCTGGCAAGAAGACGGTTGGAACACCGCCGGTAGTGATGTTCATCTGAGCCTGGGGCATCTCGGCGTCAAGATCGGTACCCCCACGGAGGCCCTTCAGCAGGCAGTTAGCCCCCATCTGGTTGGCCGCAGTAGTTACAAGCCCGCTGAAGAGCTGCACGCTCACGTTGGGAAGATGGGCCACCGTTTCCTCGATCAGCGCCATGCGCTCGCCCGGCGTGAAAAGCCCAGACGGCTTCTCGGGGTTGTGGCCAACACCCACAATGAGTTTCTCAAAGAGCGGAGCGGCCATGGCCACGACCGCTAGGTGGCCGTTGTGGAAGGGGTCGAATGACCCCGGATAGAGAGCAACAGTCATGGTGCCTGTCTCGCTAGCTAGAAATTGGGACGTGCCGCAGCCCGCTCCCGAGTCTACTCAGGCGGCCCCTCAGTCTGTGCACCACGTGGGGGTCGTTCGTCAGCGAGTTCGACCGTCGGCGGCTCGTTCGCTCCATGGGCCTTCCGCACAGCCAGCACGACATGCGCTCGGCCATAGCGCTTTCGCTTTACCTCTTCCCACTCTGGTGTCAGCTCGACCGGACGCGCAGCGTGAGCAATGAGGGCTGCAGCGTCGATCCGGGGCAAGAGGTCAGGCCATGGATCATCGGCGTAGGGCGGATCGCAGAACGCCAGATCCACCGGGCCGGCGGCAGCGGTCGCGCTCAGAACCGTAGTCGAGAGCACCCGGGCGCGGTCGGCAAAGCCCAGCTCGTTCAGATTGCGGTCGATTACCGAGGCTGCGCCCCGGTTAGCTTCTACGAACGTGACGCTGGAGGCGCCCCGACTCAGACACTCGAGACCAAACGAACCACTCCCGGCATAGAGATCGAGCACCGAAACATCGATCAGGTCCAGCCTGCTCACCAGCATGTTGAATATGCCTTCTTTGGCCCGGTCGGCGATGGGTCGGGTCCCTCGGCCATCGGGAGCGAACAACTTTCGACCGCGGGCGGTCCCGGCAATGATGCGCACCCCTTCACGCTAGGGCCGTCGCACTTGTCTATTACCTCGTCGATTACCGCCTCTCTATTGCCTGGCCTCTCTATTGCCTGGCCTCTCTATTGCCAAGTTGTGTCTTGTCGACGGCGGTTTCGGTTGCCGACCGGGTTGGATTGAACAAGCTTCGATGGTGTGACGGCGCCGCTCTTGTGAGATCGTCAGCGCCGTGACCATGCCCGATGCCGAAATTGTCTGTGTCGATTGCGGGGGCGCTTGTTTTCCGCTCGGCTGGTTTCCTGAGGATGGACCCCTCGACCCTGGCACCGTCTTGCCTTACCGCTGCAGAGACTGTCTCGACCGTTGGGACGTTGTGATCGGCGAGGAAGCTGAGCAGGGGTACTAGCAATGAGGTCCAGGTGATGCAGAACTGGTCGCAAAACATCACGTTCGGGAACGCTGATCTGCAGCGCCCACCATCGATCGCTATTCTCCAGAAGCTTGTAGCCGGCTGCAGCACGTGTCGAGTGGTCGGAGCCGCCCACTCTTTTAATGACATCGCCGACACAGCGGGCACGCTCGTGTCACTTGTCGATCTGCCACCGTTCGTACAGATTGATCCCGTCAGCAGCACCGTCACCTGCTCCGCCGGCCTACTGCACCATGAGCTGGCGCAGGCTTTGCAGGTCGAAGGTTGGGCTCTCGCAAACCTGCCGTCACTCCCCCACTTCAACGTCGTCGGGGCGTGTGTCACAGGAACGCACGGATCGGGTGACAGCAACCAAGCGCTAGCGGCAGCCATCAGAGGCCTCACCTTTGTCACCGCTACCGGCGATCTGGCCGAGATCAGCGATCAATCGGAGCTGGCAACCATCGCCGTTGGCCTGGGTGCGTTTGGAATCGTCACGACCGTGACCTTTGCCATCGAGCCGACATATGCCATAGCTCAGCAGATCTACCTCGGCGCCCCGCTGGCCAGTGCCATCGATGCCATCGACTACATCATGGCCAGCGCGTACAGCGTCAGCTGGTTTCTCGATTGGCAGACCGACCGGGTTGACCAGATCTGGTTGAAGCACCGTCTCGAAGCGGGTGAACGAGCGCCAGCGACACCCGAAATATTTGCCGGCGGCCGCGCCGCCCGACATCAGTTGTCGCACAGCGACGGGGCAAACGATCACAGCCTCAACTCCAACCGCAGCACCGCCGATCGGTGCACACCCCAGTTGATGCAGGTGGGGCCTTGGAACGAGCGACTGCCTCACGTGCGAAACGACTCGCCACCCACGCCCGGAGCCCAACTTCAAAGTGAGTATTTCGTGGCCCGGCGCCATGGCGCCGAGGCGCTCTCCGCCATCGCTGCCCACGGCCCGCTGCTCGGGCACCTGCTGAGCGACGGCGTGATGAGCGAGATCAGGACCGTGGCTGGCGACGGCCTCTGGCTCAGCCCGTTTTCCGAGGACATGCTGGCGTTGCATTTCTCGTGGCTGAATGACCCGGCAGCGGCCCTGGAAGCCTTGCCCGCGCTCGAGGCCGTGCTCGAACCGTTTGCACCAAAACCCCACTGGGGAAAGCTCCACACGATGCCAAGCTCATTGGTTCGAAGCCGCTATCCGCGCTTCAACGAATTCGTCACCATGGCCGATGCCTACGACCCGACCGGCAAGTTCCGGAATCCCTATCTGCACCGACTCTTCAACTGAACAGGGCGCTCTCGCCCGACTCAGCCCTTCATCAGGAAATCGACCTCCTCTTCTGCAAGGACAAGCCCCAGCTCATCGAGCAGATCGGGATGGTTGTGCAGCCCGGGGTCGGAGTCGACCAACTCGATCGCTGCCCGACGAGCGGCTACGACGGTTTTTTTGTCTCTGCGTAGCGAGGCCAGCCGTAGATCGTTGCGCCCCTTTTGCTTCTCACCCAGAATCGTTCCCTCGCCTCGCAATTCGAGATCGACTTCGGCCAATTCGAAGCCGTCGCTGCTGTCGACGAGCGCTTGCAAACGGGCCTCGCCGTCAGGCGTAGCGGCCTCACCGACGAGCCAACAGGTCGACGCATGCTCGCCCCGGCCAACACGCCCTCGCAGCTGGTGAAGCTGCGCGATACCGAAACGGTCAGCATCGAGGATCACCATCACGGTCGCGTTGGGGACGTCGACCCCGACCTCGATCACGGTGGTGGCTACCAAGACATCGAGACCACCGCGCCGGAAACGCTCCATCGTCAGATCTTTGTCGACCGGATTGAGTCGGCCGTGAAGAAGACCGACCTGCAAACCCTGGAGCTCGTCGTACATCAGTCGCTCGAAGGTCTGTTCGGCCGACGCAACTTCGATCTTCTCCGACTCATCGATGAGCGGCGTAACGACGTATACCTGTCGGCCAGCCTCAACCTCGGATCGGATCTCGGCCCACATAGTCTGGAGCTCGAACGATGGTTCGCCATCGAGCGAGCCCGGTGCTTTCACCCATCGAGTGACGATCGGCGTTCGTCCGGGCGGGAGCTCATCGAGTACCGAAACATCGAGATCGCCATAAACGGTCATGGCCGCGGTGCGAGGAATCGGCGTGGCTGTCATGACGAGCACATCAGGCACCACGTCCCCCGACTTGTCGCGGAGTGCCGCCCGTTGCTCGACGCCGAACCGGTGCTGCTCGTCGATGACGACGACACCGAGCGAATGGAACTGCACGGTGTCCTGGATCAGAGAATGGGTGCCGATGACGAGGTCGACCAGCCCGACAACGAGTTCATTCAGTATCCGCTTGCGATCAGATGTGGCCGTTCGATTCGTGAGCAGCTCGACCTTCAGCGGACGATCGCCGAGCAACGACGACGCGTCGGGTACCGCTAACCCCTCGAGGAGCCGCTTGATGCCGACGTGATGCTGTTCGGCCAAAACCTCGGTTGGAGCCATCAGCGCAGCCTGGTGACCTCCGTCGATCGCGGCCAGAGCGCTCGCAACGGCAACCAGAGTTTTGCCGGCGCCAACATCACCCTGCAACAGCCGGTGCATCGGGAACGGTTTGATGAGATCAGCGCTGATCTCGGCGATCGTTCGCTCCTGAGCACCGGTGAGAGGGAAGGGCAGTGCTTCTCGAAATCGCTGAACCAAGGGCCCGTCGACCACATGCTGCAGCCCGACCTTGGTGGCCTCCATGTGACGCTTTCGCATCACGAGGACCAGCTGCATCCGGAAAAGTTCCTCGAAAACCAGGCGACGGCGGGCCTCGCTCATCTCGGCCATCGAGGAAGGTTCGTGGATCCCCTTGATCGCAGCGTCTCGGGTGATGAAGTCATGCTCGTCAAGCACCCACATGGGCAGGGGGTCCTGCAGTCCTCGCCCCTTCGGGGGCAGCGTGCGGCGCAGCGCCTCGGCCGTGAACTCGACGTAGTCCCACGTGTAGAGGCCACTCTTCTCGCTCTGCGGGTACACGGGAATGATCCGGCCGGTTTTGTCGCCAACGAGGTCGATCACCGGGTTCGACATTTGCCGCTTGCCCCGAAAGAAACTCACCTTGCCGAACACCATGGCCTGTGCGTCCTCGCTCAACTGCCGGGCCCGCCACGGTTGATTGAAGAACGTGAGCTCCAAATTGCTGTCGCCATCGGTGACGGTGATGTTGACCATGGTCTTCCCACCGCGGACTCGGCGCGACGAGGTTCGCACGACCTTCACCAGCGCCATCGCTTCATCGCCCTCGACCATCTCGCTGATACGAGCCTCTCTCGTGCGGTCGAGATACCGCCGCGGATAGAAGGTCAGAAGGTCATATACCGTGCGAATCTCGGCCTTTTCGAGCCCTTTCGCCTGCTTCTCGGCGACGCCCTTGAGCTGCGTGACGGGTATCGCATCAAGTGCGCGCAGCGAAAGATGTGCGGCGTTCGCCGACTGCTGGGCCATCCTGTGGAACGCTATCGGGTCATACGCACTGGTGATGGACGAGATTCACCCAAGCGATACTCTTTCATTTCCCTTCAAATTCCGCCGATGTTGTCTTACTGTTAGACGAACTCGTTTCGACGACGAAACCTCTGGAGCCCAATGCAAGGTGTAATCAAGGCATACGACCCGGCGACCCGTGATGGCGTAGTTCTGCGCGACACGGACCTCTCCGAGTACGACTTGTCCCCTGATGCTCTGCTGGGCTCCGTGTTCCGGATGCTTCGTCCCGGTCAACGAGTCGTGTTCGAGCTCGACGAGAAGCAGCAGGCAACATCGCTAAGTCTCGGTTCAGAGGTCGATATGGGGACTCCAGCCTGGCTGGAGTCCGAGTAAATAAAGGGCGGGGCAGCGCCAACGGGACCAAACAGCCTCGTCATTCACCTTGGGTCGAACGGCTCGACTCATTCGACAACGACGTCGGGAAGGTCAGAATGACAACCAGCATTACCGCAATTGATGGAGCGATCGCACCAACCACGAACCGGAAGCTTCTGGCGTGGGTATCTGAGTGGGCCGAGATTTTCGAGCCCCGCGATATCTACTGGTGTGATGGCACAGAAGAAGAGTACGACCGCTTCGCCGAGCAACTCATGGAGACCGGCACGTTCACGAAACTGAACGAGGACAAGCGACCGAACAGCTATCTGGCCCTGTCTGATCCGGCCGACGTGGCCCGGGTGGAGGAACGCACCTTCATCTGCACGCGCACGCCGGACGAAGCCGGGCCCAGCAACAACTGGCGAGCCCCGGAAGATATGAAAGAAGAGATGACCGGGCTCTTCACCGGTTCCATGCGAGGCCGCACCATGTACGTCGTGCCGTTCTCGATGGGACCGCTCGGATCACCCATTGCTCACATCGGCATCCAACTCACCGACTCGGCCTACGTCGCCGCTTCCATGCGAACCATGACCCGCATGGGCGCAGGTGCGCTCGAGGTCCTCGGTGACGGCGACTTCGTGCCTTGCGTCCACTCTGTCGGCTACCCGTTGGTGGATGGCCGCGCCGAAGTTCCGTGGCCCTGTGACGGTGAGAACAAGTACATCGCTCACTTCCCGGACACGTCCGAGATCTGGAGCTACGGCTCGGGTTACGGCGGAAATGCGCTGCTCGGCAAGAAGTGTTTCGCTCTTCGTATCGCCAGCACGATGGCTCGCGACGACGGCTGGCTGGCCGAGCACATGCTCATCATCGGTGTCACGCCTCCGAGCGGAGAGAAGAAGTACATCGCGGCTGCCTTTCCCTCGGCCTGCGGCAAGACCAATATGGCCATGCTCATCCCTAGCCTCCCTGGCTGGGAGGTCGAGACCATCGGCGACGACATCGCCTGGATGAAGTTCGGCGACGACGGCCAGTTGTATGCCATCAATCCCGAGCACGGCTTCTTCGGCGTTGCCCCTGGCACATCGGAGAGGACCAACCCCAACGCAATGGCCACGTTGCACAGCAACTGTGTGTATACGAACGTTGCCATGACCGAAGACGGGGACGTCTGGTGGGAGGAAATGACCGACGAGCCACCAGCTCGGCTCACCGACTGGAAAGGTGAGACCTGGACCCCCGAGTCCGATACTCCGGCCTCACACCCGAACGCCCGATTCACCGCACCGGCTGGCCAGTGCCCCTCGATCGCTCCTGAATGGGAAGACCCCAAGGGTGTGCCGATCTCGGCCATCCTCTTCGGTGGACGCCGCGCTACCAACGTCCCTCTCGTTACCGAGGCAAAGAACTGGGAGAACGGCGTGTTCCTCGGCTCGATCATGAGTTCGGAGAAGACGGCGGCCGCTGCCGGCAAGGTGGGCGAGGTGCGCTTCGATCCGTTTGCCATGCTGCCCTTCTGCGGCTACAACATGGCCGACTACTTCCAGCATTGGCTCAGCATCGGCGAGGCATCCAGCGAAGACAAGCTGCCCAAGATGTTCTGGGTCAACTGGTTCCGTCGCGATGACGACGGGGGCTTCATGTGGCCCGGCTTCGGCGACAACAGCCGAGTTCTCAAGTGGGTCATCGAGCGCATCAACGGCGAGGGCGACGCCAAAGAAACAGCAATCGGCATGGTCCCTACCAACGATGCCATCGACCGCACCGGCATCGAGGCTGACGTCGATGACCTCACGATGGCCAAGCTGCTCGAGGTCGACAACGAGTCGTGGCAACAGGAGATCGATCTGATCAGGGCCCACTACGCCCAGTTCGGCGACAGACTCCCGAAGGCTCTGGCCGCTCAGTTCGAAGAACTCGAACGTCGGCTGTCTGCCTAGTTAAGACCGTCGCCTGTCTGAAGTAGTTCGGACTGAAGTAGTTCAGACAGCCGCAAAGGACTGGGCGCTCATCCTCCTGCTTTGAGGAGGAGCGCCCGAATGCCGAGGCCCATCAGAAACAGCCCGCCAAAGCCGTACAGACGGAAGCGCCATGCTTCTAGCTGTAGGCGGTAGCTGTAGATGATGCCGACCGTCGCGAAGGCGATAAATCCATAGAACATGTGGAAGTCGGAGGCGTTGCGATCCTCGAATCGCAGGGCGGCGACGCCCAGCATCACTTGGATGGCAACGCCAACCTCGGCGAACCCGATGAACCACCAAAGCGCTTTGCTTCTGAGCCACTCAAGCCTCTCGGCTGCGAGCGCCCAGACGCCGGCTACACCATTGGCAACAACAACGACCCAGGCGAAAGCAGCGTGCACGTCCCGGAACATCGAGGTCGAGGCTAGTCGCCGCCAGCTAGAGTCCCGTGGTGCAGCACCGCCGGTTCTACGTCGAAGCCGTCACGGCTTCGGGTATCGAGTTCCCACCGCTCGGCGGCAATCTACTGGTTGTTCGTCGAGAGGAAAGCCCCACCCTCGACTGGGAGCTCGTAGTACAAACACGCGAACCGCAGCAGGTCGAACCAGCCCCGTACGACCTCGTGTTATCGGGCCCCGAAGGTAACTTCAGTGGCCCGGCCATCCTGGTGCGCTCGGACGGAACGTCACACGTCTTCCGGGGGGCCGGTGAGCTCGGCGGCTTCGACGACGATGACTTTTAGTCGAGGCCCGGAAGCAGCTCGACCTCGGTTGGTCCACCCGTGCCCGTAATCCCCGGGACGTTGAACCATTCGGCTCCGAAGGCCATGGTGAAGAAGTCATCAGGCATCTGAAGGAAGAAGCCGTCGGGACCGATCTGGCTGCGGTGAGCCATCATCGCATCCTTCTTCTTGTCCACGTGTGACGAGACATCGACCTGGTAGGCGATGTCAGCCGACGGTGTCCCGAACGTCGATCGATCGACCCCGGGCCCCTCTGGTTCCTCACCTCTCGCCTCGGCCGCTGCAGCGGACGCTTCCATGAGCGCCTCGATTCCATCGCGATTTATGGTCGCCTCGAAAACGTTGTCGAGCCCGCACGCCTTGGCTGCCGCCCAGCCGACACGATGGACCTGGATGTGATCCGGGTGGCCGTAGCCGCCATGGTTGTCATAGATGGTCAGGGTGCCGGCATCAACTTCGCGCAAGATGGCAGCCAATCGCTCGGTTGCGTCATCAACATCGGCCTGCCAGAAGCAGGCCGGGTTGTCGTTCGTTGGTTCTCCCTCCATACCTGAGTCTTCGTAACCCAACCACCGAGGCTCGTCCGCTCCCAGAATCTGACACGACGTGTCCAGCTCATCCATGCGTCGCTGCCATAACTGCTCGTCATCGTTTAGCACACCCTCCTGTGGCTCGCCCTGCTCGCCTCTTGTGGCGCAGACGAGGACAACTCGGTGACCGGCAGCCGAAGCCTTCGCCATGAGGCCACCCGTTTGAATGGCCTCGTCATCAGGATGAGCGTGAAAGCAGACCAGTGTCGACATCGCATCAGCGTAAGAGGCCCCTGTGAATTCGAGTCTCTAGCCGCAGAACTACTCCTTCGCCATCTGCCCGGCAGCAAGGGTCAGGCGACCGCGCCTACATCACGCAGCTTGGCGATGGTGTCGGCGTCGAACCCGTAATCGGCGAGCACCGAATCGGTGTCGGCACCGGGGTGCGAGGCCGGCCCCTGGACCGATGGCGATGTACGACTGAACCGTGGGGCGGGGGCGGCCTGTGTCATGCCACCGACCTCAATGAATGTGCCGCGTTCGACATTGTGGGGATGTTGGGTTGCCTCGTCCATCGACAGGACGGGGGCGAAACAGACGTCAGAGTGCTCCATGAGGGTGCACCACTCGGCGCGTGTCTTGGTCTTGAAGAGGTCGGTGACCCGCTGTTTCATGGCTGGCCACTCGGGCCGATCGTTCTGATGAGCGAGGCCAGACTGTTCTCCGAGTCCCGAAAGTTGCATCAGCTCGGCGTAGAACTGTGGCTCGATGGAACCGATCGAGATGTATTCACCATCCGAGCACTCGTAGACGTCGTAGAAATGCGAGCCGGTGTCGAGCATGTTGGTGCCGCGCTCGTCGTTCCAAACGCCGCTGGCCTTCATGCCCCAGAACATGTTCATGAGGCTGGCGGCCCCGTCGACCATTGCGGTGTCGACGACCTGACCCTCGCCGGACTGACGAGCCTCGAGAAGGCCGCAGACCAGACCGAACGCCAAATACATGCCGCCGCCGCCGAAGTCTCCGACCAGATTCAGGGGCGGCACCGGGGCTTCGCCGTTGCGACCAATCGGTGCGAGCGCTCCGGCGAGAGCGATGTAGTTGATGTCATGGCCGGCGGCCAACATGTAGGGCCCTTCCTGACCCCAGCCTGTCATGCGGCCGTAGACGATCTTTGGATTGCGGGCCATGCAGTCGTCGGGGCCCAGGCCAAGACGTTCCGTAACGCCCGGCCGGAAACCCTCCATGACAATGTCGGCCTGCTCGACCAGCTTCATGACCGTTTCAAGCCCGTCAGGGTTCTTGAGATCGACCCCGATCGAACGTCGACCGCGGGCCAGCACATCCTTCGGCGGATCGTTGGGATCACCGGGAGCGACCGCCGCTGACCGCTCGATCCGAATCACCTCGGCTCCCATGTCGGACAGCATCATGGCGCAGAACGGCCCGGGGCCGATTCCGGCCAGTTCAATGACTTTCACACCTTGGAGAGGTCCCATAGCCGGCAACGGTAGGGCAGACGCGGCCGTCAAGAAACTCCGTTGCCAGGACGCTTGTGAACATGTGCAGAACACACCGGACGTGCACCCGACCGGCCACCCGGGTACCGGTACGATTCAGGCAATCGCTGCCGACAAGAGCGGCGAGCCGGGCAAACCGAAACGCCGCAGGAGATCCACCATGAACCGAGGATCGTTCATCGCCATATTTCTTGGCTTCATTGCTGTCGGGGGCCTCATCTTCGCTGCGACGTCGGACGACTCTGAAGGCCTGGCAGCCCCTACTGACGCCGCCACTCTCGCGGCCGCCGAGACCCCCGAGAACGGAGGCTCGGCGCCCACGACCGCCGTCGCCGATCAGCCGTCCCAACTCGAAGAAGCACCGCCGGTGCTGGGGCCGGCTGGCACCCTCGACGACATTGAAGGCTGGCTCCAGACCGACGCCACTTCGTTCGAGGAGTTCGACGGCCAGGTCCGCATCGTTCAGTTCTGGACCCACAGCTGCCGCAACTGCACCGCCACTATCCCGTTCCTGCAGGAGATATACGCCGCTCATCAGCCGAACGGACTCGAGATTATCGGTGTCCACGCCCCCGAGTTTGAGTTCGAGAAAGACATCCAGGGGGTCCAGGAGCGAGCCATCGAGTTGGGCGTCACCTGGCCCATCGCCATCGACAACGACAAGACGAATTTTCGATCCTGGCAAACCGAGCGCCGGTTCTGGCCCCGGACCTTTGTCCTCGACCAGAACGGTGATATACGTTTCGACCGCATCGGCGAGGGTCGTTACGACGAGCTAAACGACACGGTCGCCTGGCTCATCGCTAACAGGCCGTAACGTCTGGCCATGATCGAGCTGTTGTTCGAAGGCTTCGAATCAGCTCTCCTCCCCTGTTCGCTGATTCTTCTCATCCCTGGAGCGGCGACAGCGATCGCCGCCCGTCAAGAGTCGTCGCCCGCTGTAGCCGGGTTTATCGTGTCGGCCACCGGTGTGTCCTGGCTTCGATTTTCGAACCGGCTCGATGACCCTTCGCCTCGTATTACGGCGCTGCTCTTTGCTGGCGCGCTCGTGCTGCTTCTCGTTCCGCTCATTCGGCGGCTCGACATCGTCTCAGCCGCAGGCGGGCTCCTGGCAGGAGCTGGCGCCGCCATTCTCTGGCTACCTTGCGTTGGCGACGAGTTCGGAACTCTGCTCGGCGAACTTCCCGATCGGGGGCCCTCGGGGGTTGCTCTTCTTGCCATCTATTCCATCGGCGTCCTGTCGCCTCTGGTCTTCCTGGCCGCCGCTATGCATCTCGTCCCCGACGCCCTGTTCCTACCAGTCCGGCCGTTCATGATGATGGTCGGCGGCGCCGTGCTGGGCCTCCTTGCCATAGCTACCGCCGTCGGTCTCGCTGACGATCTGGTCAGCCTGCTCGTTGAGCAGAGCCAATAAGTTCAGCACCGGCGAACCCGACTACCCCAACTCAAGGAAGTCGGCCGGACGGCCGATCTTGACGGGATGGTCCAGACTGTCACGGCGACTTGCGTCGTCCGCAAGCCCATCCTGGCCCAATTCTGGATCCCGTTGACCTCCGGGATCCTCAGTTTGCAGGGCTTGGTCGTATTCTTCAGTGGCTTCGCCCATCTCGTGCGAACTCAGTTGAGTCAGCGCCCGATCGAACGGGGCGACGTCATTCTCGCCTTCTGCTTGGCCGTGGCAGGCGTGGTTCTCGTGCGAACCAGCCGCATCGCCGAAGGGCTGAAGGACACGCGACCAACGGGCATAGACCGGCCAACGCTGGCGCTCACCGCACTGTTCGAGATCGTGACCGCCGGATGGTTCCTGTGGAACGTATTTTCTCATCCAACAAACGGCGTCTCTGACTTCATTCTGGTCATGGTTGCCCTTACCGGGGTCGTCGCGAGTGGGACGCTTGGGCTGGTCAGCAACTTAATTTCAGTGCGGGCCTGATCATCGGTACCGTTGACCAGGTGCGTAATCCGAAAGACTTCTTCAAACCGTTGGCCGTCGGCGCTCCCGAACCCCTGAGAGAGATCCCGTTTCCTCCCTCACGGATGATCCACTTCTTCGATCCGTCGAACGAAAAGATGCGATCAAAGGTGCCCGACATCGCGGCCAAGGTCGACATTCTGTTGGGCAATCTCGAAGACGCTGTGAGCGCCGACAACAAAGATGCGGCGCGGGCTGGCCTGATCGAAGTCGGCAAGACAGCCGATCTCAGCACCACCCAACTCTGGACCAGGGTCAACAGCCTCGACTCGCCATGGATTCTCGATGATCTGTACGGCCTCGTTACCGAGATCGGCGACGAACTCGACGTGATCATGATCCCGAAGGTCGAAGGCCCCGAGGACATTCACTACGTCGATCAGTTCCTGGCCCAACTCGAAGCAAAGGCCGGCCTCACCCGGCCACTTTTGATTCACGCCATTCTCGAAACGGCACGGGGCGTCGCCAATGTCGAAGCGATCTGTGCCGCTTCGCCTCGCATGCAGGGCCTTTCGCTCGGCCCGGCTGATCTGGCTGCCAATCGACGGATGAAAACCACCCGCGTCGGCGGTGGTCATCCCGACTACCTGGTTCGCGACGACCCCGAGGGTGCTGGCACCGACGCGGCCGACATCGAAGGTGACCGAGCAACTCATCAGCAAGACTTGTGGCACTACACAATCGCCCGCATGGTCGATGCCTGTGTCTCGAACGGCATCCTCCCGTTCTATGGCCCCTTCGGTGACATCAAGGACACTGTTGCTTGCGAAGACCAATTCCGAAACGCCTATCTCCTTGGCTGCGTGGGCGCCTGGAGCCTGCACCCAGTACAGATTGACATCGCCAAGCGAGTCTTCAGCCCCCGCCCTCAGGACGTCGTCGCCTCACAGCGCGTGATCGAGGCTATGGGCGACGGAACAGGTGCGCTGATGATCGACGGCAAGATGGAGGACGACGCATCGGTGAAGCAGCACCACGTCGTCGTGGCGCTAGCCAAAGACCTTGCTGCCCGCGACCCCGAGCTGGCCTCCAGCTACGGCTTCTGAGGAGAATACGAATGTCTGAGTCTTCCCTTCGCCCTCGCCGCAGCGTGCTGTACATGCCAGCCGCCAACGAACGCGCACTTGAAAAAGCCAAGGCAATCGCGGCAGATGCCATCATCTTCGATCTTGAAGATGCGGTTGCACCCGACGCCAAAGAGCTAGCCCGCAACCAAGCGGTCGCCGCGGCCACCTCGGGCGAATACGGCGGCCGCGAACTGACGATCCGGTGCAACGGTCTCGACACCCCTTGGGGCGCCGAAGACATCGCCGCCGCTGGAGCCGCATCACCCGCCGGTGTCGTTATCCCCAAGGTCAGCTCCGTCGGCTATATCGACGATGTGTCGGGTCGTCTTGATGCCGCTGGCGCCGCTGCCGACACCATGATCTGGGCCATGATCGAGACGCCGACAGCCATTCTCGATGTGCGAGCAATCGCTGCTCATCCACGGGTATCGGTACTCGTCATGGGCACCAATGACCTGGCCAAAGAGCTCCGGGCTCCACTGTTGCCTGGACGAAATGCCCTCGTCCCTCACCTGGCCGCCGCCCTGCTTGCAGCTCGCGAGGCAGGCAAGATCATTATCGACGGCGTCTACAACGACGTGAAGAACGCCGACGGCTTCCAAGCCGAGGCCACCCAGGGATTCGAACTTGGCTTCGATGGCAAGACACTGATTCATCCAAGCCAGGTCGATCCCACCAACGAAACGTGGGCTCCCTCATTCGACGATGTTGACTACGCCCGCCGCGTGATCGACGCTTTCACCGAGGCCGAAGCCGATGGCCGCGGCGTGGTGACGGTCGATGGCCGCATGATCGAAAATTTGCACGTCGACAACGCCCGTCGCACCCTCGCCGTGGCCGACGCCATCGCTTCCCTCTCCTGAGCCAACCCGTCATGAGACGGACGCGGTCGGAGTGGATCGGCCAAGGCTGGATACGCCCTAGTTGCGGGCGACGCCGTCCGCCCGCGCTGCTGCTTCGACCGCCTCGGCTACCCGAATCGAGACATCGCGATCAAACACCGACGGCATGATGTAGCGCTCATTGAGATCTTGATCGCTGATCGATGTGGCAATGGCCTTGGCCGCCGCCAACTTCATACCTTCGGTGATGTCGGAGGCCCGAGCGTCGAGGGCGCCGCGGAAGATGCCGGGGAAGGCCAACACGTTGTTGATCTGATTCGGATAGTCGCTGCGACCGGTCCCCATCACTCGGACCAGACCCTCGACCGCCTCGGGCCTGATCTCAGGGTCGGGGTTGGCCATGGCGAACACGATGGGGTCCAACGCCATGTTCCTTACGTCGTCGACTGAGAGGACATCCGGGGCACTGACACCAATGAAAACGTCAGCGCCGTGCATGACATCGGCCAGTGCGCCCTGCTGCTTCTGGTTGTTGGTGTGCTCGGCGAACCACTGCTTCCAGGAGTTGAGACCTTCGCGGCCGTCGTAGACGGCACCAACTGAATCGACGCCGACGATGTTGGTTGCCTGCGCTCCGAGCAGGATCTTGCCGATCGCCACCCCCGCTGCACCGACCCCCGAGATAACGATGCGCAGATCCTCCATCTTCTTGCCCGTAATGCGCAGCGCATTCTCGAGAGCGGCAAGGGCAACAACAGCAGTGCCATGCTGATCGTCGTGGAACACCGGAATGTCGAGCCGCTTCTTCAGCTCTTCTTCGACATAGAAGGCCCCGGGGGCTGCGATGTCTTCGAGATTCACGCCGCCGAACGTTGGTGCCAGCCGAACGACGGTCTCGACGATTTCTTCAGGCGACGACACATCGAGGCAGATGGGAAAGGCATCAACGCCACCAAAGGCCTTGAAGAGCAGGGCCTTGCCCTCCATTACCGGCATGGCAGCCTTGGGGCCGATATCGCCCAGGCCGAGAACAGCCGAGCCGTCGGAAACAATGGCCACCATGTTCTTACGAACGGTGTAAACATCGGCCAGCCGCTCGTCTCTTGCGATCGCTGAGCAGACTCGAGCAACGCCCGGGGTGTAGGCCATCGAGAGGTCATCGGCATCGCCGACTGGGCAGAGGGGAAGCACCTCGACCTTCCCGGCTTCGTGCATGGCGAAGGTGCGGTCCCACCAGCTGTGGAGGGTGATGCCGGGCGTATCGCCAACGGCCTCGGCTACCCGTTTCTGGTGGTCGACATCGATGCAGTTCACAACGATCTCGCGCTCGACCACGGGGCCCTTCGCGACGAAGCTATCGACGGCGTAGATGTTGCCGCCGACCTCACCAATGGCTGTGGTGAGACGACCGAGGACACCGGGCACATTCTCGAGGGTTACTCGCAGTGCGATCGAGTATTGGGTGGCTGGTACGGCTGGGGCATCAGAGGGGGTCTGCTCGGGCATGGCGCAGAAACCTAACGGCCAGCAACATGCTTCCCTAGCCGGTCGATCGCGTCGGGGGTCCGGACACCCCACCAAAAGAGATCTTGGCCATCGACTTCGACCACCGGAGCCACCGTTCGGAGCTCATCCAAATGCTCAGGCTGGAACTCGTAGGGCTCGCTGGGAGCAAGGACGATGTTGGGGTTCAGGGCCAAAACTTCGACCAGTTCGATCTCGGGATACTCGATCGCCTGGTCGGTAAACACATTCGCCAGACCAAGGTGTTCGAGCAAGGTGGAGCCATAGGTATCTGGGCCAATCGCCATCCACGGGCGCCGCCAGATCGGCACAAAGAACCGTCCGTCGTTTTCAGGACTGACGCTATCTCTCGAGTAGGCGGGGCCTGTCGAATAGTCGGGCCAGTGCTGCGTCTGTGAAGGCAGTTGGAGCGCCTCGGCCATACGGTCGAGGTCGGGTGCGACATCGGCCAGGGTACGGACATCGGTGACGAAGAGTTCGATTCCACGCTCCTCCAGCGCCTCGGCGTCTTCCTTACAATTCTCGACTTTGTCGAGCATGACGAGATCGGGTGCCAGGGCAACGATGGCGTCGATGTCGGGATTCTTGGTGCCGCCCACGTGCGGTAGATCGGGCTGCTCGCAGTAGCGGGTACATGCAACCGGCTCGATCCCCCAGGCGCGGGAGGTCTCGGTGAGGGACGGGACAAGGCTGACAATCTTCATGGCGAGGGTCGCCTTTCGACGGAGAGTCGCTTCAACAGAATCGACGACCTAGAGCCGGCGCAGAAGGTCGGTCTTCTTGGCATTAAACTCGGCGTCGGTCAGTACGCCTCGCCGCCGCAATTCATCGAGCTTGTCGATCTGATCTGGGATCGACGCCGGAGCCGCGATGTTCTGGCCGACACGGTCGAACTTACGGTTCTCGTTGTCTTCCATCTGATGGTAAATCTCGTTCTGCACGTCGAGGGGACGACGGATATCGGTGAACTTCGAGCTGCCCATCTCACCTGCTGACTCGATGACTAAATCGCCAGCCCGAAGCATGCGCTCGAACAGGCTCTGACTGAAGAACACGGTGTTCACGCGCTCGAGCGGAATCTCGATGCCCGATCGTGAAAGCACACCCTTGCGGCTGATGATGCGATCGGTGGTGATGATGAAGTTGGTGGTGGCCCAGACGGCGTAGCGAAGTCCGAACCAGCCAACAGCGACGACCAAGAAGATCGCCGGCACCAGGTAGCTCCAGCTTTGGTTGGGCCCAACGGCCAAGAGCACGATGCCTAAGGCTAGGGCGGCAACGAGAGCAGCCACCTGTCGCCAGAAGAACCACCAATGCGGCCGAAGGTCGAGCACCACCTCTTCACCACCGCGCAATTGCTCCTGCTTAGCCACGAAGTAACCCTACTGCCCCCAATCTCCAGAGGCTGTCGACGAAAGAGACAGCACCCAACAGCAAAAACCCAGATGGCGAAGCGGGAGGCCGAGCCGACCCAAGAAGGCTGTCGACGAAAGAGACAGCACCCAACAGCGAAACCCAGATGGCGAAGCGGGAGGCGGAGCCGACCCAAGAAGGCTGTCGACGAAGGAGACAGCACCCAACAGCGAAACCCAGATGGCGAAGCGGGAGGCGGAGCCGACCCAATGAGATTGTAGGGTCAGGCGGGTGGAGGCTGATCGGCTGCTCGACGGGCTGAACGAGCGACAACTCGAAGCGGTTATCACTGCTGGCGGCCCGCTGGTGGTTCTGGCCGGCGCCGGATCGGGCAAGACCCGGGTGCTGACGCGCCGCATCGCCTACCGGATTGCGAACGGCGACACCGACCCTCGACGGGTGCTCGCGCTCACCTTCACCCGAAAGTCGGCAGGCGAATTGCGAGCGCGGCTCCGGTCGCTCGGTCTGCGCGACGACGTCGTCGGCGGAACGTTCCACGGCGTCGCCCTTACGCAGCTTCGCCAACGGTGGACTGAGCGTGGTGTCGCTCCTCCGACGATGCTCGATCGGAAATATCGTTTCGTCAGCCAACTAATGGGGCGGCGCAGCGGCATCGATCCACTCGACGTTGTCAGCGAAATCGAGTGGGCTCGAGCTCGGCTGGTCGCACCGGAGAACTACGGCACCGCGGCCGACCTCGAAGGTCGCACCAGTCCCCTTCCGGCCGATGACATGGCCGATCTCATGGAGCGGTATCAGAACGAGAAACGACAGCGCCGAGTCGTCGACTTCGATGATCTCCTCGCGTTGGCGACCAGAGATCTCAAGTCCGATCCCGACTACGCCGCTGCTGTCCGCTGGCGCCATCGACACCTGTACGTCGATGAGTTCCAAGACGTAAACCCGCTCCAATTCGAGCTACTTCAGGCTTGGCGTGGCGACAGCAGTGATCTTTTCGTCGTCGGCGATCCGAACCAGGCGATCTACGGATGGAACGGAGCCGATCCGAACTTGCTGGCTTCGTTCGCTCGCCGAGAGCCCCAGGCCACGGTGATCGAGCTCAAAGATAACTATCGCTCGACGCCGCAGATCCTCACCGTCGCCGCTGCCGCCTTGGCCAGCACATCTGGAAGCCTCATTGCCCACCGGGCCAAGGGACTACCGCCAACTATCACGGCCTACCCCACCGATCAGGCCGAGGCAGCCGGCATAGCCGATGCCATCAAAATGGCCAAGTCAGTGAACGATTTGTGGTCACACCAGGCGGTATTGGTCCGCACCAACGCTCAACTGGTTCCGATTGAGCTGGCCCTCACGGCGGCCAACATCCCGGTTCGGGTCCGCGGCGGATCGGGGCCGATGTCGACTCAAGAGGTCAAGAACGAGCTGCGTATTCTGGGTCGACCGGGTGTCGATCTCATCATCGCTCTTCGTACGCTCGACGAATCGCTCGAACCGTCGGTGCTGCCAGACGGCACCGAGGAACCGCTCGTCCCGGCCGAGGTCGATCGCCGCCAGAATCTGGCCGCCCTCAGCCGCCTGGTGCACGAGTATCTCAGCGTCGATCCCAGTCCAAACGGGCCCGGTCTTGTGGCCTGGATAGCGACGGTGCAAGCCAGCGAGGTAACGGTCGACTCCGACGCGGTCGAACTGGCCACGTTCCACGGGGCCAAGGGCCTCGAGTGGCCGGTCGTTCACCTAGCTGGCCTTGAGCAGGGTTTCGTCCCGATTAGCTACGCCACCACGGGCGCCCAGCTCAACGAGGAGCAGCGGCTGCTGTACGTCGGCGTTACCCGAGCTGAACGCGAGCTGCACATGTCGTGGGCGGCCGAGCGCACCTTCGGCACTCGCTCGGCCAAGCGTCAGCCATCGAGCTACCTCGACCACCTTCAATCGGCTGTCGAGCATCTGCGCCGCGGCTACGCCCCTACCGACTGGCGAGCCGAATTGGCCCGGACGCGTCAGGCCATTCCAAAAACAGGGTCCCGCACCCCAACCCCAGTTGACGACCCTGCGTTCGATGCGCTGCGAACCTGGCGTCGCAACCAAGCACGGGCTGCCGACGTGCCGGCCTTCGTGGTGTTCAACGATCAGACACTGCGGGCGATCGCCAAGCGGCGCCCAACCTCGAAGTCGCAACTCGCGGGGATGCCCGGCATCGGAGCGGCGAAGCTCGAACGCTATGGCGACGAACTTCTGGCCATCCTGCGCTCTGTCACCTCCTAGCCCGGTCACCTCCTAGCCCGGTCGCCTCCCGGCCCTGTCACTGCATCGGTCTGTCGCCTACTAGCGGCAGCCGATAAATCGCAAGCAACAAAGTTAGGTGTAGACCGCTATGACGGGCACATGGTCGCTCGGCTTCTCGCCCTTGCGACCGTTGCGGTCGACGAGGTCGAGCGCCGAACGGGCCGCCAGCGACTTCGAGGCAAGCAGGAAGTCGATGCGGATGCCTTCGCGCTTGTGAAAGCGGCCAGCCTGGTAGTCGTAATAGCTGAACAGGCCCGCATCGCTATAGCGCTGACGGAACGTGTCGACCAGGCCCCAGTCGATCACGTTGGCCAGGGCGTCGCGTTCTCGCCCCGTCACATGGGTGGCGCCATCAAACGCGGCTCGGTCCCATACGTCATCGTCGGTCGGCGCGATATTCCAGTCGCCGGCCACCACGACGTCGCCTGAAGCAGTGACGGTGGCCTCAAGGTGCGCCCGAAGACGGGCCAGCCAGGACAGTTTGTAGTGATAGTGCTCGTGATCGACCTCGCGCCCGTTTGGCACATACACGCTGTGGACGCGCACGCCGCCACATGTTGCCGACACCAGCCGAGCGTCGTCATCAGCCTCGATCCCCTCGGCAAATCCTCCATGAGGATCCTCGATACCCATGCGCGACAGGATGGCGACGCCATTCCACTGCCCCTGCCCATGATGTGCGGACTGATAGCCGAGTTCCTCGAAGGCTGCGGCCGGGAAGGCCTCGTCAGAGAGCTTTGTCTCTTGGAGACACAAGACGTCGGGCCTTACCTGGGCCAGCCAGTCTTCGACCCGGGGCATCCGTGCCTTCAGAGAGTTCACGTTCCACGTGGCGACGAGCATCGTCGCAACCGTAGCTTTAGGCCGTGGCTGTCACGCTGTGGAACGACTACATCTGCCCATGGGCCTACGCGGCTCGCCCACATACTGCCTGGCTCCGCTCCCAGGGCATCGAGGTCGACGTGCGAAGCTACGAGCTCCACCCAGATCTGCCGCACGAGGGCCGGGCGGTCCGACCGGGCGGGCGGCTGGACCAAGTCTTTGACCATATTGCTCAGGAGTGCGCCGCATCGGGACTGGCTTTCAACAAGCCTGTCCGCAGTCCCAATACTCATCGCCTACTTGGCATCACGGAGTTGGTGCGGTGGCACGAACCCGATCGGTTCGACGAGGTCGATGCCGCCCTAGTGGCCGCTCACTGGGTCGAAGGACGCGACATCGGCGACCTCGACGTGGTCGCCGACCTCATGTCGGCCACAGGGTTTGACATGGCCGACATCTTGGAACGAGAAGCTGATGGTGAAGGATCGCGATTACTCGAGCTGGCAATGGAAGCTGCAATCGACGTCGAAGTCACTGCGACCCCAGCGTGGCGAGTTGGCGGGCTAACGATCACCGGACTTCATTCACTTGATCAGTTTCAGCGGTGGTCAGGACGAATTCTCGGTCTGCAGTAGACCAACTTCGGGCACCATCCAGAGACGCCATCGTTGCGGTACCCAAGGCGTCCGTAGGGCAACCGAGTCCACCCGACCGGTCCGAGTAGCATCTTCGGGTGGCACCCAACCCATCTCCCGCTGGACCCAACGACTGGCTGATCGAAGAACTGCACCAGCAGTTTCTCGGTAACCCAAAGTCTGTTTCTGACGAGTGGCAGAATGTGTTCAACGGCATCCCCGCCACCAACGGTGCAGCAAACGGCCAGTCCAATGTTGCGCCGGTCGCAGCAGTCGCAGCGCCTCCTGCCCCTGCTGCAATCGCTGCACCAATCACCGCACCGACCACCGCGGTCAACGCCCTGCCGTCGGTTGCCGGCGATGCCCCACCTGCTGTCGCTAACGGGCAGGCCAGCCTCCCGGCTGCGCCCGAGCAATCTGCCGAAGAAGAACCGGGCGAACCCATCCGCGGCGTCGCCGCTCGTATCGCCGCCAACATGGAAGCCAGTCTCCAGGTTCCGACAGCGACGAGCTTCCGCGAGGTTCCAGCCAAGCTGCTCGAGATCAACCGGAGGGTCCTGAACAACCATCTGGCCCGAGTTCGCGGCGGCAAGGTCAGCTTCACTCACCTCATCGGCTACGCCGTCGTCCGGGCCATCGCCGACAAAGTCCCGGCCCTGAACAACGTCTACCTCGAGGGCCGCGACGGTAAGCCGCGCCTACTTCGCAACGAGCACGTCAACCTCGGGATTGCCGTCGACCAGCAGAAAAGTGACGGCAGCCGCTCCCTCGTCGTGCCGGTCATCAAGGCCGCTGACACGATGAGCTTCAGCGAGTTTGTCGCCACCTACGAGGCGCTCATCCGCAAAGTACGCGACAACAAGCTCACGGTTGAAGACATGACGGGGGCCACGGTGAGCCTCACCAACGTCGGCACACTGGGAACAGTCCAGTCGGTGCCGCGTCTCATGACTGGCCAAGGAGCCATCATCGGTGTCGGCCGCATTGGCTACCCCACCGAGTTCCAGGCTGCCGACCCAAAGATGTTGGCTCAGCTGGGCATCTCGAAGACCATCGCCATCACCTCGACCTATGACCATCGCATCATCCAGGGGGCTGAGTCGGGGCTGTTCCTCAAGCAGGTCCATGAATTCCTACTCGGTGAGCACCGCTTCTACAGCGACACATTCGAGGACTTCGGGGTGCCGTATGAGGCGGTCCAGTGGCGGTCCGACCAGGGAGCCACTGACGATACGGCCGGGCTTCATGCAAAACAGATGGCCGTCAGCACCCTCATCAATCAGTACCGAGTTCGCGGGCACCTGATTGCGAACACCAACCCGCTCGAGGACCGTTCGTCAAAGCAACACCCCGAGCTCGATCCGGTTAGCTACGGCCTCACCATCTGGGACCTCGATCGCGAATTTCTCACCGGGCTCGAGAACGGCGTGTACGCAGCAATTGGTGGTGCACCGGTGATGATGCCGCTGGGCGACATCCTGGGTTTGCTGCGAGACGCCTACAGCCGCACGATCGGCGTCGAGTACATGCACATCGCCGAACCGACCGAGAAGCGGTGGATCCAAGAGCAGGTCGAGGGCCGCCAATACAGCTTTACCCGCGAGGAGCAGCATCACATTCTCGAACGGCTTAGCGCCTCGGAGGCGCTCGAGAAGTTTCTTGGTGCCCGCTACGTCGGCCAGAAACGCTTTGGGCTCGAAGGTCTCGAGAGCACCATTCCAATTCTGGACGCGGTGGCATCAGCGGCGGCCGATCAAAGCCTCCAACGAGTAGTCATCGGCATGGCCCACCGCGGCCGACTGAACGTCCTTGTCAACATTATGGGCAAAAATCACGAGGATCTTTTTACCGAGTTCGAGGGTGCAATTCAGGAGGACTCGATTCAGGGTTCGGGCGACGTCAAGTACCACCTTGGGTTCGATGGTCAACACACCAGCCCCGCAGGGAACAGCATCGATCTCCAGCTCGCGCCGAATCCCTCGCACCTCGAAGCGGTCGATCCCGTTGTCGTCGGTATGGCCCGGGCGCTGATGGATGACATCGATGCCGACAACTTCCCCATCCTGCCGCTTCTCATTCACGGCGATGCCGCCTTTGCCGGTCAAGGTGTCGTGGCCGAGACGCTGAACTCGAGCCAGATCAAGGGCTACATCGTCGGCGGCACGGTGCATGTGGTCACCAACAATCAGCTGGGTTACACCACAGCGCCGCACCAATCACGAAGCTCTGAGTACTCGACCGATCTAGCCAAGATGGTGCAGGCCCCCATCTTCCATGTGAACGCCGATGACCCCGAGGCCTGTGTCCATGTTGCTCGTCTGGCCTTCGCCTATCGCCAGCGATTCAACAAGGACGTCGTCATCGATGTCATCGGCTACCGGCGTCATGGACACAACGAGGGCGACGACCCGAGCTATACCCAACCGCTGATGTACCGAAAGATCGCCAGCCGGCCTTCGGCCCGCACGATCTACACCCAGGCGCTCATCGACCGTGGCGACATCTCGGTCGCCGAAGCCGAGAGCGCGCTCGCCTATTTCCAAGACCTTCTTCAGCAGGGCCTCAATGCCACACGCGAGTCGGCCCCGCCCGAAGGCCTCCTGGCCAAGCCATCACCACCACCGCTCGGCGTTCTGCCCCACGTCGAGACCGGGGTAGCAAGAGAAACGCTCGACGAGGTATACGCCGCTCTGTCCGCAACGCCGGAGGGATTTACGGTTCACCCGAAACTGGCCCGACAGTTCAAGACTCGGGACAAGGCCTGGGCGAGCGGGGAAGTTGACTGGGCACTTGGCGAAGCGTTCGCCATCGGTTCGTTGTTGGTTGGCGGCACACCGGTTCGCCTTGCCGGCCAGGACTCGAGGCGCGGCACCTTCGCCCATCGGCATGCAACGCTGCACGACTACGAGACGGGCGAGGAGTTCACGCCACTCGGTGAACTCGGCAACAAGAACACCGAGTTCTCGGTCTATGACTCAACCCTGTCAGAGTACGCCGCCCTCGGGTTCGAGTTCGGGTACTCGCTGATCGCTCAAGACAAACTGGTGATGTGGGAAGCGCAGTTCGGCGACTTCGTGAATGGCGCACAAATCATTATCGACCAGTTCATCGTGGCCGCCGAAGACAAGTGGAAGGAACACTCTGGTCTTGTGTTGCTTCTGCCCCACGGATTCGAGGGGCAGGGCCCGGAGCACTCATCGGGACGGCTCGAGCGCTTCCTCCTACTGGCGGCCGAAGACAACATCCAAGTAGCGAACGCCACCACGTCAGCTCAGTTCTTCCATCTACTTCGGCGCCAGATGGTTCGCCCCGTCTGCAAACCGCTCATCATTTTCACTCCGAAATCGGGACTACGGGCCAAGTGGTCGAGAAGTTCGGTAGACGATTTCACCACCGGCTCGTTCGAGGAGGTACTCGACCTCGGTCGCGAACTCCCACCGAAGTCGGTGCAGCGAGTGATCTTTGCCAGCGGCAAAGTTGCGGCCGAGGCCGAGGAACGGCGCGACGTGCTCGAAGCATCGGTCGCCGTCGTTCGCGTCGAGCAGCTCTACCCCTGGCCCTTCGAAGCCGTTGCCAAAGTTCTCGCCAAGTACAAAAGGGCGAAGGAGATCGTGTGGCTCCAGGAAGAGCCCGAAAACATGGGTGCCTGGAACGCAGTAAAAGGTCGGCTGTACGAAGCACACGGAGACACCCACAGCATTCATCGAGTGAGCCGCCCCGAGTCAGGCAGCCCGGCCACCGGTTCGATCGCCGTTCACCGTCAAGAACAGGCCGAGTTGCTCGAGCGAGCCTTTGCCAAGGTCGTCGACTAAAGCTCGCCTCAGCGAAGCTGCAGACTGATGATCTGCTCCAGTTCGGCCAGCGCCTGGGCAGCCGACTCGACTTTGATCGTCGTCATGCCCATGGCGCGGGCCGGCTTGAGATTGATGCCGAGATCGTCGAGGAAGACCGCCTCGCTCGCTTCGATACCAAGCTTGTCGAGCGCAATCTCGTAGAAGCCGAGCTCAGGCTTGCGAATGCCCACTCTGGCCGACTCGACGACCTCGTCGAACATCGCCATCACACGCTTCAGCTCGCTTGCTCGTTCGGGATCGGCCGAGTCGACTCCGCTGCCACGATCATCGTGGGCCACAAAGTTGTTCGTAAGACACGCCGTCTTGAATCCCGCCGCTCCGATGCGGCGGATGGCTTCGACCATCTCGGGGCGAATGTCGCCAGACAACAATCCCAAAATGGCCGACCCATCGACCTGATGACCCAGAGCAGCCGCCTCAGCCTGGAACAGGTCGGCGAACTCGGCCGGCGACACATCGCTGCGCTCGAGTTTGGCCCAAGCGTTGTCGTCAGGATTGGTAGTGTTGATGGTCCTAATGAGGTCGAGCGGTAGTCCGTTCGCCTCCTCATAGGTATTGAAGGCTTCAAACGGCGAGGTCAGTACTACCCCTCCGAAGTCGAACAGCACGGCGTTGATCACGGGCCGGATCCTAGGCATAGCTACCGGATCCAGGGAATCGCGGCCGATCGGTGGTGTACTAGAAGCCTCATGACATTATCGCCACGACATCTCGTGGTCGACGGATCCAACATCGCGACGGAAGGGCGGAACCTTCCGAGCCTGAAGCAACTCGACGAGGCCGTTCGCGCCATCCTCGCTGAACGTAGCTTCGACTCGGTCACCGTTATCGTCGACGCGACATTTGCTCACCGGATCGAAGACCCCGAAAAAGAAGACTACGAAGCTGCGGTTGACGCAGGTGAAATCATCACACCCCCCGCTGGCGTTGTTGGCCGGGGCGATGCCTTCATTCTTATGGTCGCCGAAAAGGCCCAGGCCGCGGTGCTCTCCAATGACTCCTTTCAGGAGTTCCACGGCGAGCACACGTGGTTGTTTGATGACGACCGACTCATTGGTGGAAAACCCATCGAAGTCGTTGGGTGGGTTTTCGTTGCCCGCGTGCCCGTTCGGGGCCCGGCATCACGACGCGCTGTTCGCGAAGCTCGCGATGGCCAGAGCAGCGGTCGTGGAACGCCAAGTCGCAGCCGGCGTCGATCAAGCACGGCAAACCACACCACCGGGCCAGCCCCGGTCCCGAGCAAGGCGACACCACCCCCGGCACGAAACGCCGAGGAGTCCGACGCCAATCCCGACCAAACCGACGAGCAGGACGAGCAGAGGGCATCGAAGTCATCACGACGTCGACACCCATCGAAGAAAGCTTCGGGCGAAGCTCCGGCCGACCAGGGCAGTCGTGGAAATCAGCGAGCGAACGCCAGCCAGAGTTCGGCCTCGCAGAGCGACGAGCTCAATGCGCCGCTGGCTTTCCTCGGTTTTGTAAGCTCGAACAGTCTTGGCGACGAGGTCGAAGGCGTCGTCGACCAGTTCTCGTCGCACGGCTGCTATGTGCGCATCGATGGCGCTCTCTGCTACCTCCCGAGTAAGTCGATGGGCGACCCCGCTCCAACCAAGGCTCGTGATGTCGTCGCAGCCGATCAAACCGTGACGGTTCGGGTCGTTTCACTCGATTCTGAGCGCCGCGGAATCAACGTCGAGCTGGTCAGCGTAGGTGCGATGGCGCCCTCGAACGAGGTGCATCCCTCGGCCGATCCTCACGAATCACTAGTGTCAACCGACGATCAGATGGCAAGTGCGCATCTGACAAGGAGCGAAAGCCACGTGGCAACAAAGAAGGCAACGAAGAAGGCGCCGGCCAAGAAGACCACCGCGAAGAAGGCGGTGAAGAAGGCCACGACCAAGAAGGCCGTCAAGGCTGTGAAGAAAGCACCAGCCAAAAAGGCAACGGCCAAGAAAGCCGT
>JBLINY010000061.1:0-27129 GCA_047638695.1 Acidimicrobiales bacterium | reverse complement strand
GCAGTGCTCTCAGAAAGGCAGTGCTCTCAGAAAGGCAGTGCTCTCAGAAAGGCAGTGCTACGAGCTGAGCATCAGCCGTTGATCCATCGGCCAGCGTGACGGTCGCCGGCCCGGGAACGTCGGTTCCGCGGGCGATATAAGCGAGGCCGATGGCCCCGAATTCCGGTGACGGCGCAGCGCTGGTGACGTGACCCACGGTCTTCCCCTCGACCTCCAAGATGGCTCCGGGACCCAACAGAAGCTGCTCGCCAGAACCGGCGGTGCTCACTATCAGGCCGGCAAGGTTACGCGGCGTGTTGTTGCCCCGACTGTCGATACGGGCCACCAATTCCTGACCGACGTAGCAGCCCTTCGTGAAACTCACCGACTGCTCGACGATCCCAGCTTCGGCCGGAATCGTCTTCTCGGTGAGTTCCTTGCCGTGGACCGGTATGCCCTGTCGAATCCGCAAGGCCTCATAAGCATCAGAATGGCCGATAGGGACAGCAGAGGGATGCGCAGCATCGGCACCCAACAAGTCGTACCCCGACATTGTGGCCGTTGGCGTCGCGAGAGCGATGACGTTCGCCGGCGGTTCGCTCGCCGGACCCCGTACCGCTAGCCAGGGCTCGGTCTCGAGGCTGAGGACTGCATCTGTGCGCAGCATGAAGCGCTGGAGCCGAGCCAAAACGGCGGCCCCGCTGCCCTGGTCGATGTCGAGTTGGTAGGTGTCTTCAGCCAACCTGGCGACGCGGAACCAGCCGTCGACTTTGCCTTGGGGCTGAAGTACGAGCGACCAAACCGACTGACCGATCGCGAGTTTCTCAATATCTTGGCTGATCTGTCCCTGCAAATAGCTAGCTGCGTCGGGCCCTTGAATGGAAATCACATCTCGGCTGCCCTCGAAAGCGACAGATCCGTCGCCGAGCGCCCGCACCGTTGCGACCAGATCTAGTTGTTCAGCCATGTAGGCAGTATGGCCCCTTCTTGCCCGATGGGAACTTCTACCCCCATCCAATGATTGCGAACGGACGCAGAGAGTGGTCTGCTGCATACAAGCGGTAGGTACCGGGACGGCGGGCGTCTCGACCAGACAAGACGCGGGCCGGAGTAGACCAGGTGAGAAAACCTCAATTCTCAGGAAGGTCACACGCTTTCTGGACCCTGATCGCCCAAATCGTGACCTGGAACATCGCTGCAATCCCCGCGCTGCTCACCACACGAATCCCTCTTGCCATCGCCGCGGGTTGGACGACCGGCCTCATCTCTACGTGCTGGGTACTCGTCGCGGCCGACCGTCGCGATCGTACGACGCCATCACGAACTGACGATGTCAGCCTCGCTGCCAAGGCAATGACCGTAGGAAGTGCGGGCTGGGCTCTCGCCGCCACGTTGGCCGGTGGCTCCGTGCGACTGTTCTTCATCGCTCTGTTCTGGATCCTCGGCTTCGTCGGGCTGCTCGTTGTCAGAGGCATCATTCGCCAGCTGTGGCGCTCTGCCGACAATCGGCGGGTCGTCGTGATCGGAGCCGGCCAGGATGCTGTGGAGGTCGTAGGTCTGCTGCGGGATCATCCTGAAGGAAACCTGCAGTTCTCGGGAGTACTCGGCGACATGAAAACTGCAGAGCGGAACGGAATGGGAAGCTACTGGCTCGGACCGGTCGACGACCTCCGGACAATCCTCGCCGAGAACAAGATTGAAGCAGCGGTTGTCACCACCAACGGATTTCGCAGCACACAATTTCGCGAAATTCTCGCCGGCCTTCGTTCGGCCGAAGTCGAAGCGATGCTGTCAACCGGTGTGTCCCATCTCGATGCCGCTTCACTGCGTTTCCAGTCTGTTGTGAATGAGCCGCTCATCAGCCTCCGCTGGAACCCGCCAACTCGGCTGTACCTCGCGGTGAAGCGCATGCTGGATGTCGTCGGTAGCAGTCTCGGACTGCTGCTTAGCCTTCCTCTGCTGGTCCTGATAGCCATTGCCATCAAACTCGACGATCGCGGCCCCGTCTTCTACAGCTCGCCCCGAGTTGGTACCGGTCATGAGCCATTCGGAATGCTGAAATTTCGGTCGATGAGAGTCGACGCTCACCTCGACCGCAACGACCTAGCCCAACGCAATGAACGGTCAGGGCCTTTGTTCAAGGTCTCGAATGATCCTCGCATCACCCGGGTCGGCAATCTGTTGCGGAAGACCTCAATGGATGAGATACCACAGTTTGTTAACGTTCTGCGGGGCCAGATGAGTCTCGTGGGACCTCGTCCCGCTCTTCCCGAGGAAGCAGCGGTCTTCGACGATGCTCACGGCGCCCGATTCTCGATCCAACCCGGTGTCACCGGCCTATGGCAGGTCGAAGCCCGATCGAATGCCAACTTCGGGGCATACCGTCGCCTCGATCTGCACTACCTCCAGAACCAAACCCTCCTGCTCGATATCGAGATTCTGGTGGCAACTGTGGTGCAGGTCCTTGTCGCACTGGCTGTGCTCCCCCTCAGCGGATTTCACCGCGGCGTTGACAGTGACGTCATCGACCTTACGGAACCAGCTCGGGTCGTCGATCTCCTGGAGCGCCGCACCGAGCGGGTGACGATCGAAGATAGAGAATCCGACGTCAGCGGTCTTTGACCGTCTCGCCCTGCGCGGCGAGCCGTGCGGCTGTCATCCGGCGAGCCGGCACGATGGCAGCGAGTAATGCCCGTGCCTTGTTCCAACATTCCTTGTCCTCGAGATCGGGAATGCTGTCGGCCACCACCCCGGCCCCAGCCTGAATCGAGGCTCGCTCGGGCCCGCACACCAGCGTGCGGATGGTGATGGCCGAGTCGAGGTTGCCTGAGAAGTCGATGTAGCCGACCAGTCCCGAGTATGGCCCCCGTTTCGCGGGCTCCAGCTCATCGATAATCTCCATCGCCCGCACTTTGGGCGCGCCAGAGACGGTTCCGGCTGGAATGGTCGCTCGAAGGACATCAACGATCGACTTCCCTTCGCGAAGGTCACCTTCAACCTGACTCGTGAGATGCATCACGTGGCTGTAACGCTCGAGTGTCATCATCTCTTCAACCGAGAGCGAGCCATACTCGACCACACGGCCGAGGTCGTTGCGGGCTAGGTCGACCAACATGATGTGCTCAGCCTGTTCCTTGGGGTCCTCGGCCAACTCGGCCGCCATAAGGCGATCCTCCTCGTCGGTGCTGCCCCGTTTCCGAGTTCCCGCAATCGGCCGAGAAATCACCCGACCACTACGAACCTGTACGAGCGGCTCGGGCGAACAACCGACGAGCGTGAGCTCAGGATTTCGCAGAAGATACATATACGGGCTGGGATTGATCTGGCGCAGCACACGGTAGACGTCGACCGGGTCGGCGCCGAGCTCGAATTCGAATCGCTGAGACAACACAACCTGGAAGATGTCTCCGGCCAGGATGTACTCCTTGGCCGCCTCAACTGCTCGCTGGTAGAGGCCACCGGGGAGGCTCGACGTCACCTCCGGAAGCTGTTCTTCACCCGGCGGGTCGAGCATCGGCTCGTCGATCGGTCGCGCACCGTCACGTGCCAACTGTTCCAGACGGGCGATGGCGTCGTCGTAGGCCGCATCGATCTCGTCGCCGGTCGCTTCGGCGGGAAGCAGGGCGACCGACACCAGCGTGACTCGCTGTCGCCAATGATCAAACACCGCCATCTCGCCGATGACCTCGAGCATGGCGTCGGGGTACCCGGTGTCGTCGAGTGGAACATCGGGAAGATGCTCTACCTCTCGCACGATGTCGTAACCCAGGTAACCAACCACACCCGCGATCAGGGGCGGAAGATCGGGCAGTTCAGGGGCCCGGTATCGCTCGAGCAACGCTTCGATTACGGCCAAGGCGCCGTCGGCTAGCGGGAGGTCGGTGTCGGGCAGCGAACCGATAATTTCGACCTTGCCACCCCGGGCAATCAGGGTTGCATGGCTTCGACGGCCGACGAAACTGAAGCGACTCCATCGCTCACCGTTTTCGACTGACTCAAGAAGGAAGCCGGGTTCGTCCGGAGCGAGCCGCAACAAGATGGCGACCGGCGTTGTGAGGTCGGCGAGGAGCTCGCTGGTAACCGGCACGGCTCGGTGGTCGCGAGCCATGATGCGGAATTCTTCTCTACTCGTCGTCATTCGATCGAGGCCTTGGTTCGAAGCGGGGTTGGACGGTTAATGGTCAGGATCCGAACGACCGGTAGAAGCACGAATATTCACCGGTGTGACAGGCCCCATTGCCTTCTTGTTCGACTCGGAACAAGAGGGTGTCGCCATCGCAGTCGTAGGCGGCAGAGCGAATCCACTGACGCTCACCCGATGTCTCGCCCTTTCGCCACACTTCCTGGCGCGACCGGCTCCAGAACACCGTGCGGCCTTCGGCCAGCGACAGTTCGAGCGTCTCGGCATTCATGTAGGCCATCATGAGGACCGATCCATTCGAGTCGTCCTGCACAATCGCAGGGACGAGGCCGTCGCCGTCGTATTTGACCGCTCCGAGTTGGTCGTCGGTGGGTGTGATGCTTTGCACGTCGGCCATCCGAGCAGACTACCCGCCACCCCACCGAGCGAATCCCATTTTCGCAGCCCTACCAGAGCGAACCAACGTGAGGCTGCCCGCCGGAGGCGGCAGCAAACCCGATGAAAGCCAGATGGCGAAGCAGAAGGGCAGCACGGCTGCCCGCCGGAGGCGGCAGCAACACCGATGAAAGCCAGATGGCGAAGCAGAAGGGCAGCACGGCTGCCCGCCGGAGGCGGCAGCAACACCGATGAAAGCCAGATGGCGAAGCAGAAGGGCGATAGCCCGACTAAATGAAACAGCCCGACTCAGAGATACAGACCAGTGGGGTTGTCATCGAGGCGTTCGGCGGCGACGGCGTGAATATCTCGCTCCCGAAGGATGATGTAGTCCTGTGAGCCGACTTCAACCTCGTAGCGGTCTTCGGGGCTGAACAGCACACGGTCATCAAGTTGCATTGATCGCACGTTGGGGCCGATAGCTACGACCTTGGCCCACGTGAGTCGTTTGCCGACCTGGGCCGTTGCCGGAATGAGAATACCACCCGTTGACTTGCGGTCACCGGCCTCGCCCTCCATCTCAACCAAGATCCGATCACTCAACATCTTGATCGGGAGGCGACTCGAGCCCTCGTTCTTAGGTGTTTCCGACCCGTTCTTGACGCTCACGCACGTGACGCTAGCGTCTGATCCCATGCCCACCCACTCCGCCATCGAAGCCGTCTCACTCCAGACCAGCGACGAAGAGACACTCGAAGGCCAACTCGTGGTCCCCGCCGGCCCGGTCGAGACACTGATGGTGTTGTGCCACCCGCACCCGCTTCACGGTGGCAACATGACGGCCGGCGTCATCGATGGCCTCTTCGATCGCCTTCCCGAGCACGGCACTGCGTGCCTGCGATTCAACTTTCGTGGCGTCGGCGCATCGACCGGCACTCATGACGAGGGAAAGGCCGAACGCAACGATGTCGCCGCCGCCATCGATGAGCTTGGTGGCCGCTACCCCGACCTTCGACTGATCGTCGGCGGTTGGTCGTTCGGCGCCGATGTCTCCTTGGCGGTCGATCACCAGCGCCATGACGGCTGGTTCTCGGTCGCTCCCCCGCTCAGCATCGTTCGGGTCAACGAAATGGCGGCGCCGCAAGACAGCCGATCCAAGGTCCTGGCTGTTCCGGAACATGATCAGTTCAACCCGCCCGATAAGGCGGCAACAACCACCGCTGATTGGGTGAACACATCCCAGTGGACGGTGCCGAACGCCGATCACTTCCTTGCCGGTCGTCTCGACCGAGTGGTCGAGCTTGCGCAACTGGCTTTGGCGCCCGCTGACTAACTCCGTCTGACTAACTCCGTCTGACCAACACCGTCTGACCAACACCGTCTGACCAACACCGTCGACGAACGACCTCCTGCCCACCCGCTCTGTTCAGTGGCGTGCCCAGCCCTGTCACGAACCGCAGCCTCACAACGGTCGCTTAGCAGCCGACGAGGAGCGTGATGGCAGTGTTCGAGACATCTGAGGAAGTCGCGGCAGACGCGGCCCGGGTTGCCAACCGCGATCGGCGGGGCGTCGGCCGACCCGATCTCTCGTTGGTGATCCCGACGTACAACGAATCAGAGAATCTTCCGATTCTGATAGATCGCCTCACGATCGTTCTCGGACCAATCGACTACGAGATCATTGTTGTCGACGACGACTCACCTGATGGAACGTGGCAGATCGCCGAAGAGCTGGCCACCACCCGGCCTCGCCTTCGCTCGATTCGCCGCACCGGCGAGCGAGGGCTCTCGTCGGCAGTGATGATGGGCATGTCGGTGGCAAGAGGTGAAGCCATCGCTGTCATGGATGCCGACCTCCAGCACGATCCCTCGATTCTGCCCCGCATGATCGCTCCGATTCTCGCCGGAGAGGCCGATGTCTCGGTTGCTTCACGCGAGGTAGAGGGCGGGAGCTACGGCTCGTTCGCTCGATCTCGCCGGACGATGTCCGTGCTCGGCGCTTCCATGGCTCGAATGGTCACATCGACCAATGTGACCGACCCGATGAGCGGGTTCTTCGCCATATCCCGAGCCCATCACACTCAGGTGGCCGACAGAGCCAATCCTCGGGGCTTCAAGATTCTGCTCGAGTTCCTGGTTCGAGGACCAAAGCCGCGAGTTCAGGAATTCGGCTATCTCTTCGGCGAGCGGCAACATGGGGAAACCAAGCTCACCAGTTCGGTCGCATTCGCATACCTCCTGACACTCGTCAGCCTTCTCACTGGACGAGTCATGTCGGCCACGATGACGGCCTACGCAATGGTCGGTTTGTTCGGTGTGAGTGTCCGCTTCGGGGCACCCTTTATCGCCGCGCTGTTCGGCTTCACACTGGTGCCCCTGGTCGCCTTCGAACTGAGCGTGTGGTCCAACTACTGGATGAACAACCGATTCACCTTTGCGGCCGAGCAACGACGAGGCCTTCGACTGCTCGTCGGATTTCTCCCGTTCCAGCTGGTCGCTCTCCACGGTCTCGTTGTTCAGGCCGGGGTCACGTCTCTGGCGACGGGAAGCACCGACGCCGTCGGCGGTCCCGTGCTCCTGCAGCTGGCCGGTATCGCCTTGGCCACCGTGGGCAACTACGCGCTGAACCGCAGCGTGACCTGGCGGCGTGCGAGCTAAGCGGGACGAACCTTCAGCCCTGCATCAGCGAGGGCAGCCTTGGCGTCAGCGATGGTGCACTCCCCGAAGTGGAAGATGCTGGCAGCAAGAACAGCATCGGCGCCTCCATCGACGACACCCGGCGCCAAGTCAGCAACGCCTCCGACCCCTCCCGAAGCGATTAGGGGCACGTGCACGGCTGTTGAGACAGCAGAGGTCATCTCAATGTCGAACCCGGCCCGCGTACCATCGCGGTCCATCGAGGTAAGCAAGATTTCGCCCGCCCCCAAAGCGACGACTCGTACCGCCCACTCCACGACGTCGAGTCCCGTGGCTTCGCGCCCGCCTTTCACGAAGACCTCGAAGCCTGAGGGGGTGTTCTCGCTTCGACGCCCGTCGATGGCCACCACAACGCATTGGTTGCCAAACTCGGCTGCAATCTCGCCAACAAGTTCAGGTCGGGCCACCGCAGCTGAGTTCACCGACACTTTGTCGGCACCGGCACGGAGAAGACGTCGGGCGTCTTCGACCGAGCGGATTCCGCCCCCGATGGTGAACGGAATGAAGACTTGCTCGGCCACCGCTGTGGCCATGTCAACCGTTGTTTGGCGGTCGTCGGAGGTGGCCGTGATGTCGAGGAAAACCAACTCGTCGGCTCCCTGTTGGTTGTACACGGCGGCCAGTTCGACGGGATCCCCCGCATCGCGAAGGTCGACGAAGTTCACGCCCTTCACAACTCGGCCATTATCGACGTCCAGACAGGGAATCACCCGTACGACCGTCATCGTGCTCCGGCCTCGTCGAGGACGGCAACAGCTTCTGCCACCGTGAAGGCTCCTTCGTAAATCGCCTTACCGACGATGACTCCTTCAAATTGGCGCGGACCAGCGGTGACACCTGCCAGCGTTCGCAGGTGGCCCAACGAGCCAACACCGCCCGAAGCAATGACGGGAATATCGGTGGAGGCCAACAGCTGGCTGAGGCCGTCGACGTCTGGTCCAGCCAGCGTGCCATCGCGGCTGATCTCGGTGACAACGAGGGCGGCGACTCCGGCGTCGGCAAACTCGCTTGCCAGATCGCCAACCGTTCGCCCCGTTTTTTCGGTCCATCCGTGGGTGGCCACTTCTCCCCCGCGAGCGTCAAGGCCAACAGCCACCGGGTGGACTGCAGCGAGGGCTCGGACCAGCTCCGGGTTTTCGAGAGCAGCAGTGCCGATCACAACACGGGTCACGCCAGCGTCGAACAATGCCTCAGCTGCCTCAATGGTGCGCACTCCGCCACCGACCTGAACCGGGACCGGCGAAGCTTCGCAGATGGCAGCGATGACCGGCCGATTGGTCGGCTCGCCCGTAAGCGCCGCGTCGAGGTCGACGACATGCAACCAGGTGGTTCCTGCATCCACGAACGCCATTGCCTGGGCCACAGGATCGGCTGCGTAGACCGTTTCCTGGTCGTAGTCGCCCTGGTAGAGACGGACACAGTTGCCGCCGCGGAGATCGATCGCTGGGTAGAGCCTCATGATGACGTCACCGATGCGACCCAGGCGACCCAATTCGACAGCAACTGCATGCCGGCGTCGGCCGACTTTTCGGGGTGGAACTGCGTCGCCCAAACGTTGTCCTTGGCTGCCGCTGCGGTGACCGGCCCGCCGTAGTCGACCGTCGCTATCACTTCTGGCCCAGGGCCAGCTGCAAAACTATGGACGAAGTACATCCAGGCTCCGTTCAGACCCTGCAACAGTGGATGGGACGTGGCGCCAGGATTCTGTTGACTCTGCAGCTGGTTCCATTGCATCTGCGGTCGCTTCACGCCTTCGGGCAGTTGACGGACCATGCCCGGCAGAAGGCCCAGTCCGTCCCGGCCTGGCGTTTCTTCCGACCCTTCGTAGAGCAGTTGCATTCCGACGCAGATGCCGAGGAAGGGACGTCCTGATCCGGCAACGAGACGAGACTGCTCGGCCAAGCCCGTGGCATCAAGCGCATCCATGCAGGCTCCGAAGTTGCCGACTCCGGGCAGAACGGCGGCATCGGCTGCCGCGATTTCGGCCGGGTCGGCAGTGAGTCGTGCCGTTGCGCCCACATGCTCAAGCGCCTTTTGCGCCGATCGGAGGTTGCCGATCTCGTAGTCGAGCACGGCGACTCTGACCTTGCGACCGTTCACGTCGTGGACTGGCTGGCTCAAAGCTGACCCTTGGTCGAGGGGATCCCGCCGGGATCATCGATGCGGACGGCGTCGCGTAGACAACGGGCCAGCCCCTTGAAGGCGGCTTCGATGATGTGATGGACGTTCCGGCCGTCTTTGAGCCGAACGTGCAGAGTGATTCCGGCAGCTGTAGCAAAGCTCTGCATCGCATGCTCGGCCAGTGATGGGTCGAACGGTGGGTTGCCCATTGGAATAGCCTCCGGCAACTCGACATCCCATACGAAGAACGGCCGACCAGAAAGGTCGAGGGCAACCTCGACGAGGGCCTCATCAAGGGGGTAGAGGCCACTAGCAAAGCGCCGCACTCCAGCTTTGTCGCCCAGCGCCTCGGCGAAGGCTTCACCGACAACAATCGCGGTGTCCTCAACCGTGTGATGGCTGTCGATGTGAAGGTCGCCCTCGGCTTTGATCGTGAGATCGAAGCCACCGTGGCGGCCAAGCTGATCCAGCATGTGATCATAGAACGGCAAGCCGGTGGACACGGCGGTGGCCCCAGTCCCGTCGAGCTCGATCGAGACATCTATTGAGGTCTCCTTGGTTTTACGGGCCTTCGAAGCCGATCGGCTCATGACTGCTCCTGTCTTGCTGGTTGGTCCAGCACTAAACCGAGGGCATCGAGGAAGCGACGGTTCTCTTTCGGTTCGCCGACCGTGACCCGCAGACAACCGTCAAGCCGCTCCCAGCTCGACGTGTTGCGCACCAGCACCGACTGGTCGAGAAGGCCTTGCCAGATGGCGCTGCCGTCACCGCCCGGCGGTCGGAAGAGGACAAAGTTGGCGCCCGATGGGAACACTTCACAGTCCAGGTTCAGCAATGCCGCTTCGAGCATCCCGCGTTCTTCGATGATGCCCGCCACCCGGGATTCCATGTCCGAGAGGAAGTCGAGCGCGGCGAGTCCAGCCGCCTGTTTCATCGAGTCCAGGTGATAGGGCAAGACGACTTTGTCGAGTTCATATATCAGCCAATCAGGTGCCAGCAGGTAGCCAAGCCGAGCGCCAGCCATGGCCCATGTTTTCGAGTAGGTGCGGCTGACCACCAACGGTGTCTCGTCGCCCTGAAGCTCTTGTGCCGACCATGGAGCGAACTGGCCGTACGCTTCGTCGACCACCAGTAGGCCGCCGACCGAAGCGACCGCGGCGAGAACGGCCTCGACGGTAGACCGAGGCTCAACGAGCCCGGTGGGGTTGTTCGGTGAACACAGGAAGGTGACGGCTGGCCGGTGGCGGTGCACAAGATCGACGGCGTAGCCGGGATCGAGTTCGAACCTGTCGTTGCGTGTGCCCTCGATCGTTGCGGCACCGGTGATCCGAGCGATATGACCGTGCAACGCATAGGTCGGCTCGAACGTGAGGACGCTACGACCTGGCCCGGCAAACGTGAGCAGGATCGTCTGAAGCACCTCGTTCGACCCGTTCGCACAAAAAACCCGCCCAGCCTCGACACCATGTAACTCGCCGATCGCGGTTCGAAGCGCGAGGGCAGATCGATCGGGGTAGCGGTGCCACTCGATGGCCCGTGTAGCCTCAATGAGCGCGTCGGTGAAACCGGCTGGAGGCGCAGATGGCGCTTCGTTCGTATTGAGTCGTACCTCCACCTCGACCTGCGGCGAGTGGTAACCCTCGAGCGCCGCGAGGTCATCGCGAATGGTCGGGCGGCTCATGCTGCGCCTCCGCGCAATCGAATCGACTCGGCGTGGGCGGCCAAGCCCTCCTGGTCTGCCAGCGCGACGACGTGTGGGCCGAGTGAGGCCAAACCGTCGCGGCTGATGGTGACCACGTGGTGGTCCTTCAAGAAATCGCCCACGGTCAATGCACTAGCGAAACGAGCGGAACCGAACGTCGGCAGTACATGGGATGGACCGGCGACGTAGTCGCCGACCGATGCCGGGGCGTAGTTGCCGCAGAAGATGGCACCCGCGTTTCGGACCTGGGCTGCCATGTCCTCTGCGTTCTCGACCTGCAATTCGAGATGCTCCGGAGCGATGATGTCGATGACAGCTAGTGCTGCTGCCCGATCTTCCACCAGCGCTACGTACCCACCGGCGGCGAGGGTCGAACGGATGTCGTCGGCGCGGGCTGCCTTTGCCAGGAGTTTGTCTCCGGCCTCGCACACGGCATCAGCGACCGCTTCGTCCCACGTGACGAGCCACGCCAACCCATCGGGACCGTGCTCGGCTTGAACCATCACGTCGATTGCAGCAAAGTTCGGATTGGCGGTGTGATCGGCCACCACGATGACCTCGGACGGGCCGGCGAACGCTGCTGCGATCCCGACCTCACCCGCAACCTCTTGTTTGGCGATGGCAACGTAGATGTTTCCCGGGCCTGCAATCACATCGACGGCCGGGATCGACTCAGTCCCGTAGGCCATGGCCCCGATTGCCTGGGCGCCACCAACGGCATAGACCTCGTCGACGCCTGCCAGACGGGCCGCGGCCAGAACCGAATGGGCCACACCACCAGTCTCACGATTTGGTGGGACACAAAGAACAATATGTTCGACACCAGCCACGCGGGCCGGCACCGCCGTCATCACAACGGTTGATGGATACTCGGCCCGCCCTCCGGGAACGTACAAACCAACACGGTCGACCGGCCGTTGATAGGCCGAGATGCGCATCCCGACCTGCTCGACAACATGCGGGGGCCGCAGTTGATGGCGGTGAAAGGTCTCGACATTGGCGATGGCTGTTTCGAGTGCTGCCCGCAACGGGGGGTCGAGAGCTTCGACGGCTGCGTCCATATCGGCCACCGGAACGCGCAAGGCATCAAGCTCGACGCCGTCGAAGCGTGCGGTCAACTGACGAAGCGCAGTATCACCCTCGGAGCGGACTTGGCTGAGGATGTCTCGGACGGCCGCGACGGGTGCATCACCGAGGAGGTCCGGCCTTGGCAGGTCAGCGGCAACCAGCGGTCCACGGCCGCGGAGGTCAAGACGGTTCAGCACGCCCTCAAGGTAGCGTGGCCGCTGGCTCGCACGACCGTGAATTCCGCCGGGCTCGCTCAGTGCCTCGCTCAGTGCTTTGCCCTGGCTGGACAGTTCGCCCAGCTGCTTCCGTTCCCTGCCCGAGGTACCCGATGGCTCTCGATCTCAGCTCACTGTCGTCTCTCTCCGGATCGCTTGAAGATCTGGTCAAACGACTGGCCGAGCTGGCTGATGCGGTTGAAGACGAGGACGATGTCGGAGTAGAACTTCGTGAGGTCGAACGACAATTGCAAACCGCATCTCGCCGTTTGGCGAAAGCGGCTCGTCGGGCCGGATCGTAACGACTGGGTCCGTTCCTCGACCGGTGTCGGCATCCTTTCCCTTCGTCGGCGGGTGCCGTTAGGCACTCAACGAGCGGACAAAACGACCTGCGAGCGTGTAAGGCAAAAATGACGCCGACTCCCCCGAAGGGGAGCCGGCGGCGCGACACAGGGCGGCGGATCCCTATGTCGCTGCTACCAGGTGGCGGGAACCTGGCATGCCAAATACTAAGGGAGCCGAAGCCACAAGTGGGTGATGTCCCCACTTTGCCGGCTCACCGGCCGACACATGGCCATCGGCCCAGGTCAGCGCCCCGGCGGCTCGTTGAAACGCACCCCGCTAATTCTGAACCGATGGGCAGAAGTCGTTGAGCACGCAGTCGCCGCATTGTGGTCTCCGGGCGACGCACACTCGCCGACCATGCAGAATCAGGCGAAGACTGAACTCGCCGCGTTCCGACGCCGGGACCATTGGATTCAACTCGAGTTCGACCTTTACCGGATCGGTCAACTCGGTGATCTGGAGAAGGTTGCTGAGTCGAAGCACATGTGTGTCGACCGGCAGCCCTGGCAACCCGAGAGCCACGCTACGCACGACGTTGGCTGTCTTGCGACCCACGCCGGCAAGCGCCGACAGATCCGTCATCGAGGTAGGTACCTCGCCCTCGTGTCGCTCAAGCATTTGTTGAGCGCAGCGCACAACACTCTTCGCCTTGTTTCGGAAAAGCCCGAGTGACCCAATGACCTGCTCGACATCCTCAAGATTCGCCTCGGCAAGTGCCTCTGCATCCGGGTAGGCCCGAAACAGTGCTGGTGTCACCTTGTTGACCCCAACGTCGGTCGCCTGGGCCGACAGAATCGTGGCAATCAACAACTGATACGGCGACTCGTGGTCGAGCTCACACTCCGCTTCGGGATATTCCTCGGCCAAACGAGCGTGGGTTCGCTGGGCTCTGCCTTTTGGAGTTCGAGGTCGCGCCATACCCGAAGGTTAGTGACGCACCAGCGACCTTTAGGCCGTCATCTCGTTGAAGATCCACGCATACGTCTTCTCTAGGCCGTCGCGCAGAGAAATCGAGGGCTCCCAACTCATGACATCCTGGATCAGCGCGTTGTCGCTATTGCGGCCACGCACGCCCTGAGGAGCCGTGAGGTCGTGGTTTCGAGTGACCTCAACGCAGGCGATGTCAGAGACCAGATCAACAAGCTGGTTGATCGATACCAGCTCGGATGAACCGACGTTCAGTGGATCGCGGAAGTCTGAGTCCATCAGACGACGAGTGCCTTCGACACAATCGTCGACGTACATGAACGACCGCGTCTGCAGACCATCGCCCCAGACCTCGATCTCGGGGTTGCCCGACAACTTGGCCTGGGCCACCTTGCGGCAGATCGCGGCTGGCGCTTTCTCGCGGCCACCCTGCCAGGTGCCGTAGGTCCCATAGACGTTGTGGTAGCGGGCCGACCGCGTCTCGAGGCCAAAGTCCTCGTAGAAGTGCCGTCCCATACGCTCGCCGAACAGCTTCTCCCAGCCATAGCCGTCTTCGGGCTCGGCCGGGTAAGCATCGGCTTCGGCCAAGGCCGCGACATCGGTGTCGGTCTGCTTGTCAGCGGCATAGACGCATGCCGACGACGCATAAAACAAGCGTTCCACCTCGTTGTCACGGGCCGCCATGAGAAGGTGCGTCGTGATAAGCACCGACAGCATGCAGGCGGCCTTGTTGTTCTCGATAAAGCCCATGCCGCCCATGTCGGCTGCAAGGTTGTAGACCTGGTCGACGCCCTTGGTCGCCTTGTAACAGGCGTCCTTGTCCATCAGATCAAGGACAAGATTCTCGGCCTCGCCGTGCGTCTGGTACCAGCCAGCGGTCGACTTCACATCTACCGACCGGACATCGGTGCCCTCTTCGAGCAAGCGTGCAACCAAATGCCCACCAATAAATCCGCCGCCACCGGCCACCAACATCTTCAAGAGACTTCTCCTCAATACGGTTCTACGCCTCGGGGAAAGACTACAACTGCCTCAAGACGCGTTCTTGGGTATTCGTCCTCTTACTCTGGCACGATCCGCGGCGGTCGACGGGCGATTCCGAGCATGAACTTTGGCACAACGATGGCGTAGCGACGCCAGAGCCGCTTCGGTTCAGCGACCAGACGGAACAGCCACTCGAGCCCCAGTCGTTGGACCATTGGCGGAGCCTGGCGAACTCGATCGGTGTGGAAGTCAAAGGCAGCGCCGACCCCCAAGAGAGCTGCGGCCTCCAAGCCAGGACGGAAAGAGGCCATCCATCGTTCTTGTTTCGGCGTCGACAGCCCGACGAGAACGATGTCGGCACCCGACTCGTTGATCTCGGCAGTGATCTGGGTGACTTCGTCCTCTTCAAGCGGACGGAATGGGGGACAGAAACTACCGGCGACACGCAACCCTGGATAGCGCGATTGCAACACCTGGCCGAACTCTTCGGCAACGCCCTCGGCCCCGCCGTAGAAGAAGAAACTCCACTGTTCGGTTGCCGCTCGATCGGCGAGGGCCAGCACCAGATCAGGGCCATAGACACGCTCCATACCTACGATCCCGGCTCGTTTCCCAGCCCAGACCAGTGGCATGCCGTCGGGCGTCGTCAATCCCGACCGATTGTGAATTTCGAGCAGCTCAGGGTCGGCCTGGGACTCGATCACGCCGTGAGCGCCCGAAACACAGACGTAGTGCTTCTCGCCATCGGCTATCCATCGCGCGATTCGCTCGACGGCGAGGCCCATATTGATCGCGCTGACCTTCACCCCGAGAACGTCGACACGTACATCGGCACTGGCGAGAGTCACCTCACGATCGTACTGGATGAGCCGCGACTAGGCTTCGACCGGTGCCAGATGAGAACGTCCTTGCCCTCGCCGATGTAGAACTCGCAACCATCGAATCCTCAGCCGGTGAGCGGCTCTCGACTGTTGAAGTCGACCGTATTCGAGCGGCCTTTTCCCGAGCGCTTCCGGTTGACGTCCGCGACGATCGTTTTAGCGACTCATGGGCAGACGAGACCGACCAATTCATCGGCACGGTCGCAATGCTCGAAGGCAACGAGATTGGCTACGTCGGTGGCAGGATCTCTTCTGACGTCATCCAGCTCGACGCCTTCGTCGCTTCAGACACCGGGGTGGACGACGCAGACCTTCTCGGCCTGCTCCTCGGCAAGACACTCGACCGGCTCAAGGCGCACCCTGACCGACCTCAACGCGTCGAGCTCTGGGCCAAACCGGCACTCGACGGTCACGCCGACGCCGCTGAGGCGGCCGGCTTCGATTCACTGCGAGCGCTTCATCAGATGCGCTGCGCTCTCCCGGCCCAACAATCGACCATCGCCACACGTTCGTTCCTGTTCGATGCCGATGCAGACGCCTTCTTGCGAGTGAACAACCGCGCCTTCGAAGGCCATCCCGACCAGGGAAACATGTCCCGGTCCGATCTCGACGATGCAACCAGCGAACCGTGGTTCAACGCCGACGGCATCCGCCTCTACGAGGAAGACGGCCAAATCGCCGGATTCTGTTGGACCAAGATTCACGCGGAACAGCAGCTCGGCGAGATCTACGCCATTGGCATAGATCCGGACTTTCACGGCAAGGGTTTAGGCGTTCCCATGACGGCGGCCGGGCTCGACTGGCTGAGCGAGCAGGGCCTCACAACCGGCATGTTGTACGTCGAGGCCGACAACGACCCCGCCCTACGGACCTACGACCGCCTCGGATTTACGATCTTTCGCACCGACCGAGCCTGGCTGTTGCCAAACTCGCTGTGAGGCCTCAACGGCCTAAGGCCACCGCTCCCCCGCTTGGGCGGCGAGCGATGGCCTTAAGCTGGTTCGACTATGCGCTCTCCGTGGGACCCAAACCGCGAGGAGTTCGCCGAACTTCTCGCCGACCTCCCCCGCTACCGACAAGATCAGCTCTGGACCGGCCTATACACCCACAGCACCGCTCCGTCGCAGCTCTCAACGCTTCCGTCTGACCTCCGATCGACGCTCGCTACCCAGTTCGAGCCGGCGTTGCATGAAGCGACGTCGCAACAAACGCCAAACGGCGACACAGTCAAGACGTTGTGGGAACTACCAGGCGGGGCTCGGGTCGAGTCAGTCCTGATGCACTACCCGAAACGGTCGACTGTCTGTGTGTCGAGTCAAGCAGGATGCGCCATGGCTTGTGGCTTCTGCGCCACCGGTCAGGCCGGGTTCGAGCGACATCTCACGACCGGCGAAATCCTCGAACAGGTAGTGAACGCCCGACGTCACGCGGGCGAACGGCGTCTCTCGAACATTGTCTTTATGGGCATGGGTGAGCCGCTGGCCAACTACGACCGTGTGTTGGAGGCGATCCGGCGAATCATCGGCGACATGCAGATCGGCGCCAGACACATCACGGTATCGACGGTCGGCATGGTGCCTCAGATGCTTCGGTTCGCCGAGGAAGGCTTACAGGTCGGCCTCGCGGTTTCGCTACACGCGGCCAACGACGACCTTCGCACCGAGCTGGTGCCTCTCAACAAGCGACATTCTCTCGATGAGTTGGTCGCAGCGAGTTCCAATTTCCGCGACCGCACGGGCCGCCGGGTTTCCTTCGAGTGGGCCATGATGGCTGGCATCAACGACCGCGAAAGCGACGCGCTCGAGCTTGTGCCACTGGCCCGGCGAGCCCAAGCCCACGTGAACCTGATTCCGCTCAACCCCACACCGGGCTGGCCAACCACCGGGACTGATGCCGCCGGCATTCGCGCTTTCGCTCGTGTACTGGAGGCTCACGACGTAAACGTCACCGTTCGAGCCAACCGAGGCACCGACATCTCAGCAGCGTGCGGCCAGCTTCACGCCGACCACAAGATCACTCCGGTGCAATTGTCGAAGACACGATCGAACTGACGAGCGGGCACCGCTGCTAGCTAGTCGAGTGCGCCGACCACGGTATCGACCAGTTCCGAAATCTCCTGGACGGCCTTCTTGTAGTGCCGCTTCGACCGCTTGTACGGGTCGGCGACGTCCCACTTTTGGTCGAGATAGGACAGGGGATCGCGGCCGGCCAGCTGGCTGACAAAGTTCGAGACTGAACACCGTTGGAACTTCAGTCGCTCGGCTGCCTCCGCTAGTGGTAGGCAGCGTTCAAGCAGTTCGGGAGACATCAGGCCGATGTCCTGAACATGGCGAGACTCCATGGTCAAAATCAGATCGGCGCTAAGACCGCGATCCTGGGTGATGATAGCGCTGGTATGGCTCGAGGCGTCAACGCCAATGGTGCTGAGCATCTTGACCATCTCCGGAGTCGCCTCGCGATCCTCATAGAGGAAACCGGCCGACGCAAACAGGTGACTACCTGATCCGAATCGACTTCGAGCGATCGCTTCAGCCGCCGGTGACCGACAGATGTTCGCTGTGCAGACGAAGAGAAGGTTGCTCATCCAAACTTTCTCGCGCTGAACCGACGACTTGTATGTCGTCGGTTCAACGTCACTATCGTATGTGGGATTACTTCGGTGCTTACTGAGCGGCCGAGGCAGTCGAACGGCGAACCAGGAAAGCCCCGCCGCCGATGAGTCCTGCACCCACAAGGGCGATTCCGGTGGCATCGCCACCGGTTACCGGCAGCTGCTGCTTTGCTGCAACAACTGACTGAGGCACTGAAGGTGCCGCCGGTACAACTGGGGTAGACGCCAGTGCGACCGGGCTTACCTCTACTTCAGGCTGACACGTGCTGGACTCGGGACATGCCGCCCGAGCCGAAGCTCCTGCACTGCCACCGACGACCATTGCCGCCGCCATCGCTGCTCCGAAAATCAACTTCTTCATATGCCTAAGCTCCTTCTGCTCCAACAAAACCGGCCCACCCGTAGCGTAACCGATCACCACACTTTGCTGTGAAGGTAATTGAACCCAACACTGACGCAAGAGCTTGGTTCCGCCGCTCAAAACACTGTCAGGACAGGATGATCGGTGCTCCAAGAGCGTCGTCGAAGTAGGTCTCGCCCATCTGCCAGACCTGCGGAGGCTGTCTCGTCGACGGTAGGAGCTTCAGTTCATTGAGGTCGGCTGGCAGATCGAATTCGATTCGGACGGTCCTCGCTTCGGCTCGTTCAACCTGCACGCTGGTCGCAACCACCCAGACCGGCCCGTCGGCGCCAAAGGCATCGAGTGGAAGGTCTGAAACCAGCTCGACCGCCGATGCTGCTCCCGGCAGGTAGACGGCGATCCGTGTGCTGTACGCGCCTCGCCGAAGGCCAAGCGCCTCCCAGAGACCGGCAGCCTGATCCCCGACACTCGCCGGTGTGTTGTTCGTGATCGTCACATTCATCGCCATGTGCCGAACGTCGCCATCAAGATCTGACTCGAGCTCCGTAAAGACCTCGACAAACGGGTCAGTCTTCGATGCGGTGAGATTCAGAGAAAACGCCCCAATCTCCGTGCCATCGAGGTCTCCGGCCACCCCCAACTCACTCCAGGCCGCCTGCTGTTCGGGATGACGGCTATAGGCAAGGATGTGTCGCCCTTTGGCAGCCTCCGCCATGGCCGAGACGAGAACCAGCGGATCCCAATCCGACTGATCGAGACCCGACGTTGCAGCCTTCGCCACCTCCGACAAGCGATCCTTGCGAACATCTTGAACCTCGAAATCGAGGTTGGCGAATTGGTCGTACTGACCTACTAATAGGTAATCGAGAATATTGTTCTCGTCGTAGATCTCTCCCTCGACCTCAACCGGTCCGACGGCCGAGAGAATGGCCTGCATGACCAGGGGATCAAGCTGGATGACGCCATCCAATTGTCGGCCTGTCTGGGCTTCCCACATGACGAGCGCCTGCGGGCCGACCCACTCATCGAATCGAGCCGAGTAGCCAAGCTTTCGATAGTCGTTCGTTGGCGAAAGGAAACCCCACCGGTCGGCGATGTCCTCATCGAGCACGTCGACGTCCCTCACAGGGAAAAGATCAGCGGCCGGCGTCAGCCCGGGAAGTTCGATACGGCCCTCGGAAATATTCATCTCGCCAACGGACAGGATCATGCCGCCGGCCAGGCGCATCTCGGCAGGGTTCGCACCGAGAAGCAGATAGTCACTGTCGTCGAACATGGCGGCGAGGCCGACCACAATCGCCCGCAACGACGACGTCGTATCCCCGAGATCGACTCGACGTTGCTCGAACTCGACGCGCGCATCGACCAACCTCTGGATGAGGTTCTCGTCGGGTCCAGCATCTACCCGGGCGAGCGTCGTATCTAGCTTGGTCAGATCTTCCGCTAGCTGGTCGAGAAAGACGGCTCGGTCGACCTGGCCGGGATCATTTCGGAACGCAACGATGTTGCCAACCAAGACTTCGGCATCCCATGCCACTCGCTGACCAGCGTCAGCCAGCGAAGTTGCCGAGTCGAGTTGCCGACCAACAAAGGGAAGCGGCTGCAGCGGCCAGAGAACTGGCGATCCAAGCGAAGCGTTCGCCTCATCAAGAGACTCACGCCCGCTGGTGATACGGACCGCAACTTCGTCCAGATCGATTGCCCCGAAGTCGGGGCTATCAGCCAGGCCGGCTACCGATTCGAGAGCGGATCGTCCGCTCTGGGCCGAACGGTTCGCCGACAGCAGTGTGGCGGCAACTGCCGCGAGCCAGAAGATGCTGGTGAGCAAAAGCCACCATCGCCAACGAAGTCCAAGCGGCCCGCCCTGGCCAGCACCGGACGGCGAGTCCGATACACCTACGGGTTCGGTGGCGGTCGGCACGAGGACAGATGCTAGTCCGCCTGGCTCCCCGGCTCGGCGCCACCACCCGGGCATTCCCACCTATCCTGCGACCATCGCTGATTCACCAAACATTGCTCCACCGAGCGCTCCCTCGCTCAACGATGGCTCGCTCAACGATGCCTCTAGTGGTCCGCAGTCGGTCGTCATGCTGTCCGCAGGCTTTGACGATTATCAGCCGGCCGTGGCGAACGCAGTGGCCGAACACACGTTGCTTGACGTGACGCTGCTCGTACCTGAACCAAAACGAGTCCGGCTACGTCGGGTCGTCAGCGACAGCGTCTCCATCGCAACCTTCTCCGACCATCGTGTTCGCGACCCCCGTGGTTGGAAAACAGTCAACGAGATCAGCCGGATACTGTCCGATCTGGCTCCGGACGTTGTCCACCACCAGGTCGGAGGCGAGCTATGGGTCGGACTGGCGGCAGCCCGCTGGGGTCGTCGACGGCCGTTGGTCTCCACTATCCACGAGGTTCGCCCGTCGTGGCGCGACGACGACTACTGGTGGACGAGCGCACTGCGACGGCTGGCGCTGAAGTCGAGTGAACACCTGGTATTGCTCAGCGAAAACACGTCCAACCAGCTTGTTCGGAAGGGTGTCGAACCCCACCGCCTGACCGTCATTGGTCACGGCGAGATTGCGTCGCTCTATCGCCAAGGCCCCTCGCCGGACGGGATGCGCCCGCCAACGGCTCTCTTCTTCGGAAGAGTCCGCCCCTACAAGGGGCTCGACGTGTTGGTCGACGCTGCCACCAGCGTCGCCAATGACCTCGATGGGTTTCAGTTGGTCATTGCGGGCGAGTGCGACGATCCTGCCCAGTACTTTCCCGACGGCGTCCCCGACTGGGTCACATTCCACAACCGGCAGATCGACGATGATGCGGTTCAGGGCCTGTTCGACAGCGCTCGGGCCCTTGTCTTGCCTTACCGACAGTCGTCACAGTCGGGAGTTGCTCCCCTTGCGCTCGGCTTCGGCTTGCCCGTGATTGTTTCCGACATCGGCGGCCTCGGCGAAGGCATCAGCGAGGGCGAGAACGGGCTAATCGTTCCTCCCGAGAACGCGCCGGCGCTGGCCACCGCGTTGCGAAGCCTTATGACCGATGAAACGCTGGCGGACTCGATGTTGAAAGCCGCGTCTTGCCCCATGGAAACGACCTGGGCCGCAGGGGCCGAACAACACCTTGAGATCTACCGAGCAGTGGCCCATACATAGTCTCGATACGGCACCTCGCTGCTCGTTTGGTTACCCCATACGCAGTCGAAACCGCAGGTGTCGAGCCAGGCTGCGACCGCTTCCCGCGACTTGTAGTCGGCAATGCCCGTTTCCTCGAACATGAAGTCGTGACAGGACACGGCAAGCGATCCGATTTTGCCAGCCCGAGCCGACTCGGTCGCACCGGCAAGCGCCGTGGTCTCGGCTCCCTCGATATTCATCTTCACCATGTCGATCTTCCCCAACTCGTGGCGGGCAACAAGCTCATCGATCGTGACGGCCTCGACGGATGAGGTTTGACCTTCGACCGCTATGACCGAGCTGAGTCGGTAGTCATCCGAGGTTCCGATGTCCAAGGTCCCTGGCCGGTCACTGAGAGCGACGTTGACACACACGATGTTGTCGAAGTCCGACTCGTCTACCCCCTTCTTGAGCGCCGCGAACGATTGGGGATGCGCCTCGATGGCGATGACCTGGCCTGTCGGGCCCACTGCTTCAGCAGCCGCATAGGCGAACGTGCCAATGCTCGCGCCGGCGTCGATCACGACGTCACCGACCTGCAGGTCGAGCTTGTCGAGGTAGTACCGCTGGGCCTCGGCTCGCAGCCGACTCGGCGTGAGCATGTCGAGATCCCTCGAATACAACACCGCGCTGTTGGCAAAGCGGTACCGAAAGAGTCCGTCACCGACATGACGGAACGAAATTCGCTCACGTTCGACCGCCGTCAGGGCCAATCCGAGGCCGATACTGACAAGCGGGCCGATGATGGGCGCCACGGCTGCATGACGCAACGCGGGCTTGATGTTCTGCAGCTTTGGTTTGAACACAACACACTAAATCTAGCAATCCACCCTGGCCAGGCGGTGCCAGCGACTGACGAACTCAGGGTAGGTTCCAGTGGTGGCAGCCACCCTTCGATATCTCGTAGCCGCGTTCTGCCTTATCGCGGCCGGATGCAGCTCATCGGCCGGCGATGCCGTGCAAACCGATTCCTCCTTGCTGACGGCCACCACTTCAACAGGGGCCGACCCGAGCACTGACCCGGGAAACCAGATCGAAGGGGGTGACTCACAGCCAGCTGCTTCGGTCACCGCCGAGGCCGCTCCCGGGCAAGAATATGCCGGCGAGGTAAACACCTTCTTCGTCTCGACCCAGGGTGACAACGCCAATCCCGGCACGTTCGATTCGCCGTGGCGAACGCTGCCATTCGCTGTCACGAGTGCTCCGCCGGGCGCAACCGTGGTCGCCCTTCCCGGCGACTTCACCGAGGCCCACAACGGCGAGGCGATCGTTGTCAACCGCAGAGAGTCAGTAGAAGATCCGTTCGAGCTCATCGGGATCGATCAGCCTCTGATCACGTCGGGTGGCGACATATCGGGGATACGGGTCGTCGACTCGGAAAATATCATCATCGACGGCTTCCGGCTGCGTGGCGAGCCCGGGTCGAGGCACGGGACTGGCATCTTTATCACTGACTTCTCCCATGACGTCACCGTCCGAAACACCCATGTGTCTGACTTTGGCGGCAGCGGGATCGGGGTCGATTTCGGCGACCGCATCATTGTCGAGGACAATTGGATCGAGAACAACAACTTCGGCTCAAAGTTCCAAACCAGCGGATTGTCGAGCTTCAGGGCTCAGCCTGTTGGCGACGACAACTGGATGCGTTTCTCTCGCAACATCGTGATCGGCAACTTCAATGAAGTGCCGAGCGATGCCGGCGTGATCACCGACGGCAACTGCATCATCATCGATCTACACAACGACACCAACTACTTCGGGCGAGTCACGATCGACAGCAACCTCTGTGTCGAGAACGGAGGCCGCGGCATTCACGTGTTCCACTCTTCCAATGTGGTCGCCACCAATAACACTCTGATCGCAAACGTGTGGTCGGCGGGTCTGGAAGGGGCGGGTGAGCTCTCCGCCAACGACTCCACCGACGTCGTTTTCGCCAACAATCTGGTCCTTCCTACAGATGCTGTTCCGCCGCTCGCGCTCGTTCGGACCGGTGTCATCGTTGTTGAGGGCAACTTCGTGGCTGGGCCTGACGGGGCCGATGGGTTTACGAGAGTCGAGGTCGCCGATCTCGGATTCGGAGACCCCTCGTGCGATCTTCCCTACCGATATGCGCCAACGTTGACGTCTCCGGTTGTTGCCCAGTCGATCGGGGCCTTCGAGGCCTTCGATCTTCGCGGCATCCCACGCACTGATTCCGCCGACGTCGGCGCTATCGAAGCAACCGCAGATCAGCTCTGCTGACACCGGCATGGCCCAACTGCCGGGCTAAAGCTCTGGCCCATCTATCCCGATGCCTTTCGGGTGATGAGCAAACTCACCCAGATTCTTGCGGGATCCACCACGGCCAAATCGGCGGCTGTGGCAGTAGTGGCGAGCGCGTTCGTTGTCGCCACCACCGTGGCCCCGCCCTTCGCCGGCGATGACCAGGAGATCAGGGCCGACCAGCCTGATCAGCTGGCATTTGTCGACGACCCGACGGCCACAACCGACGGGACCGGCGAATCCAGCTCGTTCACAACCGCTGCCTCTCGTATCACCGCGGAGGCGCTAGGCGCATCGTCGTCAACCGCCTCGGCCGGGTCTGGCAGCTCTGCCGAAGGCACCTCGACCACCGGCGGAGCGAGCGGGTCCACCAGTTCAACCGCTGCGGGCTCGACGGCCACCACCGCCAGCGAGTCTTCATCCACCGGGCCTTCGGCCACCGATGACCCGCAGCCAGCGACGCCGGGAGCGGTCCCGACAACCGCTGTTCCGCCAGGCACCGCTGCGCCAACGACAGCAGCTCCAACAACCGCATTTCCAACAACCGCCGCGCCCACCACCGCCGCACCAACGACAGTGGCTCCAGGCCCGTCGCCAACTCCTTCGCCCTCCCCAGCTGTGCCGGTCAGTGGCGCCCTTCTTCATGTTGATGGGGTCACCGGCACCGACGGGGCTTCTGGCACCGTGAACAACCCGTTCAGAAGCATCGCCCGGGCTATGCAAGCAGCTGCTCCGGGGACGACGGTGCTGGTGCGAGGTGGTACCTATGACGACCGCAGCCACATCGCCATCGAAGTCGACGTCGATGGCCGGCCCGATGCCTGGATCGTGGTGAAGCCATTCCCGGGTGAAACGGCAGAAATCGTCGGCGGCGGCGAGTTCAACAACGCGTTCCGTCTCGAACGGTCGTCGTATGTTTCAATCGAGGGATTCCGCCTCACCGGCCGTGACGATTCATTGCACGGGTCAGGAGTCCGGGTCGACTTCGACAGCCACAATATTCGGGTCGCCGGCAACGTGATTCAAGGTTGGGGCGGTGGTGGCGTCTCGGTCACCCGCTCTGAAGGTGTACTAATCGAAGGTAACTACATCCGTGACACCAGCCGTCGATCGTTCTACCAGACCAGCGCCATCTCGTTCTTCTGGGCTCGGGGTCCCGGCAACGGCACTACGCCGGTCAACATTGTTCGAAACAATGTGGTGACCCGTGTAGAAAACCTGGTGCCACATCCCGACTGGGGCCTAAGTGACGGCAACTGCGTCATCATCGACTTCCACACCGAGGGCTACACCGGCTGGACGTTGATCGAGAACAACCTGTGCGTCGACAACGGCGGGCGGGGAATCCACGCCTTCCATGCCGATCGGGTGATCGCCCGGAACAACACGCTTTCGAACAACCTTCTCACCGGGTCAATGGCCGGCGGTGGCGAACTGTCAGCGAACAATGCCAGCGAAATCTACTTCTTCAACAACCTGGTCTTCAACGCCGCCAACCGCTCGAGCTGGAACTTGTGGCAGGCAAGCAACATCCACTTCTCGAACAATGCGGTGCTCAACGGCACCCCTCCCCCAGGATCGAGCAACTGGGTGCTCGGCAGCGATATCGCCGGGCGGGCTGCAGGGTCGATCGACCCGTACAACTACCGGCCATCGGCGGGCCACGAGATCGTCGGGTCCAGCGACGCTTCCAGCCAGCCGTCGCACGACATGGTCGGTAAAATTCGCCCTGCGACGGCCACCGTCGGGGCCATGGAGCCCTAACCGCTACGTGAGGGCAGGGCTCGAGGCGCTGGCGACAGGATCGATGACGGACTCCTGTTCGTCAGAAGCAGCGGCCGCCTCGGCCACCGCCGCGTCCTGGGCATCGAGGAAGTCTTTGCGCCTCGCTGCGGAGACGTACAGCACCGACATCGCTAACAACAGCCAGTTGGCATTTCGTTCAACGACACCCGATTCGGTAATGCTGGTAATCGTGACGGCCGAGATGATTGCCAAGGGCAACAAGCCACTGGCACCAGGCACGAGGCGGACAAACCGCGAAGCCCGAACGACGCCCTGCAAAAGTAGAAGCAAGTACAGAATCGCACCAACGAGGCCAAGATCAAGCCAAATGTCGAAGAGCTGGTTGTGAGCGTTCACTGGCAACCAGCTGTTGGCGAGGTAGAGATCGTGGCCCGGACTCAGGTAGGGGCCCCAGAACGCTGCGAACCCGCTCCCAACTGGGACGGCTTCAACCAGGAACGGTGGCAGACGCCCCCACAACTCGGTGCGACCGGTCAGTGTGACATCGCGACCTAGGACCTTGGCGACAATGTCGAGGTTCACCGTCACGAATAGAACGGCGATCACGATTGCACCGAGGAAGCTTGTCGCCACGGCGCCGTAGAAGGTCTTGCGACTGCGGAATGAGATGTACACCACCGAAAGCGCCATGGTCAGTGTCAGCGTGCCTAGTGACGTCGCCGAGTTCGAGAAGAAGACAAGCACAGCGTTCACGACCGCGAGCGGCCACCACAAGAACCTTCGTGGCCTATCAGTACGAGCGGCAAAGACGAGCAGGATTGTCGCAAGCGTCCAGAAGCGACCGGCGACGTTCTTGTTGAAGAACACACCGGTGAAGGAACTCTTGCCTCCGCCAAACGACAGCTGCTGCCCAAACCTGGGCAACGCAACAATCCAGACGATGGACAGAGCAGTTCCCACCAGGATCGCCCATGCTGCCATGCGGACGAATTCGGGGATCGAGAACTTCGAAACGAAATAGTAGGCAAGCATTGTCGTGATCAGCAGCGCAAAGGATCGGCGCAGCGTCGTCGCCGGATCGACTGACCAGAGTGTCGATAGCACTGCACAAAGCGATAGCAGCACCAGCGGCCAGCTTCGTTTGCTCAGCTCGACGATGACGCCAAAATGGCCGACCATACGGATCATTGCCACGGCCCAGATGGCGACGAAGACCACCACGACGCCGGCGCCGCCCGACTGTTGCAGGTCCCCCGCTTGGACGTCGGCCAACCCAGGAGAAGTGAACCACTCGATGGGAAGGCCGTAAATGATGATGAACAGCGCAGTCGTGGCGAACAAGCGCTCGCCCCCTGTGACCTTCATCGAGCTACCCGGCGGAACACGGCGGCCTCAAACAGTGATTCGGAACTCACGCCTGTCCATAGTAGGCATAACCCTTACGTCGCGAGAAGGGATTGAAGCGTCCCGTCGCTCGTTGGCGGTTGAGGATGGCCCCGACGATCTTTCCGCCAGCTCGGTCGATCTCTGACCGCACCCGC